>JANNEN010000152.1:0-1504 GCA_031378715.1 Emticicia sp.
GCAATAATTCGATGGCGCGATGATGCCCTTCGTTGCGGAGTTCGAGTTTGCCAATTTCGTCTAATACAATCCAATCAGGTTGCGCTGCGATGGCATTTTCGATGATATTGTAGGCTGCTACAAAAGCATCCGCAGCTAGAAAATAACGCCCAATTGCTATAGCATTTTCCGAAGGAGAACTTAATTCGTAAGGTATTTGTTGGGCAGTAGCCAAATCATGCAACACTTTTTTGCCCGAAACCGTAGGCGTAACGAAACCCAAAGCGTTTTTGTCAGCACACCATTCTAATAGTTTTGTGGACTTTCCCGTTTGGATGTCGCCCGTGAATAGCAAAATTTGTCTGTCAGTCATTTTTAAGTCATAAGTCTATAAGTCGAAAGTCTTTAAGTAAATCTATTGCTGCATCTTATGTCTTACGACTTACAGCCCTACAACTTTGAACAACAAAAAGCCCCTACAAATAAATTTGAAGGGGCTTCGTGCATTTTATGGATTGCTATCTTGTGGCAATTTGTAAATCGTTAGGCGTTAGGAAATCAAAAAAACGCTCTAACCAACTTTTATTAGACTCCTGATTTTCAGTTGTCTGTGATACTTCTGGGCGGTTTTGTGACTTTGCCACAATTAATTCCGCTAATAACAAATCGTACTTCATAATCTTAAATTTTCAGTAGAGAGTCTTTGGTTTATTTTAGTATTGAGCAAAACTTTATTATAGTTTCTTGAAAAATGAATTGAATACCAAATACTCTAATACTATGGTCTCAATACTAATTTTAATCTTGACACAAATTTACGACCAAAAGTTTCAATATAGGTTAAAAATGTAATTATTCTAATACAGATTCTTTATATTGTTCTATTTTATTTAATTATTCCGTGAAAAAAATCTAAATGTACTCATCCCTCATTATAGATTTTTATACTTTTTACTCTACTAATCTTCAAAATTTATTGATTATTTGATACAGCGACATCCTTGATGATATAATTTAATTAAAGATTTTACCCTTGACATACTGTTGTCAAACACCTTAATTAGTTTTGCTCCATCTTTAATTAAACCATTAGAACAATGACAACACAAGAAGTAGCAGCCCGGTATTATGAGTTGATCCAAATGCACCAGTATGAGCAAATCCAAGACGAACTTTATGCTCCTGATGCTGTAAGTATTGAACCTAAAAATGACAGTAATCTCCCTTTGGTAGTTACTGGAATTGATGCCCTTAGACAAAAGGAGGGACTCTTTTTCTCACAAGTTGAAGCCATTCACGGCAGTTATATGAGTGAGATAGTGGTTTCGACTTTCTTTTTTTCAATGATGACTGGCATGGATGTATCCATGAGAGGGAAACAAAGGAAGAACAAAGAACAAATTTGTGTCTTTGAGGTTCGGGAAGGGAAAATTGTTAAAGAGCAGTTTTTCTACGATGATTTTGCTTGAAAACTCAAAACGGTTAAATACTTAATTTAGCCGTTTTTATTTCTAAAAGACTTTTC
>JANNEN010000159.1:0-8985 GCA_031378715.1 Emticicia sp.
GTGTCCCTTGAAAGCACTCGATTTTCTGCGTGAAAACACCGTCGATATTATGTTTTCGGATATTCAAATGCCCGAAATTACGGGCATTACTTTGCTCAAAATTCTACAAAAAAAACCTTTGGTTATTCTTACTACGGCCTACTCCGAGTATGCACTCGAAGGCTACGAATTAGAAGTGTTTGATTACCTGCTGAAACCCATCAGTTTAGAGCGATTTCTGAAAGCCGTCGAACGTGCCACCATCAGACTCGCCGAAGCGAAACCCATGATTCAAGAAAAAGTTACGCAGGAAATCAACGTTATTTCGGACAAAAACCAAGACTTTATTTTTGTGAAAGATGGCACAAAATTAGTCAAGATTCGGCTCAATGAAATCTTGTATATTGAGGGTTTGAAAGATTATGTAAGTATCCACACCAGCGAACGAGGAACTGCTCCAAAAAGGATTGTCACCCTCCAAACCATGAAAAGTTTGGAAACGCAACTCCCTCATAATCAGTTCATTAGGATTCATAATTCGTTCATAGTGGCCTTTGATGCCATCGAAGCGATTGACAAAGAAAAGGTTCAGATTGGTAAAAACTTCCTTCCCATTAGCGACACTTATCGCAAGGCATTTAGAGATTTTATTGATAAAAGACAGGTCAGTTAATTCAATGTAAATTATAACAAATTTTAAAGTTTTGTGATTTTTCAACCACAAAACACGCAATACTTCTATCAGATTGATGTAAATTGCAACAAATTAAAAAACATCAAAGATGATAGACGAATTAATCCCACTTTTGGGCATGAGAGTAGATAGCAAAGAAATCAAGGATATTTTCACAGATTGGAACACACCCCTCCCAAAACGTAGCACTTGCACAGCAAATGACCCAAATATCAAAGGAAAAGTCGAGAAAAACTGCGTCAGATTATACTTCGGTCGGGGCGGAAATAGTCGCTTCTTGAAACCAATTCCTGCCAGTTGGGAAAACAGCTATCACGGAATATTCACCATGATTGGGTTTACCAAAAAACGCAAGCGTGATATGCCGTTTGATGTAAATTTTGACATGACAGCCGATGAATTAACCAAAATCTTGGGCGAACCAAAAGTCGTTGATTTCTTGGGGACGACCACCACTTGGCGAAAAAACATTTCCGACAAACACGAATTTATTGTGAGCGACACAGTTTCGGCAGATGGCATTTCACTCCGCTCAATGACCGTAAGTTTTATTTACGAAGCCGATTTATACACCATGGAGGACTACGAAAAAGCAGGATTTTGATTTAAAAAAAGGTCTTTAACATCTTTACCTCTGTGGTAAACCTCTGCTAACGGTGTGGTAAAAAATACGCCAAGAAATGATAACGAAAACCTTTACCTACGCAGCTTTTCTATTCAACGACGAGCCAGCTTGGCAATACAGAAAAACTTTTGAAAATGAATTAAAATACTTTTCAGAAACCCAAACTGATGTCAATTTGGAGGTTTTTCTGACCGAACTCCTCTCCCACCAAACATTAATAAAAATTGAAAAAATAGATGAAATAGCCATTTTTCATACCGTTTTCTACGATTTTCAATGCAATACTGAGTTTTCACCCAAAATAGTTTCGCTGCTCAATGACCTAAACGCCACTTTTTGTATCACTGCTCAGAAAGTTGGCGAGATAAATCTTTACACCATTTTGGACAAAATGCGTGAGCGACCTGGCATGTATTTAGGGGCCGCAAGTTTGACTTTACTTGGCAGTTTTATTGATGGCATTTATGAAGGCTGCAACTACGAAAACTCCGAAACACCCGCCTTTTCGGGCTTCAATGATTTTGTAGGAAATTATTACGGAAAATATACCACCGCAGGCTGGAAAAACTTGATTCTTGCTGACCACTTTGGCAACGAAGAGGAAGCAATCAAACGTTTTTTTGAAATTTTAGACGAGTTTCGACTTGCGGAAAACCGTCCAAGTTCACGTGATATTATTTACCGTTTGCCACACGTAGCAATGCTTGATTTTAGGGCGGAAGATGAGCATAATCGCCAAAGTCAAATTGCTGATTTGCTGCATCATCTATCCAATCAGTTGAAAGAAACTTCAAAAAATGGGTACTCGTTTGAATATGATAATATCTTGCAAAATATTTTTGAGCGGGCAAATGGCAATGAATATCTACACCATTGGATAAAAAGCAACGCCCCCGAAACCGCTTTTTATGAATACGAACTTTGGCACGGCGACGAAGGCGGCAGTAAAATAACAACCGTACTCCGCCCAAACCACTACCAAAAAGACATCATTTTGGATAAAAGTGAGATTTTAATAAAAACTTTTTTTGCCATTAACCCCGAAAAAGCTAATGAGGTGAAGGAGGAGTTTTTGAACCAATGACAAGCCAATCCTACTTAAACTTCGCACTCAACGTTATGATATTTGCTACCATACCGTTGGTTCGGTTGTAGTGTCCGTAGCGAAGTTCGGCACTACTCCAATGCTTGATACCCAAAACTCCATCGGGCGGAGCAATACGAATTCCCGCTCCCCAAAAGGCACTATTAAAACCCGAAATATCATAGTCAGAGCTATAAAATGCTTCGCTTAATTGATGCGTTTTGAAGGGCTGAAAATACTTCACGGCACTTTGGCTATTGAATCTGTAATGTGGTGTAACGGATAGAAAAGAGGTAATTTTTACGGGTATTTCCATGCTCAACGTATGGGCTTTCATGCCCCAATCGTCTTGATAATATCGGTAAAAACTCCGAAAAACAAAGCGATCGCCCAGAAAATAGCTCGCCCGCAGTCCCACAGGAAGTTTTAGCCGTGTGCCTGGGAGTTTTTCTAATTTGAGCGTACCGTCCGTAAAATATACCCGATGGTAGGGTGTACTCAGCAGCCCCTCTTGGTAGGCAGGCTCAATAACGGCCATCAACTGCAAACGTTTATTGACAACCTGCGACACCGAAAGGCTGGCATTAAACGAATTTCGTGGTTTATACTTTTGGTCGATGTTTGGCCGTAGTTCAACGGGCAAAATCACCTCCCAAGTATCAAAAAACGCTCCGATTTTTAGGGCAACCTCAGTATTATTATCTTTTGAGGCTTGGGCAAAACTCAGATTTGCCCCGTAAGATTGATAATCCCACTCGGTAGAATACGATAAATTAGCACCGAAAGTTTGTCGTTTTTTATCGTTTTTCATGCTCCACGAAAGCGATGGATAAATATGAACATCTACCATAGAGGCCGACGACAAACTACGAGGGTCAATCATATCAGAAGATGCTGAGGAATAGTAATCAATCGAAAAATCGGCATTTATGCTGTGTTTGCGGGCTTTTTTGTCAGTAAATGATAACTTTAAGTCCAACGAATTGGCAATATCAAACAAGTATTCGGTGCCGATTCCACCCGTAACGGCCGAATTATTGCCGTCTTGCTCATAATAACTCGACACCAGATTGACTTCATCTAACTTCAACGAACGAAAACCTGTCACGGGGGCAGGTTTTGAATTTAACTCATATTTCTGCTCGGCTTTTTCTGGCGAAATTTTATTTTGGGCAAATGTTCCGCTCAAAATTCCTGCGTATAAACCGAGGGTTACTATCGTTTTTTTCATAAAAATAAGCTATACTCAAAAAAATTAGGTAAAAAAACTGCAAATAAAACCCTCAATTACAACCACATCCACCGCTACCTTTACCGCCATTTGCTCCCGAAGCCCCTTCTCGATATAAATAAAAACTGGTTTCAAATTTTTCGGCTTTTCGGGCGGCAAGCTCCATTTCGGAGTCATTGATTCGGTTTTTTTGGTATTCCTTTACCGTTACACACGATGCTAACGAACTCAGCAAAAGTGCCAAAAAACCCATTTTCTTAACTAAAATCATCATATTTTTATATTTTTTGAAGTACAAATTTTATTATTTTCGTCAATTATCACGCACGCAATTTGCTGCATTTGATTAATCAGAGAAAGCCCCGCTTCTACACCCAAAACCATAATTGGCGTTGTCATGGCATCGGCAAGTTCGGCATTGGGGCAAATGATTGTTACGCTTTTGATACCCGACACGGGAAATCCAGTTTTGGGGTCAATCGTATGGGCATACCGCTGGCCATCAATGACCACAAATTTTTCATAATTGCCCGATGTGGCCACCGCCAAATCACTGATTTCGAGATACGAAAAAGCTGTATTTTGATTATCGGGATTGGCAAGGCTGATAGTCCAGGGCTTGCCGTTGGGTTGGTTTCCCCAAGTTATGAGGTCGCCCGAAGCATTGACAATGCCACTTTTTACGCCATTTTGCATCAAAATTTTTTTGGCTTGCTGGGCGGCGTAACCTTTACCAATTCCTCCAAAACCGATTCTCATTCCCGCATTTTTCAAAAAAATTGTGCTGTTTTCGACATTCAAAATAATATTTCGATAATCAATCAATGCCACACTTTGCTTGGCGGCTTGGGCATCGGGCAAGGCGGTCATTGTTTTGTCGAAATTCCAAAAACGTTTATCAATCGAACCATAACTTATATCAAATGCTCCGTCAGTAAGGCTCGAAATCTTGATTGACCGCCTGATAATTTCAAACACTTCTTTATCGACCCGTACGGGTTTGATGCCCGCATTGGCATTTATTTGATTAGTTTGGCTATCTGAATTGAAGGTTGTAAGTAGCGTTTCGATACGAGAGATTTCGGCAATCGCCAGTTCAATTTGATTATTTGCCCAAACCTCATTTTCGCCTACTACGCTGATAGTGAAGCGATTACCCATCAATCGGAGTGTTTTTGAAAAAATATTATTTTCGGGCATTGATAATATTTTCGATTTCTTGTACAAACAGTTTCGGAGAAATACCCGCTGGATAACCGTCCCATTCTTTCAGAACTTTGCCATCAGCATTCACCAAAACTGTAAGTGGAAATTTACCCTCTTGGTTGTACTTTTCGGCCAACGATTCGTTGTGTAGGGTTTGTTTTTTATCTAACTGATTTTTCTTTAATCTCGGAAAATCGGCTCGTACCAATGCCAAGTTTTTAGTGGCAAACGTCAAAAACTCTGGCGTTTCCAGCACTTCACGGGTGAGTTTGATACAAGGCCCGCACCAATCTGATCCCGAAAAGTTTATAACGATATATTTATGATTTTGAGCGGCCTCAACTTTTGCTTTTTCAAAATCTGCCCCCCACTGAGTTGAGCCTTCAAGAAAAAAAATTAGTAAAAAAATACTTAATAATTTCATAAAAAAATAATTCACAGTTGCTGGTCGATTGACCATTATAACATAAAACACTGATTATCAAGTAGTTAGATTTTAATAAACAACGAGTGTCTTACCGTCAGTAGCTACTTTATATACTGTTAGACCTTTTTTACCATTGGAATTTAAACCCGCCCCCGTAAGTGAAAATCGGGCATCATGGGCGGTACAGTACCATTCATTATTGTTGTAAATTATCTGTTTTTTAGGTTCGTGCGAACAAGTTACGGTAGCGGCAATGTAGGTATTTGCCTTCGAGAGAGCCACCACGATATTACTGGCAATGACATAGCCGCCAACGGTTTTTAACTTGGCGTAGGTTGCGTTCGACAAATCAATTTTGAGTTTAGTTGCCGTGATTTTATTTAATTCCTCGGTCGTAACTACACCCACGATTGGCACAGGAGTTGTTGGTGGAATAACCGTTCCTGTTGTGGTTGGCGGATCAATAGTATTGGCATTTGGGGCAAGCGAAATGGCATCAATGAATTTGTCTTCTTCTCTGACGCAAGAAGTAAGAATTGCCATCAAAGCAGCACCGCTAAATCCAGCAGATTTTAAAAATTCGTAACGGGTCATAGATATTATTTTATACAAAAACAGATACGTAGTTTCTCGATGAATGGTGGGGTGACTTAATGGTTTAGACGAAAAATATTCGTATCCAGTTGCACTCTAACCAAGCGATAAAGCAGATTTTTACAGAATCTTCCCAATTTTGGCAAGCTGAATCAGGCTCGAAATATCCTTTGCTCCCGTCCATTCGAGCATATTATTTCGGTGTTTATCCACGGTGGCGGTGCTTATTTCAAGTTTTTCGGCAATTTCTTTTGATTTTAGACCTTTTTCTATCAAATCAAGTACGGCTAATTCTTTTTCACTCAAAATATGTTTTGGTTTAAAACTACTATGCTCACTGTGCTTAGAATAAAAATTGGCATTATTGATTGATAAATTACACCACCACGCTTCTTTATCTTTGATTAATGAGTCGATGTTGGTATTGATAATCAAGATTTTATCTAAAAAAGGTGATTTATCCAAGTCCAAAACCGTGCAAGTCAAGCCCAAGCGTTGCTTTTCTTTATTGGGTGGCGTTAGCTTGAAATTGTGCATATAAAACGTCAAGTTTGATATTTTATTTGCTTCGAGCAGCTTCTGTACGGTAGTTTTGTAGAAAACCGAAAACTGGACAAAAAACATACTTTGGGCAATCGGCAAATCTCGCAACCAATAAAACGCCGACCATTTTTTGTATTCTTCGGGGCTACAATCATAGCCCAAAACTTCCCCCAAATTGTCGCTCAGATACAGCACTCGCTTCTGTTTTAGGCTATAAATATTGATAAACTGCTTATTGATTCTGGCATAATTATTCATCACCACGCCAAAATCTTCTAATTCGCTTTCGGTCAAAACATCGTATTCCATTTCGTTCCAGATGCCAAAAAACTCATCAATATGGTTGGAATTACGATTTATTTTTTTTGGTAGATGCGTCATTTTATACCTAAATTATGTATTTTTTGATTAATCTAAGCAATTTTTATTTCGGCAAATGTCAAAATCTGGATAGCATTACTTATATCTTTTGCCCCTGTTTTTGCCAGGATATTCTTCCGATGAGTATCAACGGTGGCGGTACTGACGAAAAGTTTTTCGGCTATTTCTTTGGTGTCCAAGCCCGCTTTAATTAAGCTCAATATTTCTAATTCTCGTTCGCTGAGTAGCCTGCCTTCCAAAAATTTATTATTTGCTTCCAAGAAGTAAAAATATTCATCTTCATTGATACAAACCTCCGCCCAAAGCGGGCTATTTTCTTTGATAAATCCACTAATATTTTTCATTACTGACATCATAATTAGCATCGTGCCATTGGGCAAAACTTCGAGTGCTTTGCCATGAATTCCGATACGAATACCGTATTTGACAAGATTAAAATTATGAAAATACCAACGTACAGTAGCGTTTTTACCTGCTTTTTTAAGTCTATTCTGTACTTTTGACTGATAAAACAAACTCAGTTGCATCAAAAACCAGGATTGCTTGATGGGGGTAGATTTTAGCCAAAACAGCACGGGATTTTTCTCATAATATTCTTTGCTAACGCCTTGCCCCAGCACTTTGTGGGGGTTGTCAGAAAGAAAAAGGATTTGCTGTCTTTTGGTATTAAAAATTGTCAAAAAATGCCCGTTCAAGTCAGCAATTTGGTTGAGAATCGAAGCATCTTTGGCGTATTTTGCGTTCACTTCGGCATCATTAATTTTATTATTTCCTTCTTTCCACAACTGGTAATAGTCGTCGAGAAAATAAAAATTTTCGTTGGCTGAGTTCGCTTCGGATTTCACTGATGGTTATTTTTAGAAATATAAATATACCCAAATCAGGTATTTTATTCAGTAAAAATACACCTTTAATTTGCATCAACAAATTAATTAAACCCAAATTTCAATTCCCATGAAAAAAATTATTCTTTATTCAGCTTTTCTTTTGTCTGCTACGTTCGCTTTTGGGCAAAGCGTATTAATCGAGCCAGGTGCTTCCAAAAGATTTGTAATTAAATCAAATGCAGGAACTTACGGACACATTTCCACCGCAGATGCGGGCGGAGCAGATTTATTTTTTAAACGCTCTGCCACGGGAGATGGAAGTAGCGGAACAAATGCTGGTAATATTTCGACTTATTCTGACCGATTTTATATCGGAGGACAAGCAACTCACGAATTAGCATTAGGTGCAAATAGTACTGAATACATGAGAATTGATATTACAGGAAGAGTTGGTATTGGCACAATGACACCAGCCACAACATTAGACGTTTTAGGAGCAAGCCAATGGGTGGCAAATTTTAGTAGTCCAATAAGTCAAAGTTATATTGGTTTCAGACGAAATACCTCCACAAACACTGGATACGTTGGTACTTTCAATGACGCTGCCAATAACAGTATGGAGATTGGTACTGGTGCTTTCAATACCACTGGAAGCGTATATTTATCAACCAATATAGGACCAAAACTTACGGTTAATCCAGCGGGTAGGGTTGGTATCGGAACAACGAGTCCGCTTGATAAACTTCACTTAAATGAATCAAGTGGAAGTGGAGATGTTTATACTCGTATTTCCTCTACGACAGGTTTTACAGGTTTGCGGTTACAAAATTTGGGTGGCGATTGGCAACTTTTTTCAAACGAATTTGATAAAATGTTTTTGGATTACTCACCCGATAACTTTGTAAACAGAACTGGTGTATTGACTTTTGAGCCAAATGGTGTAAATTTTAATATGATTCCAACAACTAATAATACGGTTTTCTTGGGTTCGAGCGGGAACCGATGGAGAGAAATTTGGTCAGTAAATGCCCTCAATACTGCATCTGACCGCCGATTGAAGAAAAATATTGTTGAAATAAAATATGGTTTGGACGAAATAATGAGACTACAAGCGGTTTCTTATAATTGGAAAAACAATAACGACCCAAAACTACAATTAGGTTTTATAGCCCAAGATGTGGAAAAAATTGTTCCTGAAATTGTTTCAAAATCGGGTCTTACAGATGAAGAATTTGCAAAATTAGAGAAAAAAGGAGAAACGGTTGCTGATACTTATGGAATGCAATACACAGGTTTGATTCCTGTTTTGGTAAAGGCAATACAAGAACAACAGCGAATTATTGAAGGTAAATCTCAGAAAATCAACCAATTAGAAGCTCGCTTGAGTGCGATTG
>JANNEN010000160.1:0-7954 GCA_031378715.1 Emticicia sp.
GAATCGCACGGGCGACCCCGTCAGAACTATTGCCTCCTCATCACGTATCCCATGCCGATTTGGGTATGCAGGAGTTTGGTATCAAAGTCTTTGTCTATTTTTTTTCGCAAAAAATTCATGTAAACTTCAATCACGTTTGTACCCGTATCGAAGGTTACGTCCCAGATTTTTTCAGCCAATTCGACCTTCGCAATCACCCGCCCTTGGTGCCTGATGAAATATTCGAGCAGGGCAAATTCTTTGGCCGTAAGCAAGATTTCTTTGCCGCCCCGAGATACGGTTTTGGCATCTAAATCCATTTCGAGGTCGGCGATTTTGAGCAAATTAGCGGTCTGAATTGAACCAAAATTTCGGCGAGTCAAGGCACGAATACGGGCCATTAATTCACGAAATTCAAAGGGTTTTGCCAAATAATCGTCAGCTCCTGCGTCAAGTCCAACGATTTTATCATCGGTCGTACTCAATGCCGTCAAGAGCAAAATCGGCGAAACTACGCCTTTTTCACGCAATTTTCTACATAAATCCAAGCCATTCATGCCTGGCAAAATTATATCCGAAATAATAATCGCATAAGGATTTCGGGTAGCTAATTGCAGGCCGATGAGTCCATCGTAGGCCACATCAACCTCCCAGAGTTGCTCTTCCAGCCCCTGTTTGATGAGTTGTACGGTTTTAGCTTCGTCTTCGATTACGAGTATTTTCATGGTTTTCGTTGAAATTAAATCAAAATTAAAAAAATAGAAACAAACGACTCAGTTCCTTAAAAGCCTTCAACCGCCGTCAATGTTACCTTTTCGAGCAAACCTGAATCTCTTGGCTGCCAGTTTAGAGTTGTGAAATAACCCTCTTTTCCTATATTTGGTCGTAGCCTTGCCGATACATTGATATTATAAAACTTCTGCCAAACTTCACCTTGTTTTTCAATCGCAATCACACGGTTTGCCATCGAATTTGAAACATTTATGACCATAGTATTTTGTGCTTTTAGCAATGAATTTGACACAAAAACTTTGTAAGTTGGCCCAAGTAAAGTTCCTAAAAATTGCCCATTGATTGTAACCGATGCACTTTCGGCAACTTTTCCCAAATCAAGCCAATATCCTGATAGTGAGGGAGTTATACTTGAAAAATCAAGAGAATAAGAAGCTGTTCCAGAGAAATTTTTGTAGGCTTCATCTTCAAACTTTGTCCACGAACCGAGTGATTTTGTTTCTATCGTTTTGGGCAAAATTGGACCACCTTCGAGGAACTTTATTTTCCAAGTTCCTGTCAATTCTTGTGCTTCTCCCTTTGGTTTAAAATAAGCATAATCGACTCCCGAAACTGGGGTTTTATAGGTTTCGATAATGCACGATTCGCCCGCAGTCAGTTGTATATAGACTTCGTTGGTCTTAGCATTGTATTTTGCCATGCCCAAAGTTTCGGTCATTGGGTTATACAAAGCGGCAGATTGTGCTGAAACTGATAGCTTCACCCAACCATCAAAAGCCTTATCGGTTTTGTTATTGACAAAATAATAATTGCCTTTTGCGTGCGATTTTCTGACAAACTGCAAGCCGTTATCAATCATGGTTTCTCGGTAAATTTTAGCAAAAACCATCATTTCATCTAAGTTTTCGCCTACTAAAAACGAACCTTGACCAATTTTTGCTTGGCTGAAATTAACGCTGGCAGGCAATTCCATTGGGGGTTTAACCCTGCCAACGTTGTTACCAGCGTTTTCGAAGTGTAACTCAGCCAGCAAAGCCTTGAATTTAGCTCTTCGTGCATCTAAGTTGCCCAAACCTGGTACATCGGCAGGAAGTTTTTTATGGAAAATAATGTTTGCACCTTGTTTGGCTAAGGCAACCAATTTCTCGAAAGTTTCGAGTGGAACTTGTTCACTTTCAGCCAATAAGATAGTTTTGTAGCTAATTCCGCCCGTGAGGATTGCTTGATTTTTGGTACTTAAATTTCCGATTTGCTTATCAGAAATAAAATCAAAACCATAACCTCGGTCGAGGAGTTTTTGACCTAATTCTTTAAAATCTGTGCCGTTAAATTCGGGCGTTACGCCATCGAAATGCTCCAATAAACCTTTGGGTGAAGGTTCGGTTAGGCGGTCAGTGATTGGGAAGTAAAAAAGCACGTCGTTATTGCCTTTGCTATCTTGCAAGAAAGTTTGACAGCGAGCTACATAATTATTTAGTTTGCCAAAATCTTTCCAAAATGGATTATGGGGCGTAAAATGAACTGCCGCATAAAATAACCAACCTGGGAAAGCCGCTTCTTTGGGCGAATAATTTGTGCCATGATAAAAAACATGATTCACGCCACCGACCATAAATAGGTCTAAGGCACGTTTTACATCGCCCAAATTTGATAGAAAATGCTCGTTTTCCCAAGTGGCTGATTCCGACGAAGTAAGTTTTTTACCCATCACATTGGCTGCCGATGATGCAAACTTTATGCGTAGCAAATCCGTCCCTTCTATTTCGGGAATATCAACAACACTATACAAATCTAAGGTATTAGCTGGCGAACCGTGTGCTTGATTTCGCACAATTTTACCTCTTGTGTGAGCCCATTTTGCCCATTCGGAAGTATATTTTTCAAGAATCAAATCGCCAATTGTTGTTCGGTAATCAAACAAAACTCGGTGATTCAGGTCGGTGTTTTCTTTGCTAAAAAGGTTGGGTAAATGATTACGTAAATCATAACCTCGACGAATTTTAAATTCATCGAAAAGTGCTTCTGTCCAGTCAGATTGTCCACGGGCATCATCAACTTCGTAAGAGTCATTGAAGAAAGCTCGCATACTCGAAACATCAGTTTTTGCAAAAGCCTTATCGAATGCTGAGAGATAATTTTTGATAGCTTTTGCCGAAAAATGGTCAATTACATCGCCTTCGCCACCTGGTCCAGCACGCTCAACCATTTTGCCGTGAAACCCTTGAAAAACTGCATAAAGTGTCCAATTTCCTGCGGGAGCTTGCCAATTTAGCTTTCCTTCTTTGCTTACTTTTTCTGTTAAATTAACGACTTCATTTTTATCTGAATAAGCCATTAAAGTTTGTAAAGGCAAGTTTTGCTCGAAACGCACTTGGTCTATTGCCAATTCTTGCAGATTATTATTTGCAGAAATCGGGTATTTTAAAGCACCGATTTCGGTGTTTTTGGGCAACACATAACGTAGCAAAGGTGTTTGTTTGAAAGCAATTGCTTCATTGAGGCTTTCGCCTTCTTTTAGGTTATATGTATTATAAAAAACTGCTTTGCAAGCATCTTCGGGCGTAACCCAACGACCACCAAAAGGCCAACCCGAAGCATTTGCCAAGTCAATGCCCATACCGAGGCGAGTACCCTCTTTGAGGGTATGCTTAAACATATCGACCCACATGGGCGAAAGAAAATCTATAAATTGCGATTCGTAGCCTTTTACACCATAAATCGGCGTAATTTCCAGACCTCCCAAACCTACTTTTTTATAATTCTCCATATTATAAGTAAGGTCGGCAGGGTTTACAGCATTGCCTTCCCACCACCACCTCGACCACGGTTTAGATTGCTGCGTAATGGGTTTCCATTTGGGTTGGGCAGCAGCAATTGTGCTTGCGAGTAATATGAAAATTAACCCCACCCCTAACCCCTCCCCGAAAAAGGGGAGGGGAACGGCTGCTCCCTCCCTATCGGGGAGGGCTGGGGAGGGGTTGTTAGTAGAGAATATTTTATTAAACATTTTCGTAAAGTGTTGATTATCAACATTTTATTTCATTTTATAAACCTCCGCACCAGCCAAAAGAAAGCAACCGACACCGAAATCCGTAAAGTTGGGTACTTTGTCGTAGCTCAGTGGCTGCCCGTCTTTGGGTTCTTTGCCCGTGCCTTGTACATAGCCCAAAAACCCGTTTTCGTGTACACAATCTTTCATCATGGCGTTTATTGCTTTGGCTATGATTGGTGCGTATTTTTTCTTTTTCAATAAACCTTTGTTTACGCCCCACGCCATGCCGTAAGTAAATAATGCCGTGCCTGTGAGTTCTTTTCCGCCAAAATCAGTTTCGTCGGTAAGGCTTACATTCCAAAAACCATCAGCACGTTGAAGAGTGGGCAAAGTTTGCATCATTTCCAAATAAGTTTTTTCGTATTCTGCTCTATGTGGAGCATTTTTGGGCATTATGTCGAGTACACGCACCAAAGCGGCCACCACCCAACCATCGCCACGTGACCAGTAGCAACTTTTGCCTGCTGGCGTTGTGTAGGGTGGGTCGAAATCTTTATCTCTGTACCACAATTTTTCGGTAGGATTATACAAACCTTTATCACCTTGCACGGTTTTGGTGTGCATATACATTTCATACATTTTTTCGTAATAGCGGTCGTCTTTATAAATTACGCCCAATTGAGCAAAAACTGGCATTGCCATTTGAAGGGCATCAATCCAAGTCCAATCATTCTTTTTTTCGCTGTTTACCATGTTGTCCATGCACGCCTTTATGTCTTTGATTCGCTCAGGTTTTGGGTCAATCAAATATAAATCCATGTAGGTTTGTCCACAACATTGGTCGTCGCCATTGCGGGTTTTTGTGCCGTTTCTTAGTCCCCATTTGTGAGCTTCTCCCCACGAAACAGCATAATCGTAGTAGCGTTTTTGTTTATCAACTTTATACAAAGCCATTAGCCCTTCGTAATAAACCCCACGGGTCCAGATATTGCTTGGGCGAGTTCGGTCGGCTGCCCAAATTGGTTTGCTTACGTCGGCCCATTCGGTCATAAAATAATCATTGGCAGCCGTCAAAGACTTTAAAAGTTCGGCTTTTGGAGGTAATTTTTGAGCCTCTGCACGATTAAAAGCAAAGCAAAGTACGAGTAAAGCGACAATCCGAGCTGTCATAATTTTTATATTGGGGGAAGTGTTTACAGAAATATGAAAGAGTAAATATATCATTATTTTGAATGAAACGACACGGAATTTATATTTTGATGTTTATCGAAAAATATTAAAATACTGGTAATATTAAATTTATATAAAATAAATCGTTCAAATGATTTACAAAAGTCTTTTTTTGCACTAATTTCAATGCTTCAAACGATTCAAGCTAAAATATATCAAAAAAAGCATGTCACTCATGGAATCATCTCGCAGAAAATTCATCAAAAACGTCGGGGCGGCTTCGGTGCTGCTCGCAACCGATAGCTTTGCCAAGCCGTTCAATATTATTAAAGATTTGGCAAAAATCAGCCCCAACGACAAAATCCGTATCGCCACAATCGGCATGGGAATTCAGGGGCATTACGACACAAAGTCAGCCTTGAAAACTTCGGGTGTGGAGCTTGTGGCCGCCGCCGATTTGTACGATGGTCGCTTGACCCGCACAAAAGAGGTTTTCGGGAAAGACGTTTTCACCACCCGTGATTACCGTGAGATATTGACCCGCAAAGATATTGATGCCGTGTTGGTCGTAACGCCCGACCATTGGCACGACAAAATCACGAAGGATTCGCTCGAAGCGGGCAAGTCGGTTTATTGCGAAAAACCGATGGTGCAAAAAATCGACCGTGGCCGTGGCGTGATTGAGGCTTGGCAAAAATCGGGTAAACCATGCAAGTAGGTAGCCAGCGAATCAGCGGGTCGGTTTTTGAAGAAGCCAAACGCCTGATTAAGGCGGGCGAAGTGGGCGAAATAAACTTCATCGAATCAAACAATGACCGTTTTAACTCCATTGGGGCTTGGAATTATTCGATTCCGACCGATGCCTCAACCGAAACCGTCGATTGGGATACTTTTCTTGGCACTGCCCCAAAACGCCCCTTCGATGCCACGAGATTTTTTCGCTGGCGAAACTATAAAGATTACGGCACGGGCGTAGGTGGCGATTTATTCGTGCATCTCATCACGGGCGTGCATTATATCACGGGTTCGTACGGGCCAACCCGAATCCTGTCTTCGGGCGAACTGAGCTACTGGAAAGATGGCCGTGACGTACCCGATATGATGGTGTCGATTTTGGATTACCCAAAAACTGAGCAACACGCACAGTTTCAGATGGTGCTACGGGTAAACTTTGGTAATGCGGGAGCAATCAAAAACAATACCCGAATTATCGGCACCGAAGGGCAAATCGACCTCATGGAAAATGCCCTCGTTTTGAGCAAAAAGAAACTCCCGAAAGCCCCAGGCATTGGCGGCTATGATAGTTTGGCGACTTTTTCGGAGGAAGAGCAAAAGAAATCGCAAGCGGCTTATGATGCCAAATATTCGGCGGACGACCGCAAGGCCGAACCCGTAAAAGAGATTCGTTTCGATGCTCCAAAGGGCGAAGATTCGCACGCCAATCACTTTGCTAATTTCTTTGAGAATGTCAGAAAAGGTAGCCAAGGCACAATCGAAGATCCGATTTTTGGATTTCGGGCGGCGGCACCCGTTTTGGCCTGTAATGACAGTTATTTCGAGCAGAAAATCATTCATTGGGACCCCGTTGCGATGAAGATTAAGAAAAAATAAGGTTCATTAAAACCTGTAAAGTCTGAAAGAGACGGGGTTGCCCAGACCTTGCAGGTTTGGTAAGTAAAAGTTTTCAACAACAAACAAAACAATGCTAAAAAAAACATCTATACTATTTTTATCGCTTGCGATTTCATTACAAACTTTTGGTTGGGGTTCGACTGGCCACCGAGTAGTAGGGCATATCGCCGATTCGCATCTTTCGTGCAAGGCAAAACGAAACATTCGTAAGATTTTGGGTACGGAGTCGGTGGCAATTTCGAGTAACTGGGCCGATTTTATCAAATCTGATTCTACTTATAAATATTTAGATTCGTGGCACTATGTCAATATCAAATCGGGGATGAATAATGCCGAATTTACAAAATATTTGGAAGAAGACACCAAAACTGATGCCTACACAAAACTCAATTTCTTGATTGGAGAGTTAAAAAACAAGCAAACCAGTATCGAAAATAAACGTTTTTATCTTCGCTTATTGATTCATATTGCGGGGGATATTCACCAGCCGATGCACGTGGGCCGCTTGGAAGATTTGGGCGGAAATCGAATCAAAGCCTTTTGGTTTGCCGATGCCACTAACCTCCACGCCCTTTGGGATACAAAACTAATTGAGTTTCAGAACCTGAGCTATACCGAATACTCGGCCAATATCAACCACGCCAGCAAAGCCCAACGCCGTGCGTGGCAGCAGCAACCGATGACCGAATGGTTTTTTGAGTCGTACCAAATAGCTGAAAAACTATACGAAGGCACGAAGCAAAAAGAACCACGGTTAAGCTATCGCTACGATTTTGAAAATATCGAAATGCTCAATCAGCAACTTTTGAAAGGCGGCGTACGCTTGGCGGGGCTTTTGAATGTGATTTTTGGGTGAATAAAATGTGGCACACCTGTACTCTGCAACAACAAGGTGTGCCACATTCATTTTTAATTTTATTGCACGTAGAACTTCAAATTGTCAGTTGCTCAATTTTCAAGCCTGCTATTCGCATGGCTTCGTACTCGACTTCGACGATAAATTCGGTTTGGTCGTGGTCAAAATCTTCATTGTCCCAGGCATTGAAATAAAGCTGCACTTGGGTCTGAAAGTTACTGACGTTTTTGGCTAATTGGGCAATCAGAAAATCAGTAAATTTCAATACTTCGGCTCGCATCAAGGTCACAATTTCGTCCGAGGGCGACTCAATTTCTCGGTCTTCCCAGTCGTCCAAAATAAATCTTTCTTTGATTTTATAAGCCTCTAATTGCTCAATGCGTTCTTGGTTTGACATTTGGTGGTTTTGGATTTAAAGTTCTCCCGTTTTGATTTTGTTTAGCGTAATTTCTAAGTTATTGGCATCTTCGCCTCGTTTTTTCAGCACCTCTATCGCTTGGGTTTCCCACTCAATGGCTTCTTCTTTTTTGCCTAATCGGTACAACAGGCACGCATAGGTGTCCATCAGGTTGGGGTTTTGTTTGCGGTTTTCA
>JANNEN010000194.1:0-17238 GCA_031378715.1 Emticicia sp.
ATTAAAGACTGGATGTATTCATTATTGCAACATTGGCACGTTTATTCCAAAAAAGAACATAAAAAGAAAAATCAAATGCCAATTAAATGTAGCCCCTTGGGAGTCTTGAAATCCGTAACCTGACGGCTATGGTGGGGACACAGACAATGGCAATGTAACCGTTTGTACCATTGTCGGTTTCCCCACAGACAACAACTTATCACCGCTTCATTTCTCGCTCAATGCTTGCTTTATAAGGAAAAAAATCGACTTGAAGTGTGTGCCGAGGGGTCTGTTTGTAGCGTTCGGCAATCTTTTGTTTGTCTTCTTCGATTGATTTGAGCATTGCCTCTTTCGGAGGGGTTTTGCTTTCGCCTTTGATGATTTTGGCAATCCATTTGGCCTGCACTTCGGCCAAAGGCATGATTGCTCCCAAAGGTTGAATCAAAGCCAAAAAAAATAAATTTTTATATTCGGGGTGAATAACTTTCTTGTAAAGCCGAATATCGTTTGATTCTTCGACATCAAACTCGGCATAGTTTTTCAAGAATGGAAACGTAACTTTATAACCCGTAGCATAAATAATCATGTCAAAATCTTGCTCCGTTCCGTCTTCAAAAATGACGGTTTTTCCGCTAAATTCTTTAATGTTTGACTTAAATTTTATTAATCCACGCCCCGAAAGGTTCAATAAATCTTGCGAAAGCGTGGGGTGTTCGCTCAACACGGGGCGATTGGGTTTTGGCACACCGTAATCTTCTTGTTTGCCACGGGCGAGCCAAAGCGTTGTACTAAATAATAGTCTTTGTAGCCAAAAAGGTAACTTAGTCGTGAGCGGATTGGCCAAATTATCAAAAGGAATACTCCAAATCCAGTTGGGTGTAATATAGGCCCCGCTTCGGGTCGAAATCACGACTTTTCCTGTGTGCAGTCGAGCCGCCTCGCAAGCAATATCAACCGCCGAATTTCCGATGCCAACCACCAGCACATCTTTGTTTTGTACCTGCTCAGCTTCTCGGTAATGGTGCGAGTGTAGCACCTCACCCGTAAACTCACCTTTGAAGGCGGGACTCGGAAAACGAGGATTCCAATGATGCCCGTTTGCTACGATAACATACTGATAATCAAACGATTGTCGATTATCAAGCGTAACATTATAGGTGTTGTCAGTGTTTCGGACAACATCAACTACGGCTGTATTGAAGGTAATATTTTCTCGTAATTTGAAATGCTCAACGTAGTTTTCAAAGTACTCAATGATATTAGAATGATGCGGAAACATCGGAAAATCATCGGGCATCGGAAAATCAGAGTACGCCATCACGACCCGATTAGTATTGATGTGCAGCGTTCGGTAAGCCGACGACATTCCGTTATCGTTGTTAAACCGCCAGTTTCCGCCAATATTTGAGCCTTTTTCAAAGCAATCGAACGAAATTCCTTTTTCTTTCAAGGCTTTTGCGGCCGTAATGCCCGACGAACCCGCCCCGATTATACAAACTTGTTTCATAAAAAAAGCCCCTCCTAAATCCTCCCCCGAGGGGAGGACTTTTAATATTGATGAATATATAATTTTTTTCCTAAAACAAGTATCTAACAATTTCGTGCCACCAAATCCCGAATCATGCCACCCGCAATGGAGTTTTGGTGCAGATTATCGGGCGTTAGCCGAAAGCCGTGTTTGGTCGAAATCTCGTCCCAAGTTTTACCCAAAACATAATGACTCATCACCGACAGCGTGAGCAATTTATAGGTTTCTTCAAAGCTATGGGTTAGTTTTTGAGGGTTTTTCAGCAAATACTCCTTTTGTTTTTCTCGCACGGGCAAATAAATCAAAGCTTCGCTTTCGGCTAATTGCTTGACGAAATCGCTGTATTTATCAGCTCTCAGATTTGCCTCGTGCGTCAAATCTTCACCCATCACGGGCAGCGACATCACAGCAATTTTTGCCGTAGTTTTTGATTTTAATTGCCGAACAATTTCAATATAATTTTGCTTAAAACCCTCAAAGTTAGGCGATACGCCCCCGTCAATTCGACCGAGTTTTTGGTAGCGTTTTTCCATCTTTACGTTTATCGTGGCGTTTACGTCGTTCGTGCCAATCAAAATCGTAATAAAATCGGGTTTGCAGGCAATCACATCTTCAATTCGGCGGAGTAATGTATAGGTCAAATCCGAGTTTATTCCTGCGTTAAATATTTGATAATCAAGCATTTGTGTTCTCAAATCATTCACCCAATTATAGCTTACATTGCCGTGGGTGTTGCTATCTCCGAAGCAAACCATGATTTTCTTTGAAGCATCAATTCGTTGGCGATTCTGCAAATTAGGGTAGTTTTCAGGAATATGCCTTGATATTTTTCGGTAAAGCCATGCGTAAACACCGCCTAAAAGTAGGATTAAAATCAACAGAAATGATAGAAACATAGCTTTTAGGGTAGGTTTTGCTGAATAATGTAAAGTTAAGAAAAAATCTGGTGTTAAAAAGTGTTAAATAAAGCATATTTTAGCATTTAAGGCGTTAATTTCGTGGAGAAATAAAAAGCCCCACCTCACCCGATGGGGAGGGACTTCAAAACTAACAAAATAAGGAAATAAATCGCTAATAATCCTGTCATGAATTTCCGAAATATCATCATTGTCATGCTGCTTGCTTTGTTGGGTTTGATAGCCTTTCAATGGTACTGGATTGAAAATGCGATTTCGGTAAAAAAAGAGCAATTCGACCGTGACGTAAACGATGCGATGCAGGCAACAGTCCGAAAAATCGAAAAACAAGAGGTTATTTTTTTGGCAAATCAGCAAATGAAAGCCCAAGAACAGCAGCGGCTCGTGGCGATAACACAACACAAAATTCGGCAAAAAAGAAAGCCAAAATCTCAAATTGTCGAGCCACAAATAGCTGAAAGTTTAGTAAATTCTACGAAAGAAAACCACGAAAATTTATCACAAAATATTGATAATCAAGCTATTACTGAAATACCATCGGATTTTACTTTGAGCGAGCCAACTTTCGAGATTCCCGATCGGCAGATGGGTTTGATTAAGGAAATGCTCGAAGAACAAAACCTCGCTTGGGAGGAACTCGCCCAGCCCACCCGCTCGCTGTTGATGCGTCAGCGAAGCATCGAAGATTTGATTGGGGTAATCAACCGCCAAGTAAGCCAACTCAGCAAAAATGCCCGCTCAAAAGCCCCGAAAATGCAAGTAAACATCGAAAGTCAGCAGGGAATTGTGAGTTATAATTATTATTACGACAACACCACACTCGCCAAAGATTCATCGCAGGTTTCTCGAAAAAACGTTAGTCGAACCGACCGAAACATTGAAATTGAACGCAAAAAACAAGAAAAAGATTTTCATTCCAGCTTTGAACGCACCCAAAATAAAGCCGAGCTGGTACGTAATGTTTTGACGGACGTGATTCACGGAAGCCGTGATATTTATGAGCGACTCGACCGCCAAACGCTCGATACGCTACTCAAAAAAGAATTGCGTAGCCGTGGTATTTCGCTCGCTTATCAGTACGGTGTGAAGAATAGTTCAAACTTGATTTTTTCGTCGTTTGCCGTCAATTACACGCCCGAATTACTCGAAAAAGCCTATAAAGTACTGCTTTTTCCGAATGATATTCAACCACAAAATCATTTTCTTTACGTCTATTTTCTGAACACACAAGGCTTTATTTTGAGTAATATGTGGTCGATTTTTGTGAGTTCGGTGTTGTTGCTCTTGGCAGTTGGGGGCGTGTTTTATAGTTCAATTTATACGATGTTGAAACAAAAAAAATTGGCTGACATCAAGAACGATTTTATCAATAACATGACGCATGAGTTTAAAACGCCCATCTCAACGATTTCGTTGGCCGTTGAAGTGATGAAAGACGGTGATGTGAAAAAAGACAGTACAAAAATGAATCGTTATCTGAATATTGTACAAGACGAAAACCGCCGACTGGGTACACAAGTGGAGAAGGTTTTGCAGATGGCATTGCTTGATAAAGGCGAAGTTAAGCTAAGGTTAGCTAAGGTCGATGTCCACGAAATAATCGAACAGGTGCTGATAAATTTGAGTGTGCAAATCGAACAAAAAAACGGAATCGTAAACCTCGAACTGGACGCAAACAACGCCGAAATCGAAGCCGATGAAGTGCATTTGACCAATATTATTTATAATTTATTGGACAATGCCAATAAATATTCGACCGAAAATCCTGAGATAATAATCCGCACCGAAAATGGGGATAACTCATTGAAAGTCAGCGTTTTAGATAAAGGAATCGGCATGACGAAAGAGCAGATTGGACGAATATTTGAACGCTTTTATCGAGTACCAACGGGCAATCGCCACGATGTGAAGGGCTTCGGTTTGGGGTTGAGTTACGTCAAGAAAATGGTAGAATCGCACAACGGACAAATAAGCGTTGAAAGCAAATTGGGCGAAGGTAGTAAGTTTGAAATTACGTTTACAACCCCACGGCAGCGGCCGACCGTCCCCTGCCCCTCCCCAATAGGGGGAGAAAAAACTCCTCCTATTGGGGAGGTTGAGAGGGGGTATAAAAATAAAAAATCATGGCAAAAATCCTATTAACCGAAGACGACCCAAACCTGGGAATGTTGCTCCAAGAATACCTGCAAGCCAAAGATTTTGTGGTCGATCTGGCCAAAAATGGTGAAGAAGGAATTAAGTTTTTTCTGGAAAAAGGCAGCTACGATATGTGCATTTTAGATGTAATGATGCCCAAGAAAGATGGATTTTCGTTGGCCAAAGAAATCCGCATGAAAGACAAAGAAGTGCCGATTGTTTTCTTGACCGCCAAGTCGATGAAAGAAGACACCATTCAAGGCTTCAAAGTCGGTGCCGATGATTATATCACGAAGCCATTCAGTATGGAGGAATTGCTGATGCGAATGAAGGCAATTTTACGAAGATTTGGCAAGCAAGAACCTGATAATCAAGTGATTAATTTTCAAGTTGGTGCGTACAGTTTTGATGCTCAGACGAACATTTTGGCAATAAACGACACCAAAAACAAACTCACTACCAAAGAATCGGAGTTGTTAAAATTACTCTGTCAAAACAAAAATCAGTCGGTAAGCCGTAGCTTTGCCCTCAAACTTATCTGGGGAGATGATAGCTATTTTAATGCCCGCAGCATGGACGTTTACATCACAAAACTCCGCAAACACCTCCGAGAAGACCCCTCACTGCAAATCATGAATATGCACGGTGAGGGTTTTAAACTGATTTGTTGAAAAAGGAAGACTTCGAACTGGGCGTTTCCCTCAGCGAAGTCTTCCTTAGATTTAAGTAAGTAATGGGATAAATATAATCAACAATTTTAAAAATGACTAAGTAACTGATTATTAGCACATTATCTTACTGTGGACTTGTCGACTATTGACGGTGGACTACTTAATTACCTCATTCTATCGGCATCTTTTACTTTCTTTTCGTCGTTTCTGATGAGGCGATTGGCCACCCAATTAAGTACCAAAGCCAAAAATACGCCCCAAAAACTAAGCCCAAATTCGCCTTGATTTTCGGGAGCGAATACTTTATTGGCATTGAGCTGAATCTGATAGACGGACGTACCCAACAAGCCCGCACCGAGGAGCGAGTTAAGAGCCACAAAAAGCATTTGACGAACCCGATTTTTGTATTGAAAAATCGTAAAAATCGAAAGCCCCGCCGACAGAATCGCCAAAATCGCCAAATAATATACGGGCGTATTTTTTACGACCGACCCCGTGTTTTCGTAAGTGAGATAGTAGGCGTTTAGCGAAATCGACTCGCTGCCTACCGTTTTGTGCCAGGTTTGGGTGGCCAAAAAGAAAACCATGCAAACCGCCACCACCAGCAGCAATAAAGATTGAATACGTTGTAGCATCTTGATAAAAATAAGTTTTTCTTGAAAATATCCTGCAAAAATACAAATTCTATCATTCAGTTCCACTGTGGCTATCATTAATTCATGCAGAATTATTAATGCGTCAGCATTTCAATAATTGTTGCGTGCTGCGGAAACTCCTGCAGGAGTGTTGCTCGGGCGGGCATTTCAAAATCGGCAAAATCAAAGCCTGGCGAAACCGTGCAGCCAACTAATGAGTAAGAATTTTCGAGGGCGGGCTTGCTTCCAAACCAAACTCCTGCTGGCACAACAGACTGAAAAACTTCGCCTTTTTCGGGGTTGTTTCCGAGCCTAATTATTTGCATAATACCTTGATTATCAATACAATATACATTCAAAGCATCGCCTGCGTAAAAGTGCCAAAGCTCATCGGACTGAATCCGATGAAAGGCCGAAAAGTGATGACTTTCCAATAAAAAATAAATCCCCGTACCAAAATTTCTGTCCCCCAAAAAGCGTTTGGGGAGAGCATCTTGTTTTATTATTTCGGTTGAGCGATAGGTTTCGGCAAAATAGCCACCTTCGGGGTGGGCTTGCATTTGGAGTTTTTCGACCCAATATTTAGCATCAAACATAAAAAAAGCGGGAATTAGGAAATGTGTATAACAAAATAACGCTAAATCAATTTAAAAATCAATTAGATATTAAGGAATGAGAAACAAATAAATCGCACCGTTACATTCAACGGTTTTATTGCGGTGCGATGCACCTGTTTTTGAATAACAATTTCTTTTTCTACAAATATTACGCAACGCTGTTATTAAATACTGAAAGTGCCAAAGTAGAACTATTTGCCTTCTCTAAAATAACACCTCTTTTAATCAAAAATATTTTTTGAAAACTCAATCATTTTACCGCAGCCTTTTTGTAAATTTCATTAAAAAACTGTTAAGATGAAAGACTTCTGCAAATACTGCTTTGCTTTTCTGATTTTATCCCGTAGCCTTTATTTCAACATTATTTACACTAAAACCAAGATAAGCGGACGAACCAGTTATATAGAAAATAGCAGCTATGATGCAAAAAATCGAAAAATTTCGCAGTATTCCGAACGTAGTTTCAGTGAACGAATCCCCGATTTAGCAAATCCAGACAGCTTTTATACGCTCAAAGATGTGAGAGAAAAAATGATTAAAAAAATAAAATATGATGATGCACACCACACCAGCGAAAGTGCCGCAGATTTTTTTCGTAAGCAACAATTATACGCAAAAGAGCTGTTCAAAAATTGGTATGACGAAGATGAACACATCATTTTACAGGAACTATACGAATACAAAATCGTAAAAGGCGAGAAACTCGGCGAATCAATGCTAATTTCGAGAAGCTCGTATATTTACGAAAAGAAATTGTTAGTAAAAGCAATCTACGAAGATTTTAAAACCAAGACTAATCGAACCGATACCCGAAAATATACTTTTTGGTGATGGGCTAAATGCTTCATTAAAATTGTGTCAAAATATCTAAAACTATAATTTTTTGTGGATAAAGCGTTGATAATCAATCTATTTGTGATCATCACCCGACATATTATACACCTTTACTAACCCTACAACCAAACAAATCAACTATAATTTCGCTTTACGTATTGTACCTGTTTCAAACTTTAAAGTTGATTTTCGATATACTCTTTTCTTGATACAAAAGCACTGAGAGATAAAGATAATTCCCGAAAAAAACGTAATTTTGTGTCCTTTACTACCAACCATTTATCATGAAATCACCGAAAAGTTTCTTTGTTTTTATATTAATAGTACTATTCTCGAATGCTTGCAAGCAAAAAACTGCTGCCGAATATACTCCGCAAGTGAGCAACCCCGATTTTTATCACGCCTGCGTCAATCAACTGACCGACGTAATCGTGCATGATATTTTTACGCCGCCCGTTGCGAGCCGCATTTATTCTTACGCTACTTTGGCGGGTTACGAAGCCTTGGTTTCGGGAGATAAAAACTACCCTTCGATGATTGGCAAGGTGAAAGATCTTAATGAAATACCCCGCACCGAAGCAGGCAAAGAATATTGTCGCCAGTTGGCGAGCATCAAGGCGTTTATGACCGTTGCCCGTGGACTTACGTTTTCGGTGGAAAAATACGATGCTTTCGAGAAAGATTTAGATGAAAAATTTAAAAAAGCGGGTGTGCCAAGCGAAGTAATTAAGCGTTCGGTTGCCTACGGAACTGAGGTCGGAAAGGCAGTTTTGGGCTACGCCAAAAAAGATAAATACCCCCAAACCCGTGGTTTACGCTATACCTTACAGAATAAATCTGGCACCTGGACACCCACACCCCCGTCGTATGCCGATGCTGTTGAGCCAAATTGGGGTAAAATCAGACCAATGATTATTGATTCGTCGTCGCAGTTTTTGCCACCACCGCCTTTTGCTTACAGCACCGTCAAAGCAAGTCCGTACATGAAAGAAGTGACGGAAGTTTATGAAATTGGTAAAAATATTTCGGAAGAAGAAAAACGCATTGCATGGTTTTGGGACGATAACGCTTTTGTGGTAAATGTGCAGGGACACGTGATGTTTGCCAATAAAAAAATGACCCCTGGTGGGCATTGGTTGGCTATTACGGCAACGGTTTGTAAAGACAAAAAGATTGATTTTGCAAAATCAGCCCAAGCCTATTTGTTGGTTTCGATGGCACTCCGTGATGCGTTCATTAATTGCTGGGAAACCAAGTATCGTTTTCACAAGATTCGCCCCGAGACAATCATTAATGCCAGTGTTGATACAAAATGGATTCCGTTTTTGCAAACGCCGCCATTTCCTGAATATACCAGCGGACATAGCACCATTTCGGGAGCTTCGGCAGAAGTATTAACGCAACTTTTTGGTGAAAACGTTGCCTTTACTGACTCCACGGAAGCAAAGTTTGGACACGGCGTTGGTCAGTTCAAATCGTTCAACGAAGCTGCCGAACAAGCATCAATCAGCAGAGTTTATGGCGGTATTCACTTTCGTTCGGCTTGTGACGAAGGCTTGAAGGCGGGTACAAAAATCGGTCAATTAGTGATGCAGAAAACACAGTAAGGAATCTAAAGAATTGAGTAATTTATTTGATTTCTCATCTTTACGGAACAGGAAATAAATAAGGTAAACATTTTTAGTCTGACGATTTTTTCGTTCAGTTTCTTTTATTTTTACTGCTAATAGCAGAGCTACTATTTAAAGTAAAAATGAAACAAAATCAACAAAAAAGCGGTGAATCAAACGTTTATCTTATTTATTTCCTGTTCCTAAGCAGTCCCGTAGCTCTTTTTTCGTAGCCATTGCAATATAAATCCAAATACAAAAACTAAACCCACGGGCAAGCCGATGTTGAGTACTTGCCAGAAAGTACGCTCGTCACGGATGCGAAGTTTGTCAAGCGGACGAAGTTTTACTTCTTTCCCTTTGGCCTGAATCACGCCGTTTTCATCAATTAAATAATCAATGGCATTCATCACAAAATCTTTATTGCCGAAGGTGTGTTGTGTGGTTTTGTCATAGCCAAGTGGTAAGGGATTACCCGTTTTTTGACTTACTTCGTTCACGATTAAATCCCCGTCGGAGCAAATGAGTATTTTTGTGGGCTGACTTTCGGGCTTGAAATCGGCAAATTTTGGATCGCTCGGCAGTAGTCTATTTTTGTACAACGATTGGAACGAACCTTCAAGCAAATAGGCAATCGTCTTCACGCCACCTTGGTATTCGGCTTGCTCGGTGTCGGTGCGGGCATCGTTGAAAGTCACGAAAGCAGGGGCATTCAGCACCTTCGTATATGGTGAGGTCATCAGTAAGGGGGTTTTGGTTATGCCATCGGCTCGCACGGTGTCAATGGAGGCAACGTATCGCCCAAAAATCATATCTAAGTTGTTGGTAATGAGGCTTTTACCAAAATTATTTATCAACGGAAAATACCGATACGGCACGGGCTGAATATTAGGTTTATCGCCCATGTCGCCCACTACGAGGGGAATCATGCCGCAGCTTGCCCCATCTTTGACCAGATTTGGGTTGATTCGGACACCGTATTTGAAAAACAAATCGGTCATATTAATATCCAGAGGTTGGGCAAAATTCCCTTCCAAACCCACCGAATCAACCTTCAAGCCATCAACAAAAAACAAGGCGTGACCACCGTTCATGACGTACTGGTCGATCTTGTATTTGGTACTATCATCAACTGGAAAATCGGGTTTTGGCAAAATCAAGGCATCAAGTCCCGCAAAAGATGGCGAAGTTTTGGCATTGATAATAAACAAATCGTAACGCTCTTGTAATGATACGATTAGGTCAGAAAAGTTGATCGGTTTGAGTTCAGTAAACTCGACCAAGAAACCAATTTTCTTGCGTTCCTTGAGCGTCAGCTTCCGAATAGCGGTTGCTATTTCATACTCCACGTTTTCGTTCGATTGATTAAGTTTTTCTTCGGCATTTTTGCCCTGTGTGCCTTTGAGCAATAGCACGGGTAGCTCCCGCCCACCCGCTTGCACGAGAGCGTAGGGAAAAATAATACTTTCGACCTGCCGACCGTTTTTATTGTCCACGACATTCGTTGGATTGATGCCTTTCTTGACTAATTCCATGTAAAATGCCTCCCGTTTCTTCTTGTCGGCTTCGGCATTGGGGTTAATAAATCGGTAATTGATATTGTTACCCCCATGAATCTTGAACTCTTCGAGGGTTTCGGTGACAGCACGTTTAAGGCGTTCAAAACCTGCGGGAAGCTCGTCGCCGTCTAAGTAAACTTTCACAAAAACGTCGCTGGAGTCTTTCTCAGAGAGGTTTTCGAGTAAACTTTGGGTAGCATCTGAGAGCGAATAACGTTTTTCTTCGGTAAGGTCAAGCCGAAAAAAAACGTACGAAGCGGCAATGTTCAACAATACAATTCCGCCAACGATGAGTGGCGTTAGGACAAATTTATTTTTCATTAATTTTAAAGGTTATCTAACACTATCTTGTCTGTAAACATTGCGTTTCTCAGAGATTGAAAGAAACGTATTTTCTTTGTGGAACTTTACAAAAAAACTCTGAGAAACTCAATGCCCTTATTTTGCTCAGGTCTAATAGGCTGAACGGCTTTCTTATAAAAATATTGTACTCAAAAAATGCCGTAGGCATGACATATTGGTAGAAAAATAGACATTCAAACCCACAGCTCTCCCCCTTTTAGCCCGCCATGGGCGGGCTAAAAGGGGGAGGGAAATAAAAAACTCTGTAATTACTATAGCAGTTTTTTTGGAAATCCCGAAAGGATTTAACATAAATTTCCCTGCGTAAAACGCAGGGAAATAGGAAAGTTGAGAGCCAAAACCCTGAAAAGGGTTTAACAATTATAGACTTAAATTTCCAAAAGAAAAATTACTAAGGAATGGGAAATTAGTAAAGGCGTGTTTTTAGTTCGTACGGTGCGTTGTTTGAAACTGCTCGTACGTAATTATTTGGTCATATTACGCACTTTTTTTAATTTCGTTTGTGCGTAACACGAGTTATTTACACCAACTTCCAGCCCTCACGGTACTGACGCTTGACGAACTGATTGGCTTCGTCAAAGTTCGTTACTTGCATATTTGGTCCGTCCCATAGTAGCTTTTTGCGACCGTCATAATTAAAGCCATTCTTGCCGTTCGACTTTCGCAGCATATAGCTTCTGATTGCCAAATTGCCCATGATTACGGTTTCGGTTAGTGGCCCCGAATAATCAAACGATGATGACAGAGCCTTGTGTTCTTTGCTATCAAAACCCGCCTTGCAGGCTTCCGTCCATGAGGCTTGGTGTCCGTGTTCGGGCATTGATTTGAAGTTGGGGTCGGGGGCAGGCATTTCTATTTTTTCGCCATTTTTGAGGTAAATTTTGGGCGTATTGCCGTACGTTCCGCAGGTCATTACGCCTTTTGTGCCAATCATCATCACGCCATTTGAGCTATCGGCTTCGGCCAAAGGCTCGTTGGCAGGAATCCAATCGGGATGAAAGGGTTTGATTCCTCCATCTGTCCAGTACATCGTAACGGGCGAATTATTTCGCTTCGTGGCAGGAAATTTCAACTGCACGCTTGACGACGGCGGGCAGCCTTCAGGGTTGTACTCGGGTTGCCAATCCTTCATAAAAACCTGCCCGACGCTACATTCTACCTCGGTTGGATAGCCCAAACCCAACACTCTGAAAGCGGGATCAATCAAATGACAACCCATGTCACCCAAAGCTCCCGTGCCGAAATTCCACCAGCCACGCCACTTGAAAGGGTGATACAGCGGGTGATAATCGACCCACTGAGCTGTGCCGACAAACAAATCCCAGTCCTTAGCGTCCATTGATTCGATGAGCTTGGGCTTGTCGGTTGGTACGGGGTTTCCTTGCGGCCAAACGGGGCGGTTAGTCCATATATGTACATTGCTTACTTTGCCGATGAGGCCTTTGTCGAGCCAACCCATCATGATTTTCTGGGTCGGATTCGATGACCCTTGGTTGCCCATTTGGGTTACGGTTTTGTATTTTCTTGCTCCTTCGGTGAGCGTGCGGGCTTCATAAATATCATGCGTGAGGGGTTTTTGTACATACACGTGCTTACCCATTTGCATCGCTGCCATAGCCGCAACGGCGTGCTGATGGTCGGGCGTAGAGATAGTTACGGCATCAATATCGCCTTTCATTTCTTCGAGCATTACCCTGAAATCTTTGTAGCGTTTGGCCGAAGGAAATTTTTCGAGGCTGGCTTTGCAACGAGCCATATCAACGTCGCAGAGAGCTACAACGTTATTTGCTCCGTTATTGTAGGCATTTGCAATATCCGAAGTTCCTTTTCCGCCCGCACCAATGGCCGCAATGTTGAGTTTATCGCTTGGAGCCGTGAAGCCTTTGCCCAACACGTGGCGAGGTACGATAAAAAAGCCACTGGCGGCAATGGCTGAGGTTTTGATAAAACTGCGGCGACTTGTTGATTTATCTTGCATCTTATTAGATTACATTTGAGGTGAATATTGATACCAAATCTACTAATAAAACGGAATACTTTTCAAAGTAAAAGATAAAAAAAGACGAACCTTGTTGAAAGTTCGTCGTAAAGAGTGTTTTTGTTGTTGAAAAAGGTTTGATTATTCTATACAGTATTATTCATTCAATTTTCGCAGTTTTTTATCTCAGCCTTAAATACCGAACTGGCATTTGCTTGAAAACCAGCATTTAGCAAAATCGCCCCGCCCGCTTGATAATTGACCGTGGCAGGAGCCAGGATTTTATTATTAGCCGTGATGCTTCGTCCTACTTTAATGGTCGTGCTGCCACTCGAAATATCATCGTTTGGACTTGCCAATGCAAGATTGATTTTGCCCAAACTAAATGCTGTTGCATTGACGTTTCCTTCCAGTACTTGATTGCTCGACACGACCCGTATTTTGTAATTACTGCCTTCATCAATCCCAGCAGGAATTGTACAAGCAACCGTTCCTGCCGTGGTCGATGTTCCAATAATCACGGGATTTTCAAACGTACCGTTATTATCTGATAATTGTACTTGAAATTGGTTATTTATGCTAAAAGTGCCATTTGTAGTAAAATTTACATCAAAACTGCTGCCCGTACATAAAAAGTTTTTGGTAAAAGTCGGAGAGCTGATACTGGCACTGTTGGCTACGATAGAAAAATTAGTGGTGATGGGGCCGTACAAAATCGCACCCAAGGCATTGTCTTGACTATACCCCGTAATGGTAACGGCGTAGTTGCCAATGGGCAGATTTCGCCCCAAAACCGACGCCCCAGTATTATTAAAAAGTGAATAGAAATCAATACTTTCGATGGTACTGTGGTTCTCGAAGGGTGGTGGGCCTTGGAGTTCCATTCTGAAACTTTCGATGGGGGCTAATTGACAAACGGGCTTTACCAAAATTGAAGTTTCGTAAGGTACTTGGGCAAGCACGATATTATTGACCAAGCGAAATTTATAAGTAAACGGATTGCCCGCTTGCACGTAATCCAACGCCACTGAGGGACATTCTGTAATGCTCAGGCTTGCCGATTTTCGGACACTCACGGGGCAGGGGAGGCCGCTTCCTACGCAACTCGCTTCGGCAAAATAAGTGTAAGTGCCAACTGTGCTTTCGGTGGGAAAAAACTCGCTACCCGTTCCGAGTTGGTTTCCGCCCGAACGAGCGTCCCACCATGTGATTTCACTCGCACCGTTTGATGCGTCAGTGAAAATTACTACCGAGAAACTTTCCACGCAAAGCGGGTCTAAGGTGCCGTTATCGTTGGCGAGTAGTGTCCAGTTTCCGTTGAGATTTTTATTGAAAAATGCACCCAAACTTTGAGCGGGTTTAAAAGTACCAGTAGCAGGAATAGTGCCGATAGAACTTCCTGCATCATCAAAAACTGTCGTAACTACGCCACTCGACCTCGTACCGATGCTGTAAGTACCTGCATTTAGCAGGTTAATGGTCGTATTATCGGGCGATTTTATTTTGAACGAAACCTCATTATTGTAAGGATTGCTACCACCCCCAACCGTGCCGCAGTCGTTGATAGTACCGCCGTTGCGTTTTCGCCAAGTGATTGAAATTTTTACTGATTTTATGTTACCGCTCAAATTGCTAATTATGGCCGTAGGGTCGGCTCCGCTTTTTGTGCCACCGTCGTAGCCGATTGTCGGCCCTGCGTAAATAACCGTTTGTTGGGTTGGGCAAATGGCGTTTGCTTGCAGCCCGTTCCCTGGGGTGAGAGGCGTGCCGAAAGTGGTAGTTCGGCTGGTAGTTGTGGGTGGCAAAACTCCGAATTTTGCCGAGATGTTTACGTCCTGTGAGCTAATCGTACAATCAATATTCGTAACCTTGACGCTGTACGCACCCGTGGTTTTGGCAATCAGGCGGGCCTGCGTTGCTCCCGCAATGTTCGCTCCGTTGCGTAGCCACTGAAAACTATAACCCACCGTTGAGTTGGCATCAAGTATGGCAGAATCGCCTTCACAGAAAACACTTGGTCGAGTAGTCGTAACGATTGCAGGCGGGCAATTGAGGTTGCGGGTTGATAATACCGCCACGTCGGCCTTGATGAATCCTGCCCCCGAGGCGTAGTCAAAACCTACATCAAAGCCCGTTGTGGTTGGGTCGTCCATGTCCACGCAAGAGGCAATGAGGGCATTTTTTATGCCCGTTGCGGTCAAAGACGGATTTCCTTGCAGCATCAATGCCCCCACCGCCGCTACGTGCGGAGCTGATGCCGACGTACCCGCAAAGTTCGGGATACCGTCGGGTTCGTAGTCGTATCCCGCACTAAAAAAAGAGGTATTTGCTCGGTCGGGAGCTACGATTTCGGGTTTGAGCCTATCTTCGGGTGCAGCCAAGCGAACACCCGATGTTGTAAATAAAACGGGCGTACCTCCTCTCGAAGAAAACGGCTCTAAAAGTGGCGGATTTGTGCCATAAGCAGGTGTTTTATCATAACTTGCCGCTCCGACGGCAATTGCCCCTCGGGCGTTGGCGTGTCCGTTGATGGTGCTTGCTTTGATGCCCACGATGGTGGCGGGGGTGTTTGTCCACGCCAAACGAGCGTAGTCTGTAAATTTGACTCTGGTCGGATTTGTACCCGAAAACTTCGTAATCAACAAATATTTCACACCAGTCGATGAGGTCGATACGATTTCAACGGGGTCTTGTCCGAGGTTATAATCAACCCCCGAAGCTTCCACGGTGTAGGTGATATTGTCGGTGGTGGTCAGAATAAAAAAATCCAAGTCCGATGCCGAGCCTGGCGAACTATTGCCCGCTGATAAAAACGGTTCGTCCCACTGAAAACCCATCAGTAACCCCCTGCTTCCTGCCGTAACGGGTAGAAAATACACAGGATTGGCAACCGTACCAAAGTTATGAGCAATTGCCCCATTGCCGAAAGGCTGATAAGTAGAGGGCTGAAAGGGGGCATCGTAGCCGTAATGAAATTGATTTCCCGCCGACGAAAAATAGGTAGCACCTTTGACATTCACTGCATATTCTACGGCCTGTGCCACCATACCATCTTGAAAATACGGTTCGGCAAAATAGATAATATCATCAACAATTACCTTGCAGCCTGCATCGGCCAAGGCTCTGATTCCATTGGCAAAATCAGCCTCCGACTGAAACGCCGTATAGAAATAAAGTTCTGCCCCAGGAGCTACGTCATGTATGATTTCAAGCATTGCTCGGCCTTCGTCGCTGCCGCCGAAGCCCAAATCGCTCAGTATCGTTACGGGTGTAGTGAAGCCGTTGGGATTGCCAACTCCTGGTAGCTCGCCCGCATTTACGCCCGCCGTTGCTCCATTGAGGTTGTTGTAACTATCCGATAGTACACCGATTTTTACGCCTGCCCCGTTTAGTCCCGTTAGTTGGCGAGCGATGTTTGAGCGTTGGGCCGAATCTCCCTGCGACTGTACTGGCCCAGAATTATGAATCGGTTTTAGTACGGGCTGTATCCAGACAACCCTGCTATTTTTTGATAAATTAGTAACCTTGCCCAAGCTAATCCAACACGTGATTCGTTTTTCGCTTTCGGCTACGATAGCCCCACCGCTGGCCATAATTTCTTTCCTAAACGCAAGGTCATTTACGATTATATCAACCAATATCGTTTCGTTATTGCCTTTGAACGAAAACAACGAATAATTCGGAATCGTAGCTTCGTTAAAGTCAAGTTTTGCCTCGAAAGCAGCAATTGCTTTGGCAAGCCCTAATTTTAGTTTAGGGTTTTTGGTAGCTTGATTTGATGAAAAATCTATCACTTTTTGAGCTTTTGACTCAGAAAGTAAGCAGCTCACGCCAAATAGGAGTATCGAATAACGAAGTATTTTTTTCATGGGCGTATTGGTTATGAATTATGCAGTAAAAGTATTTAAAGCGAGATGTAAAGTTTAATTTTTATCCAAGAAAGTCAAAAAAATCTAATAAAGGTGTTAATATACAGACGTAATTTTGATGTGTAATTACTTATTAACATTAAACAGACCTTAAAATGACCTCCTTAAAGTACTATTCATTACAAGCCATACTGATACTTTCAGTCATTATTTATGCCTGTAAAAGTACCGATACCACCGTTACGCCCAGCACCGCCAGTATCACGGCATTGACTTGTGGAAGCACTACTTTCTCCGCTAATCCAGTCAATGGAACGGCTTTTACAGGCACAGCGAGCGTCCCTTACACGGGCGGAAGTGGTGCAGCTTATCCAACTGGTACAGCTATTGCCTCTACGGGTGTAACAGGCTTGACGGCTACTTTGGCGGCTGGCACATTGGCATCGGGAGCTGGGAATGCTACTTTTGCCATTACGGGTACGCCCACATCGGCTGGAATGGCAACTTTTGCAGTCATTTTGGGCGGGCAGAGTTGCAGT
>JANNEN010000229.1:0-4986 GCA_031378715.1 Emticicia sp.
GTGTCCCACAAAATTTATTCCTACCAAATCGTAGGCTTCTCGTTCGTGCCAATCGGCGGTTTTCCAGATGGGCATTAGTGAATAAACTTGGGGCAATGGCTCACTTTCTTTGTTTCGTTCTACCTCAACTTTCAGCACAAAACCATGTTCATACGGAATCGAGTTGAGGTGATAAACAACTTCAATCGTACCGACCTCCACACCATTATCAATGGCCGTAATACAAGTCAAAAAATCAAAATATAGCTGCGGTTGCACGTGCAGAAACTGACAAACTTCGAGTAATCGGTCGTTGGAGATAGTTATGCTTGGCTGTGGCGAAATTGTGTCCTCTTTCAAGATAATTTCTTTACCAAACATACTGATAATCAAGTGTTTAATTTCTGGATATTGCATAGACTTAATGGATAATGTAAAATGAATAAAAAGAACACCATTCTTAATTCTACATTAATGTTACTGTGCCAACAAATAAAGCACCGCCATTCTGACGGCAACTCCGTTTTCGACTTGGTCGAGAATAATGGAATGATGCGAATCGGCGGCATCACTCGTGAGTTCAACGCCCCGATTAATTGGGCCAGGGTGCATCAACACGATGTCTTTATTGAGTTCATCAAGCATTTTTTTATTGATTCCAAAATAAAGCGAATACTCTCGGAGCGATGGAAAATACTTAATTTGTTGGCGTTCCAACTGGATGCGTAGCACGTTTGCGACATCACACCATTGCAAGGCCGACTTTACATCATGTTCAACTTTCACGCCAATTTCTCGGATATATTTCGGCAAAAGCGTATTTGGCCCACAAACCATCACTTCGGCACCGAGTTTTTGCAAACAAAAAATATTCGACAAAGCCACTCTCGAATGAAGAATATCGCCAATAATTGCTACTTTTTTTCCTGCCAAATCGCCCAATTTTTCTTGCATCGAAAACGCATCAAGCAGGGCTTGTGTTGGGTGTTCGTGGGTGCCATCGCCCGCATTAACGATATTGGCTTTGATGTGTTTGGACAAAAAATGTGCCGCCCCTGGGCTACTGTGCCGCATGACCACCATATCGACTTTCATGGCCAAAATATTATTGACGGTATCAAGCAAAGTTTCACCTTTTTTGACGGAACTACCTGATGCTGAGAAGTTTACGACATCAGCCGAGAGGCGTTTTTCGGCTAATTCAAAAGAAAGTTTGGTACGAGTAGAGTTTTCAAAAAAAATATTGGCAATCGTAACGTCACGGAGCGAAGGTACTTTTTTTATCGGTCGGTTAATGACATCTTTAAATTCCTTGGCAGTTTCCAAGATTAGATTTATGTCATTTGCCGTAATGTCTTTGATGCCAAGAAGATGCTTCGTACTGAGTGATTGCATTGCGGTTTGGTAGAAAGTTTTGTAAAAATAGGTAAAAGAGTTCTGAATTATGAATTATGAGTTCTTAATTTTTAAATCTCAATACCCAAAACAGTAACATAGCTCAAACAACTAAAAATTCAGGACTCAGAATCGCACGGCGAACCGTTTAGAACTAAACTTAAGTCCGTCCAAAAACTTGGGTATGATTTCACCACAACGTTGGGTTCATCAATTGTTACGTCCATCAACATTGCTAATGGTGCAAAAGCCATTGCCATTCGGTGGTCGTCGTAAGTCTTGATGATTAATGGAGAATGTTTAATGGATAATGTTAAAGTGCTTCTTACCTCGTAACTCGTATTTTTATTGACTTCGACTAATTCCCCACCAAATTTCTGCAATTCGTTTTGTAAAGCCACTACCCTATCGGTTTCTTTGATTTTTAGGCTTTCGATGCCCGTGAAGGTTGCGACAATGCCCTTGGCGACACAGGTTACGGCTACGGTTTGGGCGAGATCGGGGCAGTTGGTAAAATCCCAAGAGAGTGTTTTTTCTGCTGGAATTTTTGTTAATAAAACTCCATCAGCCGTAAATGTACTTTTTACGCCCAAATGAGCCATGATGTTTACAATACCACTATCGCCTTGTAATGAGTTTTCTTTCAAACCTAACAACTCAACTTGGCTTTCCTCAAAGGCAGAAAGTGCCACGATGCTGTACCAATAACTCGCACCCGACCAATCGGACTCAATCTTGTAACTCGTTGATTGATAGACGCTTGGCTCAATTTTAAGCGTTTTACTCTCCCAATTTACTTCATAATTTACGCCAAAAGCACACATTTGTTCGAGGGTCATTTTGATGTACGGAATTGACCCCAACTCACCAGTCAAATGAATAATTAAGCCTTGCGGAAGTGTCGGGGCAATCATCAATAAAGCCGAAATATACTGGCTACTGACATCGCCACGAATGGTTATTTCGCTTGATTTTTGTTCACTAAAACCCTTAATTTTTAGCGGTGGATAGCCTTCATTATCAAGGTATTCAATCTCCGCACCGAGTGTTTGGAGGGCATCGACCAAAATTCCGATGGGCCGCTCACACATTCGGGGAGTGCCAGTCATGATTTTGCTTTGATTTGTTGCGGCAAAATAAGCCGTCAAAAAACGCATCGTTGTTCCCGCATCAATTACATCGGCCGTGAGGTCGCTTGAAGCCAACAAACGTATCATGGTTTGGGTGTCCCGAGCGGTTGAAAGATTTTGCAAATTACTCAATCCATTTTCCTCAAAACCATCACTTAAAGCGTTGATAATCAAGGCTCTATTGCTTTCAGATTTTGATGAAGCCAAAGCAATTTTTACATTAAAAGGGGTGGTATTTTTGCGTAGTAAAATTTGTTCCATTACAATTTTTTAATTCGGTACGATATGCAAAGGTAATTATTTAATGCTAAATGCTGAACGGAAAGTGTTGATTTTGGGATATTTAAAGTAAATTTGTTTAGATAAATCTAACCAAAATGTCGTACAGCAAATTTACCCTCGAAAAAGTTGTTGAATCGTTTGACCTAAACGTTTCTTTTGTAGAGAAAATAATCTTAGAAGAAACATCAAATTATCCCGTCAGTGACTTTTTGAAGGAAACATTCCGAAGAAATCAAACGAAGGCACTTTTAATAAATACCGAAAAAGCAAGGTCTGAATTGCTCGTGGCCCCTATCTTGGTTGAGTTACAAGAAATCAAGAACAATGAAATCACTTTTTTCTCGGGAATTACATTTAATGTTGATAAAAACAAAGGATTGGCGGGGGCTTGTGATTTCTTGATTAGTTTAGATCGTAATCAAGGCTTTCTGACGGCACCCCTCATCTCCGTGGTAGAGGCGAAAAACGATAACGTCAACAACGGTTTAGGGCAGTGCATTGCCGAAATGATAGCGGCACAGATTTTTAATACAAACAAAGGGCGTGATATTAAAATCATTTATGGGTTCGTAACGAATGGTTTGAACTGGAAACTACTGAAACTCATTGATAATCAAGTATTTATCGAACAAAGTGAACGGGCTTACGGCGTTGAAAATGTGGGAGAACTGTTGGGTATCATGCTCGAAATGTTGGAGCAAAACTAAAATTCAAAACGATTTCAAGACCCGCAAACGGTAATTTTCGGTAATACGACGGCTACGAAACTGATTTCTGACAAGTCCAAATAACGGTTGGGCAACAGTTAGGGCGGCGGCAAGTGGAAGTTTTGGGTTTTGAAACGGCGGCGTTCCCCAAATTCCCCATTCAAATAGAAGATACCCAAAAGGCGAAAAAGTAGTCAAATTAATACCAACTTTTCGCTTGGGGTGTTTATATATTCGGCTCACTTCACTCAATTTTATTTCTATGTATTCGTAGCGGTTACTTACTTCGTTAAGTGCCGTGACCACAAACGAAGAATCGGTGACGGAATATATATCGTTTTCGTACAAAAACCCATCTTTGGTACGACACCGAAATATATCTCCTGCATAAAAACGGTTGCGTTTATTATTGCGTAGATTTTCAAGTACCAAATAATTTTGCTTGTTGAATATTGTTCTCGCCCGATTGGGGTCTTGTTTATAAATAATTTCCTCCACCGATTTTGCTTTTCGCTGATGAAAATCTTGGGCGAAAGTTGAAAAATTGATAAATGTGATAAATGTGATGAATTGGGTAAATCTGAAAAATATGATAAAATTGATATTTGGTAAACTGACTTTCATGGCATCGTTTTTTTAATTTTATCACAACATTTACTTTTATCATTGATTTATCGAAACACCACCCGAAACGATGAGTTTCATAACTTCGGCACTTGGCATATCAAGCATTTTTACGTTTTCTTTGGGAGCTAAAATCAATTCGCCCGAAAAAGCGTAACTGTGCGGACAATAAACCGCTACCATATCACTAACGCCCAAGTTAGTCAAATCATTTTGTGTGATGAACCCTATTTTATGAATATTGGCTTCTTTGTTTATCAAAACAATGGCCGCTTGCGTAAATTTTCGTTTATCGCCCACAAAAGCCGAAATCAAATCTTTGAAAGCAAAATAAAAAATCCGCACCAAAGGCAAGTGACTGATAGCATTTTCGATGAGATTTTGAATCGTTTGGGGCAACAACACCGAAAATGTAAAACCCGTGAGCATTGTACCCAAAATTACAATCAGCGTACCCAACCCAGGAATAATCAAATCATTATTAGGGTCGGCAGTCGGGATTCTAATCCTGATAATGTTATCAACGAAGTCAAACGCACCCAAAAGTATAAAAATTGTAAAACCAATCGGTGCTACAAATAGTAATCCTCTAATAAAGTAAGAAAATAATCGGCCAAGTATAGGTCTTTCTGACATAAAATCAATATTTTTTGTAAATTAGCTCGTTCTTTACATATAAAAAACACGCTCTCAACGTTAAAAGTTTTCAAACCTTAAACATCTGCATCTATTTATGAAAAAAATTACCACTTTTCTGCTGGCTTTCACCCTCGCTACGCAAATTTTTGCTCAAAAACTTAATATTCCAATTCCCAATAATCCTGCCGTAAAAGTCGGTACGCTTAAAAATGGCTTGAAATATTATATCC
>JANNEN010000256.1:0-2908 GCA_031378715.1 Emticicia sp.
CAATGCACCAAGCCTTCCAAAATGTACCGTCCTAACTTTGTTTTGTTGATTAGCCATGGCTAACCCACCATTTTTGACCCTTTCAATTTTACTTTTTAAACCCAAAACGGTACGGCGTTCCGTACAACAACAACATGAAAACTAACAAATTTTACCCAATCGTGGCAATCATTATTGCCTTATTTTCAACATCGGTTACTGTTAAAGCCCAAACAGCAGCCGTTCCTGCCCCTTATGGTGAGGTATATTTTATGAAAACTTTGCCAAACATGAATGAAAGTTTTCTGATAGACATGAAAACACGAAAGAAAATTTCCAATGCGAGAGTTGCTAATAAGAACCTTAGTTCTTGGCAACTATTTCGTAGTGTATATGGTAGCAGTATGGATTATAATTATTTAATGCTTTTAGTATATCCAAGCGGTAAGGAAATAAGAGCAAATTATTCGGATGCTGCTATGAAAGACATGAGTGTACAAGAAATCTCCTCTTTTTACTCATCCATTGACAATACAAGGACAATTGTAGCTAATGATTTGCTAACTTATAAAATGGGTGTTGGGTCTAAGATGCTACCTGGCGAATATGTGCAAATAAACAGTGTAAATGTAAAAACAGGAAGCGGTGCAGCCTATATAAAATTATTGGAATCTTATAAGCCTGTGATTGAAGAGTGTATAAAAGCTGGAAAGCTAAAAGGGTTCAATGTTTGGGGACGCACCTATAAGACTAATGTCAATGGAGAAATTGACTATTTTGTTACTTTTAGCTTTTCTACCTTAGACCAAGCGTTGTCATGGGCAAGTGGAAAAACGAGTGCTACAGATGAGTACAAAAAAGTATTTCCCAAGGATGATATAGCCAATTTCACTATCAAGTTGAATGAGCTGAGAGATTTAGTATCTTCTGGGCTTTTTGAATTGGTGGATATTACTGATTAGGGAAAGTGAATGCAGGTTTTGGTCCACGGCAGCCTTCGATGAAAACCGAAGGCTGCTGTAATTCCGATTATACGTCCTATTGCAAATCGTAGTTGAACCAAATAAGTTATAACTCATTCCTTTGTTATCAAATTATAAAAACAGGGAAGCCGAAGCGTCGGCTCGGCGAAAACCGTTCAGAGTAAGCAATCACTTCTAAAAAAATAATAAAAATGAAAAATTTCACATTATCTATTCTCTTCACGCTCGCTTTTACAAGTGCATTTGCCCAATGGCAATATCCCGCTTCAAAAAAAGTGGAAGTGAGCGACACCTATTTTGGGGTAACCTACAAGGATAATTACCGTTGGCTCGAAGACATGAAAAATCCAGAGGTCAATACTTGGTTCAAAGCCCAAGCCGATTTGACGAATGCCACCATGAGCACCATTGCGGGCAGGGACGAATTGATTGCCGAATGGCGAAAATTGGACAAACTTCAACCAGCTGCTTACACCTCCATCGTGAAAGAAGGCGGGCGGACATTTTTTAAAAAGAAAACGCCAGGCGAGAAAGTTGCTAAGGTGTATTATCGTGAGAATGGTAAAAGTCCAGAAATTTTACTATTTGACCCCCTCACTTTCATAGCTGGTAAGACACTAAGTGTAGAAACCATTATACCGAGTTATGGTGGCAAAAAACTACTCATTGGATATTCCGAAAATGGGGCAGAAGTATCTACGCTCCGCATCTTGGATGTGGACACCAAGCAGTTTTTATCCGATATCATTCCAAACACGGGAGGTTCAAGGGGTTGGTCTTTTGACAACAAAAGTATAATGTATCTCTGGATTAAGTCTGCCGATAACAATGATCCAAATGGCAGATTAAATCCTAAAATGAAACTGCATACATTAGGAACAGCTTACGAAGCGGATATAGATTTATTTAGTGCTGAAAAATATCCAGCATTGAATATTGCCACAAAATCATATCCTTTTGTTGTTTTGACAAAAAATGCTCCAGAATATATTTTTGGGCGTGAATATACGACAATAAATGAATTAGCCCTCTTTTATGCACCAATCAGTCAATTTAACTCGGGAAAAATAGAGTGGAAAACACTCTGCAAAACATCAGATAAATTAATTGGGCGTGCTTCTCTCGATGGTAAAATGTATGCCATCACTTACAAAAACGCTAAGAATTACAAATTAGTCGCTACTGATTATGCAAATCCAAACTGGGATAATGCCACCACCATTGTTGCTGAAAAAGACATGAGTTTAAAGAATGTAACCGCTTGTAAAGACTATATTCTTTTAGAATACAACGATGGTATTAATTCGCAATTATACAAATACAATCCTAAAACAAAGGCAACTAACAAAGTGGAACTCCCTTTTAGTGGAACAGCCACCGTACAAATTTTAGAGGCAAAGACCAATGAGTATTTGGTGCAAATTACTTCTTGGAATAAGCCACGAACGGAGTTTTTGTATAATGCCGAAACGGACGCATTTATCAACAGTGCATTCAATCAAGCACCAGCATATCCTGCCGAATATAAAGATTTGGTGGTAGAAGAGGTAGAAGTAAAAGGGCATGATGGCGTGATGGTGCCTTTGTCAATTATCTATAAAAAAGGGATAAAAAAAGATGGTTCTAATGTGTGTTTTATGGAAAGTTATGGTGCTTTTGGTGATAGTATGTCGCCATATTTTAGTACAAGATTAAATTCATTAGCCGTGAAAGGTGTCGTAATAGCCGTGCCTCATGTGCGTGGGGGTAGTGAAAAAGGAGAAGATTGGTACAAGGCGGGTTTCAAAACCACTAAGCCAAATACTTGGAAAGACTTCATCAGTTGTGCAGATTACTTGATTGCACAGGGTTACACCACCTCGGCTAAATTAGGAGGAACGGGTACAAGTGCTGGCGGTATCTTAATCACAAGAGCCATTACCGAACGCCCCGATTTGTTTGCTGCC
>JANNEN010000259.1:0-3101 GCA_031378715.1 Emticicia sp.
TGCCGTTGTTTCAAGAAGACGAAAACAGGCAATGGAGAGATTTAATTTTTAGTTATTTTGTGATAATTTAGTGCAAAAAAGCCGTCAATCATTGATGGCTTTTTTTTGATTTACAAGAATCCATAAAAAAACGCAAGAACAAATATCCTTGCGTTAATGATTTTTTTTAATTTTTTGAGTTACGAATCTTTGCTTTTATCGGATTATATTTCTCAATGATTCGGAGGGTAAAAAAGTTGGAACTGAGCGTTCGGGTAATAAAATCGTTTGTTTGTTTTTAATCAACTGGGCTTTTTTTGCCGAGCGTATTTTTGGTTTAAAAGTACCAAAGCCCTTGAAAGTTACTTTGTTTCCAGTGGTTACTTCTTGTTTAATCACCAAAAATAAAGATTCGGTGATGTTTGATACCATTATAGTATCTAACTTGGTTCGATCTGTAATCGCTTGATTTAGTTCAGATTTTGTCATAAATTGGGTTTTTTTATCAGCAAATAAATTGTTTTTATTATATTCCCCAAAATTAGTTAGAACAAACAAACTTTCAAAGCCCAAAATAAAGAAGTTGATGAACCCCCGTGTTTTGTAAGCGAACTCCTATGAATCGTATCTAAAAAAATAAAAAACATTTTTGGCTGTGAAAATAAGTTTAAACAGGTTCACTTTAATCATTCTAAGCAGGAATGGTCTTGGAGTAGGGTATGGGTCAGCTTTTGGAAGATGTTCTGGTAGATGTAACTACTATTACAAATCCTACAAATAGGTGTAGGAAAAACGGAGAAGAATAACAAAAACGCCCTTGAATATTGGTATGAGCAACATTCAAGGGCGTTTATCTACAATTCTATATCAAACCTTGTGGAGGAGATCGGATTCGAACCGACGACTTCCTGCATGCCATGCAGACACTCTAACCAACTGAGCTACACCCCCATTTTATTACTAAACTTTTCTTTCACGACTTCCTGTATGCCATCGGTTCGACGTTTCGCCAGACACGCTAACCAACTGAGCTACACCCCCATTTTTAATAATAATGCAAAGATGCTATCAAATTTTTGAAAATCAAAATTCTTATTGATTTTTCATTCTAAATTCAGAACTCAATACTCAGAACTCTTAACTCAGTTCACCACCCAGGAATCAAAAAATTTACGCCCGAAACTGTCGGTTGGCGTTTGCCATCATAAAACGGTACGGCCACGAAAGGCTCTAAAATCAAGTAGCCCATCAAATTTATTCTTAGGCTCATGCCCATCGTAACGAGTGGTTCAACCTTGAGTTTTACCGATGTTTTGCTGGGGGCTTTGTAATCATTTGTTGAGCCGATTTTTCGGTCGGCCGACCAAATCATGCCGCTATCAAAAAAGAAATTCAAATCGCTCGGAACGTAGGCGAAATCTATCAAAGCTAATTTTTTTGACCCCGTGAAGGGCAATCGCAACTCAACATTACTTACCAATAACTGTTCACCTTGTAGAGCTTCCTGCGTGATTAGCCCCAAATTTTGCTGTTTTTGTAGAGCATTTCCGTAAAAACCGTGCATATTCCACGGAAAACCCAAATACAACGGATTTATTTGGTTGAGATAATCAAGGTTTGATGAGTTGAGCCGACCGTTGTACAGAATCCTGCCCGCCAACGTAAAGGGCTTTAAATATTGGTATTTTCTGACATCGGCTAAAATATTTGTGTAGCTCGTTGAACCAAAATATCGCCCTACCTCAAATCTGTATCGGTAGCCTTTGAGTGGAGCAACGGTGCCAAAAACGGTATTATCGCCTACGTAGGCCACGTACAACTGACTCAGAGCAAAAGCATTAAATCCTTGCGATTTTAAGTAGGATTTACTCAGTCTTTCTCGGCGGCTTTTGTTCAGTATTAGTGTTTGCCCCGTGGTGGGGTCAAAGGTTGTGTAGTCGGTGTTTTCTTCGCCCGAAAACCCGTACCAGTTGGCATTGATACCGCCTTCGAGTCGCTGACTTGTACTGATTGGCAAGAAAGCAAAAAGTCCTATTTGGCTGATAGCCAACCTGTTAGTTAAATATTTATTGGCAATCAACGAATCATTGAGTGGAACACCAAACGAAGTTTTAGTCTTTGCATCAGTAACAAAATTACTCTTGAAAAAACTCGAAGTTTTGCTCAAACTATCTTGATAAGCCCCCTGAAATCGAAACGGTAACCTCGAAACCGTCACGCCCCATTGCAACGGTCGCTTCTGATTCATGTAGAGCAGTTGCCCGCCAAAATCTTGGATTTGTCCATTCATCGAAACCGTTCCTGCCACTTGATTATTGCCGAGCATATCACTAAAAAGCCCCATAACGCCACCACCCAGCCCCGTACCCCAACGATCGGCCGAAACCCCGATGCCCGTACTGCCCAAATAATCTAACTTGAACTTTGGATTATATTTCAAAAACTGCATTTTCTTGGCGGGAATCTTCACCGCAAGCGTTGCTATTTGCAGATTTCGCTGCACGATATTTCGCCCTTCGTTGAGTGTCATAAACGCCAGCGTTGCGGCGGTTTTATCAACTTTATCTTCGGTTATTTCCTGTAAAAACTGCCCATAATAAGCCAAGTAGAGGTTGTATTTGCTATTTTGGAAATAATTATAGACGATTTGCCCAGTTTTGGTGGCAATACTCACGGCGGGCGAGTGCATCGTGATTCCGCTGATACCCGTATAAAAATTCGTTAATTTTTCAATGATTTTTGTGCCAATGTCATATCGGTAAAGATTTCTAAAACCATCAGCATCGGAGAGAAAATACATGAATTTTCCGCTTGGGTCAATTAACGGATTAAAATTATCGGCTGTTTGAAAGAACGAAAAATTTTCAATCGCTAATGTTTTTAGGTCAATTCGTGCAATGCCATAAGCGGCTTTTTCTAAGCGAGCGGCGGTTTTATCTCTATCCGAAACAAAATAAATATACTGACCATCGGGCGACCAACTCGGTTGAATATCCGAATGGCTATCACTTGTAAGATTTTTTACGGTTTTTTCTCTGAAATCATACAAATACAAATCACTTTCGCCATTCATCAGTCCCGAAACTACCACCGAACTACCATCGAGCGACCACGCAGGATTG
>JANNEN010000277.1:0-8728 GCA_031378715.1 Emticicia sp.
ATACTCCGTGATTTTACCGAGCAAATACGCTCCTAAATTAGTCAATCGAACTGCCTTTACCCCATCGTAGTTAGAGTAATAAGTTTCGCCCAGCACGGAAGTATCTACATCATCGTAGGCAACATCAAGCAAGCCATAGCACGCCCAAAGCATCATATTTCCTTTCAGAATTGGCTCAACGACAAATTTATTGATGTCATTTTTTTTGAGTTGTTTTTTTTCTTTGGTGTACTTGCCCTCAACCTCATAGCTTAGATAATTGCACATTTCGTAAACGCTCGAAATCATAAAGTTATAATCTCGCAATGACACGAAGCCAATAAGATTTTGTATGCTTATCCATTCATTAACGGGCATTTGCCGTACAATTTCAATGAAGTTAGATTCCACATCATTGATATTGTACATATTATGAGCACCTTTCAAACTCGTCAAGATACTGGCGTGGCTATTAAATTTTTTGGTATAAACTTTGTCGATGTAGTGTTTCAAAATACCCACCAGCGTTTCTTCTTTTTTGGGTTTACTTTCACAAGCAACCAACGAAGCCAATAGATAGGTTTTGAGTGATTGCAACTCTTTTACTTCCGAATTGGGATATAACTCGCTGATATTGAGCGACTTACGAATTTTTCCGAGTGTGCTAACCATCACTTTTCCACTCCCCGAGGTTTTTATATCTCCCTGTTGATTATAACTCAAAAGGTTTGGCAGATTAATAAAAATCTCCGATTCGCAATTCGATACGTAGGTGGTTTCTGGTGCTTCATTCAATGGAATAAAATCATAATGAAGCGGTTTGTCGTAATAATCCCGCAAAACTCTACGGAGTTCAACGGGTATTTCGACGGTAAAAGTCTTTGTGTAACTATTCGTATTATAATCATAAGTTGAGTTTACGTCATTCACAAAAAGCATTAGTTCTTTGTCAAAATCTTTTTCGATGAAGGTCTTTCCTCCAAAACCTTTTTTCTCGGTTTGGGTGTAAATACTCACACCCGTTTCGGCCATAACCTCCGCATCAGTAAGCTCGTTTTTCCAGATTAAACATTCAAAAACTTGCTTTGTTTGTGACGGTAAAGACGCCAAAAAGTAAAGGTAAATTTCTTTACTTTTGAATAGTTTCGCAACCATATTGGCGTATTCCGATTTGACTATTTTGCTATAATTATTCTTCAAGTCCATATTGTCGATTTCACGAAAATCATGTTTTTTCATCAAATCGCTATCGCCCTCAAACATTCTGAGTATCAATTTTCGATAGCCCTGCAGGTAATTTTCTCTTTTGTAGCTACTTTTATCTAATTCTTTACCCAAAAGTGAGATTTCCTCCACACTCTTGCTAAAGGTCGAAGGTTTGGGTTTCGTTTCTTTGCTTACTCCCAAGCCCATTGCTGCCATAAAAGCATCATAATCATCAAAAACTTTTTTCATATCCTTTGCCATTATTTAGGGATTGGGCTTTTTTACTTCAATAAATAATTAATATCCTCTTCACTCAAACTTTTTACCGAAGCTGCATCGGCCGAAATAATATCATCAAATAACTGCTTCTTTTTTTCCTGTAAAAGCAAGATTTTTTCTTCGATGGTATTCTGAGCAATGAGCTTGTAACTTGTCACTTTGCGGGTTTGTCCGATACGGTGCGTGCGGTCGATTGCTTGACTTTCGGCGGCAACATTCCACCATGGGTCGAAGATAAAAACCATATCGGCGGCCGTAAGGTTTAGTCCCGTTCCGCCCGTTTTTAGAGTCATCACGAATGCCTTACAATTTGTGTCATTCTGGAATCTATCCACCAATTTTTGGCGGTCACGGGTCGAGCCATTCATGCTCACAAAATCAATGCCTGCATTTTCCAAAACGCCCTCAATGAGTTCGATGGCGGCCAAATAATTAACAAAAACCAGTACTTTATGCCCATTTGCGATGGCATCGGTCATTTGTTCGGTGAGGAGTTCGAGTTTTGGCGAACTGATTTTTCCGTCCGATTTGGTTTCGGGAAGCGATGCAATCTGCCTCAATTCGTTGAAGGCCTGAAAGATAAAAAACTGGCTTTTTTCGATACTCGAAGTCGTGATTTGTTGTTTGATTGCCTCTTGATAAAACAACCGCCGTTGCTCATAAAGTTTGGCTTGCGGCTCCGACATCTCTACGTAGAGTGTCTGTTCGATTTTGTCGGGAAGTTCGGTCAAAACCTCTGATTTTAGTCGGCGGAGAATGAACGGATAAATTTTCTTTCGTAATTCTAAAATCGCATCGGTATCACGGTTTTTCTGAATCGGAATCAGATAATTATCGTTGAAATTCTGAGCCGAACCAAACATGGCGGGGTTCAAGAATCTGAAAAGTGAGTAAAGTTCGCCCAAGTTATTTTCGATGGGCGTACCACTCAACGCTAATTTGTGCTGTGATTTGAGCAAAAGTGCCGCCCGTGAGGTCTGCGACTGCATATTTTTGATATTCTGCGACTCATCAAGGATAACATAATAAAAATCAACGTCCTTAAAAATCTCAATATCGTTGCGAAGCATGGCGTAAGTCGTAAAAATTAAATTTGACTTTATGGCATCTTCAATTTTACGATTTTCGGCATAGTATGTATAAGTCGAAATGGCAGGATTGAATTTCAGAACTTCGTTTCGCCAGTTGAAAAGCAAACTTTTGGGCATCACGACCAGCGTTGGTTTTTTTTGTTTTGGGTAAATTTCACTCAACAGCGTAATTGTCTGAATGGTCTTACCCAAACCCATGTCGTCGGCCAAGCAACCGCCCAGTTTTTGGTCTTGCAAATAGCTCAACCATTGGTAGCCGTATTCTTGGTAAGGACGGAGTTTGGCGTTTACTTTTGGAAGCTTTTTGGTGTTCTTTTTGAGTTCATTAAAGCCCTCAAAAATAGCTTTCGATTTCTTGAAAACCGCCGATGCGTTTCGTTCATCAATCAACTCTTCAACGAGCGGTAAATCAAAGAAAGAAATCTCAATTTTATCTTTTTTCTTCTTGAATAAACGCTGTAATTTCTGCACGTATGACTCATTAAGCAAGGCGTGCGAGCCGTCCGAAAGTTCGACGTACCGTTTGTTTTTGTATTGCATTAGAGCCTCCCAAAGCGAGATTTTTTCGCCATCAAAATCAAGCGTTGCACTGCCTTCCAAGAAATCAATGCCCGATGACAAGCTCACGTCCAGACGGGGCTGCGAAGTATTGATTTTGTAGGATTTGAGTTTTTCGGCTCCGAAGAGTTTCCAGCTCAACAAAAGTGTAGATAACTCATTGTAAATGAAGCCATTGGCTACATCTTGCGGTACTACGAATAGGTTTTCTTCTTGGTAAATTTCGTTAGTTTTCTTCTTAGTTTCCTTCGGAATGTGCTTTTTTAGGAGTTTTAAAATTATTTCGCAAAGCTCTTCGATGGGTTTTTGTTCGATATAAACTACCCGAATTGCCTCTTCCAATTCGTTGATTTCGACGCATTTATGGAGATCAAATTGTTCCAAAAACTCCACATCAAAACCCTGCAAAATTTGCGTAACTCGCAGGTGCAAAGCACTGTCAGTATCAATTTTTTCAAATACCAAAGCGGGTTCGGTGCCACGGGTTTCTCGCAGCTCTTCGACCTTATAATTTTTGTACTGAACTCGAAAATTATCCAAATAAGAGAACAGTAGCGAGAGATATTTTTCTAAATCAGTGGCGGCAATTTCGGACGAAAAAGCGTTCAACCGACTAAAATTACTGCCCAGCGGCGTGATTTCGTAAATCGTATTTTTGGCCATTAAAAAACCCTCCGAAATAGGGCTAAGTGCGTCAACGGCTTGGTGATTAATAAGCAAAATCGGTCTGACCGAAAGTCGTTTTTCTTTGTTAGGTACGGCCGTAATATCGAATATAACTGGGTGTTCACCCTCGGCAAAAGTTAGTTTTTCGCCCGCTTGATTGACCAATAAATCGGTGTTTTTTAGGGCATAAAAGAGGTGTTCGTGTTCGGCCAAATAAAGGCTTCCTTGTTCTTTTCCCCACTCAATCACAAAGGCCTCACGCTCCCGAATACTTTCGATTTGGCGTAAAATATTACGAACTTCGCCCGTATAGGCTTGGTAATTTACCTCAACGGGCTGCAAATTTTTATCAACGATTTCGAGAAAAGTACCCGAAGCATCGGTAGCCAGCATAAACAAAAGATCAATTGGCTTGACGTTTTTTGTTTGCCAAGTTTGTCTTTTGAAACTATTAAATGAGTCGTTGAAAGTGTTTGTCATTATATTTTGGGGCGATTTTTTCGCTTAAATTTAATCATTTTTGCGTGGGCGAACTGAGCGTTTGCCCCGCAGTTAGGCACAGATTTCTAAATAATTTGCAAAAATAACATCTTCGAGCGTATTTTGCTCAATATTTAGAATAAAAGATGCTTTTTCATAAACTTCTTGAATCGAATTTGCTTTATCATCGGTTTCGAGAAATAGCTTTTCGAGCGGAATTTTTGGCAAAATTTGGGCGGCATTGGAAGTTTCGTCTAAAATAGCCGCTCCGAGTGATAAATAAAAGCCCCGTTGGAGGAGCGATTCAGCGATTTGAAGATTATTATTGAAGCCATGCACAACCATTGGTACTTTTGGGCGAACGATTTTTTTAATCGAAATCAATTCATTGAAACACCGTACGCAATGAATAAGAATCGGTTTTTTGACCTCTTCGGCAATACGGATTTGCTTGATGAAAATTTCTTCTTGCACTGGTAGGGGAGAGCCTTTAATTCGGTCGAGTCCGCATTCGCCAATAAGTTTAACTGATTGACTATAAGCTATTTGTCGGAGTTTTTCGAGTTGTAAATCTTGCTTGTGTTCGTTGATGTACCATGGGTGAATGCCCGCCGAAAGCCAAATATTGGTAGGGATTTTTTCCAAGAAATTTTCCAACATTTCATCAGAGTCGGGTACGACCAAATTGAAAATTAGTTGCTCATCGGCTTGCTTTTCGGTCGAATGTGTATGTATATTTATGAGCATAAAGTCAAAGTGGGATTACGGTTAAATTATCTACAAAGATAACTTTTCCTACCAATATTTTTACTTTCAAAATTAGATTTATGATAGATTTCAAAATAAAATGTGTCCCGTTTTATGAATTAAAATTAGATGAACTTTACGCCATCATGCAGCTTCGGCAGCAGGTTTTTGTTGTTGAGCAAAACTGCCCCTTTGTTGATGCCGACGGCAAAGACCAGCAGGCGTGGCACTTGATGATGCTCAATGAAAATGACCAAATAGTAGCCTATACTCGCCTTTTTGATATAAATATTTATTACGAAAACTATACTTCAATCGGTCGGGTTGTTACTTCTCCAAAGGTACGGGGCGAGGGAATTGGCAAGATTTTGTTTCAGCAATCAATCGAAAAAAACGTCGAACTCTTTGGAAATCAACCGATTATGATTGGAGCTCAACGATACTTAGAGAAGTTTTATCAATCGTTCGGTTTTCAGCTTACGGGCAACGATTACATGGAAGATGGCATCGAACATACGATTATGATTACTCAATTTTGAATCTATTTTAAAATCATCAAACTAATAAAGATTATGTATAAGTATTTGATTATCAGTATTTTAATTGTTTCATTCAACACTTTTGCACAAAGTTCCAAAGAAGATTTAAAATTACAAGCCAAACTCGAAGCAACCCTAAAAGGCTTTAAAGGTGATGTCGGGATTTACGTCCGAAACCTCAAAACGAATCAGTTTGTGGCCATCAATGCCGATACTATTTTCCCGACTGCCAGTATGGTCAAAGTACCGATTATGATTGGAACGTTTGACAAAATCATCAAGGGCGACTTGAAATACGACCAAGAAATTATGTACAAAGATTCGCTTGATTACGATGATGGCATCGTTGGCTCACTGAAAGACGGGGCGAAACTTCCTTTGAACGAAATTATGACACTGATGTGTACCGTGAGCGACAATACGGGAAGTCTGTGGCTACAAAAACTTTCGGGTGGCGGTATCAGAATTAACGAAATATTAGACTCATTGGGTTTGAAAAATACACGGGTAAACTCCCGCACAAAAGGGCGGGAAGCCAATCAAAAAAAATACGGTTGGGGACAAACAACGCCCCGTGAAATGACCGATTTGCTTGTCATGCTTCGGCAGCAAAAGGTATTTAATCCCGCTGCTTCCGACCGAATGTACCGAAATCTCGGCCGCCAATTTTGGGACGGTGAGGGGCTTTCGCAACTCCCCGAAGGCATCAAAACGGGTACAAAAAACGGTGCCGTGAATCAATCTCGCTCGGAGGTTGTGTTGGTTCACGCCCCGCACGGCGAGTACGTATATTGTATCATCACCAAAAATCAGCAAGATGAGTCGTGGGAGCGAAGCAATGAAGGTTTTGAGTTGCTCCGAAAAGTAGGCGGCTTGCTTTGGAAGCACCACGAACCCAAATCAAATTGGAAACCCGTGGCGGGCTATGAAAAGTGGTAAATATGTAAATGTACAAATTTGTTAAATAGGTAAATTTGCTAATTGTCAGTGTTTTAAGTGCCAAGAAAGATACTTTTGTCAAGGAATTTACCTTTAAATAAAATAATCTCCAAAGCCTTGATTTTGAAATAAATTTCTCTAAAATTTATCAAAAAAATGCTTCATGGAAACTTTACCTTTTGACAAAATTGCTCTCTGTATATCAGGAGGCGGCTTTCGGGCTTCGGGCTATGGCTTGGGCGTATTGAGTTATCTCAACCATTTACCAGTTGAAGGCAATACCCCGCTTTTGCACAAAGTCAGCTACCTATCTACAACTTCTGGCGGCTCGTTGCTTGCGGCTTTATATATGAAATCCGTGACGAATGAGCAAGATTTTGCGGTTTTTTACGAAAAAGCCCTCGAATTTATGGACGGTGAGGTATTATTGAAAAAAGCCCTTCAAAAATTATCTTCCAAAAACGAGTGGACAAATACGCTCAAAAGTCGCAACGTTATCAACGCTTTCGCCAAGGTTTATGACGATTATTTGGAAGGGCAAACCTTTGGCGAATATTGGACGAATGCCGACAAAAGCCACGTAAAAGAAAATTGTTATAACGCCACCGAGTTCAATACGGGCATTACTTTTCGGTTCAAAACCAAGCCACTCGTCGGTAATAAGTACGTTCAGTTAGATGTGGAAGCTGCCAAAACGTTGAAGATTGCTGACATTATCGCTGCTTCGTCGTGTTTTCCTGGGGGATTTGAGCCATTAATTTTTCCGAATGATTTTTCGGCTGATGAAGAACAGTTAGCAAACTTCAACAAAAATCTCACCATTACCAATCCTTACGGTCAAAAAGTTGAGCCACCGTTTGCAATCATGGACGGTGGCATAACCGATAATCAAGGTATAGAAAGCATGATGCTTGCTGATGATAAAGCCAAGTTTAGCATGGTGATTATTGCCGATGTGAGCAATAAATTTATGTCGCCGTGGCAACCGCCCGTCGTTTCAAACAAGCAAAATAATGCGACGGTTAATGGCTGGGCAAAACTCCTCAAATTGATGCCCGTAGTACTTGGTTTATCTATCTTGATGTTGTTTTTTGAACAGACAAATCCCATTGGTTTACTACTACTTTTGCCTACTTTTTTGGGTACGTGGTTGAGTTTTAAATGGGAGTCGATTTTTAAGCGAATAAAAAACATTTTCGACACTGATAATAACCTCAACTGGGATAATATCGTATCAAAATATCTTAATTATTTTGGCTCGCTTTCATTCACAACATTGGGGTATTTGCTTAAAGTTCGGCTTACTTCGGTTACGTTATTGGCCAATGATATTTTCCTCAAACAAGTCCGTCGAATGAGATTTACCGAACTTTATTCTGACGAAAACTGGAAAAATAGACGCATAAGTACCTTTATTTACGAGCTTATTGCCCTCAATAACGATAACTTGAAAAGAGAAATTCATGGTAAAATAAAGAAAATTATTCAAGAAATTGAGCCAAACGAAGTTCAGCGAGCCATTATTATTGAAGATAAATTTACTGATTTTTGTGAAAAACTAAATCCATCCAAAGCCATCACCGATGTTGCCCAAGTAAGTAGCTCAATGGGAACAACCCTTTGGTTTGATAAGCAAGATATTAAGGACAAACGCCTCTATCAAATCATAGCCACGGGGCAATTTACGACTTGTTTTAATTTGCTCGAATACGTTTTATTAAACGAATTACAAAATCCAACTACTTTTAGTTTTCAGGAATTTAAGCAAAATTTGGAATCTGATTGGAATAAGTTTAGAGAAAATCCGCTATGGTTAGTTGAACAAATGAACAGAAAAAGCTAAACGTTGATTATGAAAACCGATGAAGAAAACGAATATTCGATGAACCGTTATCGGCCTGTTTTCAGGCGATTGCGGGGTTATGCCTTCGATCCCAGTCTTTCGACACGGGCTGATATGGCTGATGTAAATTTGGCTATTTTCAAGATAAAATGGGAAGATAAGCTCAAAAAAGGCCCAATTGGTGACTATATTGAGGTAATCGACATTGACCCAGCCAGTCAGGTTTTTTACGAACCCGTCGATTTGAATAACCAATATATTCTTGCCAACGATGGCTTGCCGCCTTCCGAAAGTAACCCGCAGTTTCACCAGCAAATGGTTTATTCCGTGGCCATGACAACGATTGATCATTTTGAAAAAGCATCCTTATTCACAAAATTAGCATTTTCTCCTGCTTTTTT
>JANNEN010000291.1:0-2076 GCA_031378715.1 Emticicia sp.
TGAAGTCGAGTCAGGGCTATAAAGTGATATAGCAGGCTGTGACATTCTTCGATAGTCGTTGGAAGGGCTAAATCTTGCATAACACAAAGGTAATCTTTTTTATAGAAAAAAATAATGACATTAGATGTGCTAAACAATTACGTTTTTTTAGTTTAAAATTTTAAAAAAGCCTGTTCTCCGCAGTTCAACCACCCCGTCCGACTTCGTCAGGACACCCCTCCTTGAAAATAAGGAGGGGCAGCAATTCTCGGTTTGAGGATTTTGCGATAAAATTTTATCTTTGCGGTTATGAAATCAAGAGACAAAGAACATCACCGCAAAGCATTAAATCTTGACACAGAACTTGTCGAGTTGCAAAAAGTATTTGAAACCGTTAAAGATAAACGTGCAAAAAATGCCAGCCATAAATTATCAGATATTTTGATGAGTGGTTTTGCAATATTTTCTTTGAAACACGCTTCTTTGCACGATTTTAAACAGCAAAATCATGTAGAAAAGATGAATTTACAAGCCGTGTATGGCATTGAGCAGGTGTGTTCGGATACACAACTTCGAGATGTTTTAGACGGCGTTAATCCTGATTTTATTCGTCAATTATTTCCTAAAAAATTCGATACACTTCACAAAACAGGTATTTTAGACGAGTTTGGTCATAAAATAGGCGTTACGACTTTTCACATTGTTTCCTGCGATGGGGTACAACATTTTAGTTCTAAAAAAATAAGTTGCCCTTGCTGCCTAACTAAAAAGCACAAAGACGGCAGTGTAACTTGCCACCATAATATGCTTTGTGCAGCATTAGTACATCCTAAAAAACGGGAGGTCTTCCTTCTTGATGTCGAACCGATTATTCAGCAAGATGGTACTGAAAAGAATGATTGCGAACGTAATGCGGCCAAACGTTTACAAGAAAATATGGGTAAAAACTATGAAAAGCACCAAAAACAATATAACTTTCTATTTGTTGAGGATGCCTTGTATGCGAATGCACCTCATATTGAAATGATAGAAAACAACCATTATCACTATAGTTTGAACGTCAAACCCGATAGTCATAAAACACTTTTTGCTTATATAAAAGCCAAACGAGAAAGTAAAGAACTAAAAAGGTTTAATTGTATCGAAAATGGCATAAAGCACGAATTTGAGTATATCAACAATGTAATTTTATGTAATAGTTCGCCAACAACACGGGTTAATTTCATAGCATACACACAAACCGATAAGGTGGGTAAAAAAACAACATTTACTTGGATTACCAATATAAAACTCGCTGATAATAAATTAGTTGCCATTATGAGAGCAAGTAGAGCACGTTGGAAAATTGAGAATGAAGCCTTTAACACCCTCAAAAGTTTAGGCTATCATTTTGAGCATAATTACGGGCATGGTAAAGATCATCTCTCCACGATGTTTGCCTATCTGATGCTACTTGCTTTTTACATTGACCAACTTGTTCAAACTTGCTGTGCCAATTTTAAGCAAATTGAAAAAAATATAGTAACTAAAATAAAAATATGGAGTACCATAAAAGCAGTTTTTCAAACTAATTATGTAGCTTCTATAAAAGATATTTACAGCCAAATCGCTTTCCTTTTTCAATTTAAATTAGAATAGTTTTGTCTTAATGTTGTCAAACCGAGAATTGCTGAAGGAGGGGAAATTTTTTATTCGGATTTTTATTTTATTTATTTTTTTGCTCCCTCCCTTTTGGGGAGGGTTGGGGCGACCGACGCTCGGTGGGGTTTTTCAATTACTACACCCCACATTCCCCCCAATCTCCGCCTTGAAATACTGCCCCACGCCCTTTGCCTCGAAGCCTGGCAATAGTATAATGCTATTGGGTGCTTTGAAGTCTATTGCTCCTGCTGGGGCTAAGATTTTGGCTGTTGAGGTGATGGTTTGGATTGCTCCGCCTGTGTAGGTGGGCGAGTCAATTATGCCTGTGATGGTGCTGTTATTGACCTGTGAAGGCGTATTGCCCAAAAATTCATACGCTCCTATGTCGGCAGTGGTGTTGAAATTTCTTGGATTACGGTCTAAATCTAATGGGCTGATGCCTGTGTTATCTCCTGC
>JANNEN010000292.1:0-4669 GCA_031378715.1 Emticicia sp.
TGAAGTCGAGTCAGGGCTATAAAGTGATATAGCAGGCTGTGACATTCTTCGATAGTCGTTGGAAGGGCTAAATCTTGCATAACACAAAGGTAATCTTTTTTATAGAAAAAAATAATGACATTAGATGTGCTAAACAATTACAAAAATAAAATAAATAATAAAACCAAGCCGTTTTGTATCAAAAAAATATCACGCATGAAAAAAGTATATTTTCTCTTATTGTTAATAGCTGCCAGCATTGCCACAACGGCACAACAAAATAACAGTAAGCCCTCAGTAAAAAAACCAGAAGTCGAATGGCTCACAATTCAGGAGGCCTATAATCGTACGCAGAAAGTTCCCCGCAAAACGATTGTAGATGTTTACACGTCGTGGTGCGGTTGGTGCAAGGTAATGGACCGAGAAACGTACACCAATCCCGCCGTGATTGAGTATCTCAACAAAAACTATTATATGGTAAAACTCGACGCTGAGTCGAAACAAGATATTATAATCGGTAGCACAAAATACGTATTTGATGCCAGCAAAGGAGCAAATCAGGCGGCTTTGGCACTACTTCAAGGCAAAATGAGCTACCCGACTACGGTTTTTTTAGATGCTCAATACAACATGATTCAGCCACTGCCAGGATATTTAGATGCCAAGGCGTTTCATCAGATTGTTACGTATTTGGGCGAAGATTATAACAAAAAAGAACCATTTGAACAGTACAAAGAAAGTACTTATAAAGAGGTTTTTAAGAGCGTACTGAAAAGTTTGTGATTTGTTGCCTACAAAAAAACAAGCCCGATTGCTACAACAGCAGTCGGACTTGTTTTTTTATAAGAAGTCGTACGAATATCTTAGCAGAAAATGGCTACATCATTTTTATTACTCATGGCTGAGTTTTTTTCAGCAAACGTTAATTTTGGGAAATCAAGGTAATGTTTTTTTTAAAACCAAGATAAATATTTGAAAATATTAATCTACTACTTACTTTGGTTATTAAAACACAAAAGTATCGTTTCTAAACAACAAAAAATAGCGTAAAACTACGTGATTTGTTAGGGGTTTCTACGTGGTCGATATTATTTTTTATATTATTTCAAGAAAATATATAACCAAAACATTAACGACTTGTGCTATTTTCGAGATTACGCTTGGCTACAAAATCAGCTTCGTTCATTAAACTCTCGGGCGACATCATTCCTTCAATTCGGTGCAGTACTTTGCCATCGGGATTTATGAACAAATACGTCGGATACGAATCTACCCGATAAATAATACCAACATTAACCCCGTCGAATGACTCGCCATCGACTTTATAATTCAAAAACATTTTATTGAATTTTTCGGTCACACGGGTATCTCGAAATGTATTTTCATCCATCCATTTGCAGGGACCACACCATGTCGTATAAACATCAACAAACAGCACCTTTTTTTGGAGTTTTGCTTCGGTAATCATTTGCTCCATTGTTTTGTCTTGGTTTTTTGTAAAACTTACCTGCTTAATGCTCGCCCGACTACAAGCATACACCAACACAATGAGGGCTACGATGCTCATTGTAAAAAATATTTTTTTCATCACTGCTACGATTGTTTGCATAATTACCTCTACAAAATCCTTGCCTTTATTCAAGAATTGGCTTTTTTTCTCGGAAAATTCTTGCTCCCTACCCCCTTTTTATATCTTTCAGCGTTTGCTGCAAATCTTTTATACTACCTCCTGCTTTTTTGGCTATTTTGATGGCTCGTTTTTCGGCTTTGATTGCCTCTTTTCTTCGACCTAATTTACTGAGCAGATTTGCGTAAGTGTCCAAATTGGCGGGCGACTCGACTAATGCAATCGCTCGCTCCGACCACCGCAGGGCCTCTTCCAAATCCCTCGGATTAGTAATCATTTGTACGTAGCCCCAAGCGTACTCGTTGAGCTGAAATGATGTTGTTTTTTGAGCATTATCGGTCAGATTATCCAAAATCATCTTAAACTGCGGTGTCGATTCATCTAAGTTTTTAGCTTCTGCTCCTTTCCGAAAATTCTGTATTTTTTGTTGCGTTTCGTTGCTCAACTCTTGGTTTGTTTTGTTCATCAACTTGGTAGCTTCTCGTGCAGCAATTTTCTTGAAATTTTCTCCATCACGAGTTATCTTGGCATATTCTAACCGAAATTGATTTTCCTCGGCTTCAAATCCCGCCTCGCTATATGACGTTGCCCGCACGGCATCAATGAGCCTTTCGAGGAGAGCTTTGTCTCGGTTATCAACCGCTTTTTTGAAGGTATTTCGTTTGGCTTTCGACAAACCACTCATAACGTACTTTCGCTGCGAAACTGTCATCGTCAAGTACCTATCCAAGGCATCTTTCAAGACTCCAAAGGCCTTAGTATCAATCGTACCGATATTCTCGGCGATGACCGAAAGGACTTTTTCGGTTTTATAAAGCGATACTGGCACAGCCTTCAAGTATTCATCTAAAACAGCCGAACTTTCGTTACCATTCAAACTTTTTCGCTTCATGTATTCGTACAAAAAATCCGCATCTCGCTTGCCCGCTTTAAAATCTCTATCCAACTCATCTGATGATTTATATCCTTTTCCTGCCGAAAGTGCCTTATCGGCCTCAATAAGTAATTTTTCGGCGGACATTGCCCCCGTCGCCCGATAAACCAACTCACCATTACCATTGACGAATAGATAAGTAGGATACGCCGCAATGCCGTATTGCTTGGCCAGCGTAATGCCCTCCCCTTTTTCGGCATCAATTTTGTAATTTGTGAATGATGTATTGAACTTATCGCCCACTTTGCTTTCAGTAAAAACCTTGGCCGACATCAGTTTGCAAGGCCCGCACCAAGTCGTATAAATATCAACAAAAATAAGCTTGTTTTGCTTTTTGGCCTCACTCAGTACCTGCGACCAACTGCCCTCGGTAAATTTAATGCCTTTGTCGTCATTGGCAAATGTCGAAAACACTACTAAGAGCAAAAAATATGTTATTTTATTCATCGGTTTGGTTTATTTTTACAAAATATTAAGCAAAAATCATACGAATATCACTATTCAAAAAAAACTTCTGCTATTTTCAGACTATTTTCTTTTGAAATTTGTTTATAATACAAGAACAAGTTACATCAAGTAATGACAGCAACACTCGCAATACAAAAAAACTACCGCCAACACCTCTGGAATGCCGCAAAAAATTTAGCTTTTCCGACGGCCATGTGGCGATTGCCCAACCAAAGCGAAAAAAACTTTCTTGCTTCTTTTGATGCCACTCCTGAACAAACAAGAATTGATTTTGAAGAATTAGGGGCAGGTTTTGCATTTTCTCCTTTTAGCAATCCTGACGGTAGAAATACTTTTTTCTTGAAAGCTGACCTACACTATATTTTTGATAAAGCCGCCACAGCGACTGAAAACGAAGAGCTGAAAGAAATTATTACGCCACCGAGCATTAATCAACAATTTATTGATTTAACAGAAAACATCGGGCAGGGTATCAGACAAAATTTTGAGAACATTAGTCTTGATAAAAAGCAAACAGCACAAGCAGATTTTACAGATTTGGTCATCCGAGGAATTGCTGAAATCAACAAAGGAGTTTTTCAAAAAGTAGTACTTTCTCGTACCAAGCAAGTATTATTACAACCCGAATTTGATGTGACCAATATTTTCGATAAACTTTGTGAGGCTTATCCTACTGCTTTTGTTTCGGTGGTTTCGTTGCCACATCTGGGCGTAGTATGGGTCGGAGCATCGCCCGAAATTTTGGTCAGTCAAGATGCCAACGGAATTTTTCGCACGATGGCACTGGCAGGTACGCAGTCGGCTTATGACAGTGAAGGAAATCTGATTCGCCCATCGGAGGCTTTGTGGCGGCAGAAAGAAATCGAAGAGCAATCTTTTGTGACGAGGTACATTATTAATTGTTTGAAAAAAATACGGGTAAGAGAATTTGAAGAAGAAGGCCCAAAAACCGTAATTGCGGGCAATCTGATGCACCTCCGAACGGATATTATCATTGATACCGTCGAGATAAACTTCCCACAGTTAGCTACCGTCATGCTCGACTTGCTGCATCCAACATCGGCCGTGTGTGGAATGCCAAAAGCCCCCGCTACCGATTTTATCTTGGCCAACGAAGGCTACAACCGTGAGTTTTATAGTGGGTATCTCGGCCCAGTCAATGTACAGTCAAGCAATGAAGCAGCAGCAGCTCATATCTTCGTAAACCTACGCACAATGAAGCTACAAAATAATGTCGCAACCCTCTACGCAGGCTGCGGCATCACGGCCGACTCAAACCCCGAAAAAGAGTGGAACGAAACCGAAATGAAAACCCAAACGCTGGGGAGAGTGCTGAGTTTAGAGTGCTGAATTATAAGTTTTGTTGAAAAAAAGAACCCAGCACTCAAAACTTAGTATGACGTTAGCTTGAAATATTTTGGATAACGAGTAAACCGCAAACCGACCGTGAGGTCAAGGCGGCTCAAATCAATGGGTGTAGCCAAATTTATGGCATTACCGCCCGTGCCGAAGTCCAACGCACGCATCTTTCCGTAGCTGTACCCTCCTTCTAAGCTCAGGATAATATCCCGCCCCGTGATGTCATTGCCCAACAGGAAATCAACGCCGAGCGTAGCCGAACCGCCAAAGTCCATGCCCTTGAATGTATAACCTGCATCGCC
>JANNEN010000294.1:0-4097 GCA_031378715.1 Emticicia sp.
ATTGTCAGTGTCCTCACTGACAATCTCAAAATTACTCCCAAAACGCTTCTACTATTACCCGCAAAGGCTTATTAATCAACGGATTAACATATTTGGTTCGCTCAGAATCCCGCCACCGATTATAGCCTCGGCCATTAGTTAATTTATGGATTCTGCCCTGCAAATTGTTTTGTTCGATGTGGTTCGCTAATTGTTTGATTTCTTGCTCCAAGTCGCCATCAATGATGCGTTTTTCGGTGATGATATTTGCTTGCGTTCGTAATACAAACCGCCAGGGTTCATTAAAAATATATACCGAATAAGTATCTTTCTGATTCCTGTTCCAACGAACAACTTCCGTAAAATGTGTTTTTTCTGCATCTGTCAATTTGAGCTTCGGGTTTCGCCATTCATATTCTCGAAATTCCCGTAATCCTTGCGATCTGACCTCATAAATCCGCCTACCGAAATGCTTCTTTTTCCTCTTGAAATCCTTGCGGTCGCTGTATTCGGTGGTATTAATTTTTTGCAAAATATTACCGTAAAATGCTCCAACAGCACTTCGGGCCACATCATCACGCAAAACGAATGACCGTTTCCAGCCTTTCTGCACGGGCGGAATCAACGGCTCGTATCCCAGACTATGTTTCTTTTTATAAAGTTCCGAGCGTTTTTTGCCAAGTGCAATGAGTTGTTTATCTAAATCGCTTTTTTGTAATCGTTTTTTTCTTCGGGCAGATTTTAGCCTACAATGGAGCATAAAGTCGTCCAATATTTCAATTCCCATGAAATAGTAATTTTAAAATAATGAAATCGGGAACTCGTTTCCTGCTTGCAGGAAATGCTGAAAATCATTGACTCTGAGCCAATGCGAAGACGATACAAAAGATTAAATTCTTGACAAAATTTGCCAAGAAATCACTCGAAGAAGAAAATAATGCTTCATACCGCCGTTCTAAACAGCAAACTGTGGGCGTATGAAATATTGATTAGTCATTGGTAGAACTTGGTTTTAGACATTTTCAATACAAATGTAGTAATTTTTGATAATCACGGCATTATTTTTTGCAGTTTATTTTAAAATTATGTAAAGTTAAAATTCAATTTTAACTTTACATAAAATGATTGCTCGTAAAATTGCTTCTAAAATATTGGATTACGCCAAAAAATTTCCAATCATTTCGCTGACTGGCCCTCGACAATCGGGTAAAACCACGCTTTTACGTAATTTATTGCCCCAATATCGCTACGTTTCGCTCGAAAATCCCACGGTTAGAAACTTTGCAATCGAAGACCCCAACGGTTTCTTTAAAACCTACGATAAGTTTGTAATCTTCGACGAAGTGCAGCGGGTTCCCGAACTATTTTCGTACCTCCAAACCAAAGTAGATGAGGATAAAATCATGGGGCAGTATATTTTGTCAGGCTCACAAAACTTTTTGCTTTTGAAACAAATCTCGCAGACCTTGGCGGGAAGAGTAGCTATTTTGAAACTATTACCACTGAGTTATGAAGAGTTGCAGAAGAGTAACTTGTTGTCTGATTCTATCGCCGAGAATATTTTCCGAGGAACGTATCCTGCTACTTTCGACCGCCAGTTAAGCTCCGAAGAGTTTTATCCGAGTTATCTCGAAACCTACATTCAGCGTGATGTGCGTGATTTGATTGAGATAAAAGATTTACGAACTTTTCAGATTTTCCTTAAACTTTGTGCAGGACGCATCGGACAGCCGCTCAATTTATCATCGTTGGCGAGCGACTGCGGTATTTCTTCCCCAACCGCCAAATCTTGGCTGTTGATTCTGGAAAGTAGTTTTATCGTTTATACGCTTTCGCCTTATTATAAAAATTTTAGCAAACGGCTCATTAAAAGCCCCAAATTATACTTTTATGATACGGGTTTGGCTTGCTATTTATTAAATATGACCGAAATCGTTCATGCCGAAAATTACTACCAACGGGGGTGTTTGTTTGAAAATGCGATGATTAGCGAAATGATAAAAAATCGTTTCAATCAAGCAAAGAGTCAAGCACTGTATTTTTGGCAAGATAGCAATAAAAATGAGATTGATTTATTAGAAGAAAAAGGCGATAAAATTAATACTTTCGAGATGAAATATTCGATGACGGTAACGAAAGAACAGCTAAAAAACTTGCACCTTTTTCGGGGAATTTCCTCAATTTCGGGGGAAAGTTACTTGATTTATGCGGGTGACGAAACCGAACTTCGGACGAATGTGACGGTCGTTTCTTGGAAAAAAATTGTTGAGTTATAAATATTTTTATCTACGCAAATAGGCTGCGTAGTGATGGTTTTGTTTTGTGTTGTTAAATTTAAAACAAAATGTATGATAAATGATATTTTACCACCGTACCATTATTTTGGTTCTCAAAACTCACAAGATATTGATGTAGTATTTTTTGTATCAAAAATGCCTAAAAGCATTAATGATTGTGCAGTTTTGGTAAAAGAATTATGTGAAATATTAGCAAAAAAGAAAAAACATTCAAAAAAAGTAAATGGAAATTTAGCCATTTTAGAAAATGGCACTTTGATTGAGGTTTTTAAGGGGACTGTCGATGAATTAAATAATGCGTTGTTTTATACCTATAATTTTCACAAACAAGATTACTCTTTAAAGATTATAACATTGATAGAAAGAGATATAAATTTGAAATTTTTGAGATGTGCAAGAATGATTCTTTCATTTTTTACAAAATCAAAATATAGGTATGAGATAAAAAAGGCACTAAATGGAGATATTGATTTGAAATTTGAGATATTAAAAAATCGTAATCTTTTTGAATTAATTGAGCAGAATGATGTTGATTTAAAAAAAATATTAGCATTCCAAATTGGTCAAGCTATGGCATTAGATAATGGAATAGAGTTATATTCAAAAGATGAAATTGGTAATCATTATATTACTTTAAAGCCATATTTGAATCGAGAATTGAGAACAAGTATGGAAGATCTAAATATACATTTATCTATGTTTTTAGATAAATTAATAGTAAAGAAGGCATCAATGGACATAAAAATTGAATACAAATTTCAAAAATTGTCCAGTAACATTTGATTTCTGAGTATTTTATTAAAAATCATTCAAAGCGAGTAGCACCCAAAGTGAGGAAAGGCGAGATTTATGCGAATGAAATGAGGTCTTCGGGGTTCGACCCCCCGTATGGCTTACCAATGCTGTCAATTTAAGGTTTTTAAATAGTTTCAAAATTTAATTAATCTTTGTTTCAACGCTGGCAGGGTTCAAAACCCTGCCAGCGTTAGAGTAGATAAATTCCTTAAATTGCCATCATTGGCATGGTTTGCCTCACTCACTTTGGTTTTATCAAACTAAATAAAATGAACACCCAAGACCTAAAACAACTCATCGCCGACGATTATATCAATGTGCAGAAGCACCCAACGGCTGATTTATACATCTATAATTATTCGCCCAAGGCTCAGTATGACCGACTTTGGAACGAGTGGACGCTGGCGTGTAGAGGCTTGATAATGAACAGTTTACACGAAATTGTGGCTCGTCCGTTTAAGAAATTTTTTAATTTGGGTGAGATAGAAAATCAACTCATTCCGAATGAAACTTTTGAAGTCTATGAAAAGATGGACGGCTCGCTCGGAATCTTGTATTTTGTCGGAAGCGAACCGTTTATCGCCACTCGTGGCTCGTTTGTGAGCGAACAAGCGAAGGTTGCAACCGAACTTTTATCTACAAAATATGCCGATGTAATTCCGCTTTTGGATTCATCAAAAACCTATTTGTTTGAAATCATTTACCCCGAAAATCGTATTGTGGTAGATTATGGGCAGGAGCGAAAATTGGTTTTGTTGGCAATTATTGATACGGCGACGGGTGCGGAATGTCCGCTCGAAAAAATCGGTTTTGAAATCGTAAAACGTTACGATGGCTTGAATGATTTGCAGCAATTAAAGGCTTTGGAGCAAGACAACCGTGAGGGTTTTGTGGTGAAATTTCGAGATGGGTATCGACTGAAAGTAAAGTTTGACGAATACCAACGAATCCACCGAATAGTGACGCAAGTTTCGACGCTCAATATTTGGGAGTACTTGAAAGAAGGGCAAGATTTACTACCTATTC
>JANNEN010000228.1:0-3954 GCA_031378715.1 Emticicia sp.
AGTAGTTTTTGTAAATACTATTGGTCGGTACTAAATCTGGATTTTAGGTAAAAAAAGAAAAACGGAGAAAGTTAATTTTCTCCGTTTCCCAATAAAATAAAAAATGTGATGTTCAGAATTTTGTTATTTAAAGAATAAACCAACGGGGGCAATTTCAACTTTGACCGAATCTATGAGTATTCCCGTCGGTTGATAACGGAAAACATATCCTGCTTGTTTGTAGGACGGTATCAAAGTTGTGTAAACTTGGTTGCTCTCATTGTCAAATCCAATAGTAGAAAATTTGCGTTTAATAAAACTTTTGGTACCACCATCGGTAATATTTAGCGAAACAACTTCGGAGTTATAATTATAGTAAAGTGTTTTTTGGTCTTTACTGATAGCCAAACTGTTCGGAGTTTTATTGACTGTGCCAGCCTTTATTTTTGATTCAATCATTTTTGTTGTCGGATTGTACAAGATAATCTCGGTTCCTGCTACCATCCATATTTTATTTGAGGCATCAATCACAAAGTTACCAGGGTTTGCACCAACTTCTATGCTTGCCGATATTTCATCTTTTTGAGTATCAATAATCCTGATATTTTTTAGCCCGTTATAAATTGTACCAACTATTGCATTTGTGCCAACTACAATGACCGATTCGCAGTCAGTGCCAAGGGGGATTTTTTTTGTAACCTTATTGGTCGTCAAATCGACTACGGCAACGTATGATGTCTTGAACGAAAAATCTGAGTTAGTTCCCCAGCAAGTAACATAGATTTTATTAGTACCAACCTTCGCTATATCCCTCGGATTTTCAATATCATCTTTGATGGTAGCAATTGATTTGAAAGTCCGAGCGTTCACGATTTCAATCAAGTCTTTTCCCGCCGTTGAGTTATCTACCAAGATGATACCCTTTTCATCAACCTCATTATAGCCTGCAAGACTACCCGAAAGTGAGCGAGTATTTTCTTTTTGAAAAATGTCTAAGGTGGCGGTTTTACTGTTTCGTGTGATAAACGATAGTGAGCCATCATTAGATGTAAAGTTACCTTCATTTACCACAATTACCCCATCGTCGTAAGGTTGGGCGGGAGCGGTTTCGGTTTTGGTACATGAGCCAAGAATTAATGTGATGAAAGCCATCGTTGCGAGGGTTTTGCGTGTGTTTTTGTTTAACATTTTCTTTGTTATTTATTTATTGAGATTTAAAATGAATGAAAGCTGAAAGTTCGTGCCAGGCATGGCATTTTTCTTGACATTTGGATAAACGGTATTGGTCAAGTTATTGGCTTGTAGCACGATATTGGTTGGTTGTTGTGCAATATTGAATTTATAGTTGAAAGTTGCGTTGAGAATAAAGTGCGGCGGGAAGGGTTGCCCTGAATGGTCGAAGGTGATGTTGCGTGCCGAATTGAACATGGTTTGTAGGCTGGCGTTCCATTGCTGGTATCCGTAGTAGATATTTCCTGATGCTGCGTGGCGAGGAACGTACACGAGTTGTTTTCCAATAATGTCAGCCGCATAAACATCATAAACCCTTTGCTGGGAGGCGTTAGTGAGCGAATAAGACAAGACAATGCCCGCTGTTTGTTCTTTCAGGAAGTTGTTGAATTTTAAAGACGACGTAACCTCCAAACCCTTACTCAGTACCTGTTGAAGATTTTCTACACGGTAGTTTTTGGCAGGATTCCAGTACGTCCAGTCGTCGATGAGGTTATGATAGGCATTGATGGCGACGGTAGTTTTGTAGAATTTATTGAGTAAATACCGAAATTCCGCACCAATTTCCTTGTTAAGCCCTCGTTCGGGCTTGATGCTGGGATTGCCCAACACTCGCCAATAGCGTTCGTTGAGGGTTGGCAAACGATAACTTTTTGCGATATTTCCCGTTAAATTAATTTGTGTATTTTGTCTGGCAAAAAGTTTATAGTCCACACCAAATGAAGGTGTAAATGGTACGTTGAATTTGTCGGAAAATGCTTGACGGAGGTTAATCGAAGTGCTTAATTTCCTTGAAATATTGCTACGCAGTAGAGCGTAGGCATCACCCCTATTTTCGTGAATTGTGTTTGTGCCATAGCCATCAACTTGCGTGACATAATGTACAAATTCGCAGCCGATTCGCAATTCATGTTTTTGTTTGAAATAAAAGTCGTGTTCGCCCCGTAAGATATATCGGTCAGTTTGGGCTTGACTTGGGTTTGTGAAGCGGAACGCCGCCCGATCACCTTTGCTGTAATCTAAAATATCTCGAATGAAGCCAACTTTCACCGAGGTATTTTTTAGCTGACTTCCTGCCAAAAAACGGTAAGCCTGCGTTTGCGTTATTTCTCGAAATTCTAAAATGTAAGGTTGAATCGTTAGCTTATTATCGGTCAGCCAGATATTGACATAAAATAAATTGTTGATATTTTTTTTGGGCTTAAAATAAAAATCTTGTACAAGCCCGATCTGATTTGTTTCGGAAGGCTCCATTTGGTAAACACGACCTTTGCTGTCAGTGCGTGCTTCGTAGGAAAATTGATTATTAGTTTTATGGCCATGTAAAAGTGTTTTATTCGCAAAAAAATATTTATTTGAATTTTTAGTGAAACGAATACCCAAATTTGCACTACCATTGTTGAAACTACCATATTGTCCACTTATCACAGTATTAACTCCTTCCTTGACGTTTAGGTTGGGCGAAGCGTTTAATAAAATACTTCCACCAACGGCATCGCTACCAACGCACGAGGCCGCCGAGCCGTATTGAATAGCCATTTTATCGAAGCCAAGTAGTGGAATTGTCGAGAAATCAGTTTGCCCGAGTGTTGGCGAATTGATATTTAAACCATTCCAAAGCACGGCTGTATGATTGGCCGATGTACCCCGAAATGAAATTGTGGTAAGCTGCCCCACACCGTAGGATTTGAAGGCAATCGGCGTTTGGTATTGCAAGAAGTCAGCCAAAGTTTGGGGCTGAAAACGTGCCAAATTAGTTGAATCTATTTGCTGAATTTTCAACCCCGACATGAAACGTTGGGGCGAAAATCCGAATACTTGAACTTCGTTGAGGTTTTGGCAGTCGGCACAGTCATTGGCTCGAGGGGCTGGTTTTTGTGCCAACGAAAAAAAAGGCAAGCCAAAGTTCGTACAAATCAAAGTTGATTTGAAAACAAAACGTACTGCTGTCCGACGGCAAATCGCCCGAAAATTTCGTAGTTGTTGCATAAAGCGTAATGCCCTTTTTCATTGATGAAAAAAGATTCAAAATCAAATGAGAAAATATGAGCGAAATACTCATTGAAAAATTTTGTAACGCCATTTTTCCTTCCGAAAATGAACGTACACACAAATAGCGGCAGGTCTCCTGACTTACCTCACTGATTGCGAAACCTTCCCGCTTAGATGAGCAGTGGTAAAGCTAAGTATGCCTTGATGCGGCAATCAGTTTTCAGTGTACAGATTTGCACTGATGAGGCTTACAGTTGCGGGGACAGTTCTCGATTCAAGACGAGATTCCCTATTAAGTTAGAAGCAAAAAGTAGTTTTTGCCGATAACACCGTAATTCTGATGTAAAGGTAAGCAATTAATTTGATGTGTGATTGAATGGTTAAAATTTATTCTGGATTTTATGGTTGATTTTGTTGTCAATGAGGACACTGACAACGGTGGTATCCGAATCCGTACCATTGTCAGTGGCCACACTTACTACACACTATTTTTTTCTTTTGATACTATCAAAATCAGCCTTTCGAGCAAGTTTAAAAGAATATATTTCATTATAATCAACGGGAATTTTGAAGATATTATTGAGCGGGATTTCAAGCAAATACGCCCAAACACAGCGTATCACACCAGCATGGGTAATGAGCAAAACTTTTCCGTGGGGTTGGCTGCGGAGGTTATCAAGGAAGGCATGAAATGGAACGACATCAAGCAAGATGAACTAAATGTTTGGATGAACGATTTTGTATTTCAAAAAC
>JANNEN010000235.1:0-3690 GCA_031378715.1 Emticicia sp.
CCAAAAGCGGAAAACAGATACTTACCCGTGCCGAGTCGTAACGGGCAGTTGGAAATGCTTTTTTCAGTACCAGCATCATGTCCTGAAATTGCTCACGAGCTTGTACAGGCGTGAGTTTATACTCCCGAATATCAACCAATAATTGCTTGTAGCCATCAATGACATTGAGATATTGTTGGTGCGAAATCGTAGAGGTATCTCGCTGTAAGACCAGCAGGTTAAAACAAAAAACAAAAACTTTAATCATACCTTTCAACGATTCGGTGCGGTTGTTTCAAGCACGAAAGTAAGAAAATAGTTTTTTAAAATCACATAAACTCACTAAAAACGATGATCTTAAGTAATGTTTGATGATAAATGTTGAATATTTAATGATGTAAAATGCTTATAATGAGCAAGGTAACTAAATTTAAAATGTCGATTATTTCCATTCAACTACTTACCTTCAAAATACGTCTAAATAATAGTTTTATATGCTCATTTGTTTGTCCAAAATTACACCCAACACATTCTTTAAATTTTGCCTTGAAACATTATCGAAAACATTTTGTTTACAATTAGTTAAAAACAAGTATTTTCGCAGAAAAAATACAATTCAAATGAATTTTACAAAACCAAATATCCAAAAGTCACCTAAATCAAACTTTCGTTCACGAATTTCTACTTTAACCATTTTTTTTACCACTGTTGGATTTTTCTTTTTATCATCAATTTCGGTTTCTGCACAAACGCAAAAGCCAGCAACTCCTCCACCAAATCAAACACCTAAGCCAACCGTTTACACAATCATTGAGCAAGTACGTAAAAAATATGCCCCCGACAAGCGAATAGCACTTTTTCAAGTAGAACTTGACTCCAATCGGGTCGCAGGAAAAACGAACTTACCTTCGGCTAAGAGGGATTTGCTAAACCGCCTGAAATCAAACGGCTACCTGCTGCTTGATGCCGTGAAGGTACTTCCCGATGAGGCTCTTCTCGAAAACCGTATCTGCGGTATTGTTAATATTTCGGTGGCAAATCTTCGCAGCCAGCCCAAAGAATCGGCCGAGTTGGCATCGCAAGCTTTGCTCGGTACACAACTAAAAGTACTCGACAAAGACCGCCATTGGTATTTGGTTCAAACCCCCGATAATTATATCGGTTGGGTTGATGGTTCAACGTTTACCCGCATCACGAAGTACCAAAATGAGCGATATTTAGCCCACCAGTTCTTGATGTTTACGAAGCCTTACGGATTTTCGTATGCCAAAGCTGATGAAAATTCGCAGACAATTTCTGACCTTACTTGGGGTGATGTATTGGCCGTAAAAGATACCTTGCAAGATTTTTATGAGGTACTCTATGCCGATGGAAGAAACGCTTTTATCTTGAAAAAGGAAACCATCGGCTACGAGGAATGGAAGCAAAACGTGACGGTTTCGCAAGAAAACTTGGCCACCACCGCCCACCGTATGCAGGGTCTTCCGTATTTATGGGGCGGTACCTCATGGAAAGGCGTTGATTGTAGTGGCTTTACTCGCATGGTGTATCAGACAAACGGTATCCTACTGCCCCGTGATGCCTCGCAGCAGGTTTGGGCGGGAAAAGAAATCGCTTTTGATAGTTTGCAGGTGGGGGATTTGCTTTTTTTTGGTGAAAAAGCCACGCCCGAACGCACCGAACGAGTAGTACACGTGGGAATGTGGCTCGGAAATAAAGAATTTATTCACTCATCGGGCATGGTAAAAATGAGTAGTTTTGATGAAAAATCGGCTCGTTATGATGCCCACAACGCAGGTCGATATATGCGTTCCAGACGAATTTTAGGTTTTGTGGAGCGAAATACCAGTTTGCTCATATCCACAAAGCGTTGATAATAAACTTATTAAAAAATACTTGTCAATTTAACACTTATCATATATCTTCGTTTTATCATATATCCAACTAAATAGACCAATGAAAAAAATAATCATTCTTTCTTTACTCACACTGTTCGTGGTTTTTGCTTGCAAACAAGCCCAAAAAACACTTTCTGACGATAACTACGCCAAACTCACCGACGATGACAAACGCAAAGCCGAACACGCCCTCGATGGTGTCCAGCTCGCCGATCCTGACTTAGAAGTGACACTTTTTGCGTCCGAGCCAATGATGATGAACCCAACCAATATGGACATTGATGCCAAGGGCAGGGTGTGGATTTGTGAAGGTTATAATTACCGAAATAAGCTAAATCCCAAAAATCCGTACAACAAAAAAGGTGACAAAATCGTAATAATGGAAGATACCGACCAAGACGGAAAAGCTGATAAAAGCACGATTTTTTATCAAGGTGAAGATATTAACTCTGCTCTCGGAATATCGGTTTTGGGCAATAAAGTTATCGTTTCGTGCAGCCCGAATGTGTATTTATTTACTGACGAAAACGAAGACGGCAAAGCCGATAAAAAGGAAATTATTTTTACAAACTTGAAAGGCTTGCAGCACGACCACGCCATTCATGCTTTCTCGTTTGGCCCCGATGGAAAACTTTACTTTGATGCTGGAAACGAAATCGAAACATTGAGCGATAAAAACGGTAAAGAGCTAACCGATGATTTGGGGCGACCATTTTCCACCTACAAGCAGGGAAAAGTTTTTAGATGCAATATTGACGGCTCAAATGTCGAAATCTTGGGACATAATTTCCGTAATAATTACGAAGTGGCCGTTGATTCGTACGGCAGAATGTGGCAATCGGACAATGATGATGACGGAAATAAGGGCGTACGCATCAATTACGTGATGGACTACGGTAACTATGGGTATAAAGACGAAATGACGGGAGCAAGCTGGAGCGAACGCCGCACTAACTGGGAAACCGAAATTCCGCAACGCCACTGGCACCTCAACGACCCTGGTGTGATACCAAATTTGCTACAAACAGGAGCGGGTTCGCCAACGGGCATGATTGTTTACGAAGGAAAACTGCTACCTAAAAAATATCAAAATCAGGTCATACATTGCGATGCGGGGCCAAGTATTGTGCGTTCGTATCCCGTCGAGAAAAGCGGTGCGGGCTTTACGGCAACTATTAATAATATTTTAGATGGCTCGAAGCGTGATCAGTGGTTTCGTCCGTCGGACGTGACGACCGCCCCCGATGGTTCGATTTTCGTGGCCGATTGGTACGATGCGGGCGTTGGTGGACACGCCATGGCGGACTCAACCCGTGGGCGTATTTATAGAATTGCCCCAAAAGGTGAACCTTATACGACACCAAAATTTGATTTTGCAACTGCTGAGGGTTGCGTAGCGGCTCTTCAAAATGGCAATTTAGCGGTGCGTTATTTGGCTTGGACAAACTTACACGCCATGCAAGATAAAGCCGAAGTTGCCTTAGAAAAACTCTGGGAGTCGGACGACTCTCGTATGCGTGCCAGAGCTTTGTGGTTGTTGGGTAAAATCAAGGGCAAAGAAGCAAAATACGTGCAGGAAGCCATCGAAGACAAAGATGAAGATATTCGTATGACGGCTATTAGACTTTCTCGTGAATTATCGCTTGATAATTTGCCTGTGTTGCAGCAATTAGCCACCGACCCATCGCCCCAAGTACGCCGTGAGGTAGCCTTGGCGGTTCGTCACAAAACCTCATCCGAAGCAGCCGCAGTCTGGACAACACTCGCCACTCAGTATGATGGTAAGGATAGATGGTATTTGGAAGCCCTCGGC
>JANNEN010000374.1:0-24021 GCA_031378715.1 Emticicia sp.
ATGGTGAATTTAAAAATTTCAGAGAACGAATTTTTAGCTCCCCCATCGGGGGCGGGGGGGGCTGCTGGTAGGGCCTCCCATACCATCAATTTTCTCACGGGAATTGACCAAATTGCCGTGCCAAAAGCTCGTCGAAAACCAGTCGATTTTATTGAAATAAAAGGAGCAAGAGAAAATAATTTGAAGGAATTAGACGTAAAATTCCCGCTGGGGGTACTCACGGCCGTTACGGGGGTGAGTGGTTCGGGCAAATCTACGTTGGTTCGCAAGATTTTGTTTCCTGCCATTGCCCGCCTCAAAGGCGAGTACGGCGAAGATACGGGCAAATACTCGGGCTTAGTCGGCTCGCTCGACCGCATCACGCAGGTTGAGATGATTGACCAAAACCCAATCGGAAAATCTTCTCGCTCAAACCCCGTTACCTACATCAAGGCTTATGACTACATTCGACAAATGATGTCGGAGCAGCAACTTTCAAAAGCACGAGATTACAAGCCTGCGTTTTTTTCGTTTAATGTTGATGGTGGGCGTTGCGAAGCCTGTCAGGGCGAAGGTGAGCAAACAATCGAGATGCAATTTATGGCCGACGTACGTCTAAAATGTGAAAGCTGTGGCGGAAAACGCTTCAAACAAGAGATTTTAGAAGTAAAATATGACGAGAAGGACATTTCGGATATTTTGGCCATGAACGTCGATGAAGCCATTGCATTTTTTGGTACGAGAGAAGCAAAATTAGCCGATAAATTGCGGCCACTGCAAGATGTGGGCTTGGGTTATATTCGTTTGGGGCAGTCATCGAGTACACTTTCGGGCGGAGAAGCCCAACGGGTAAAATTAGCGTTTTTTCTCAGCAAAGGCAATGCCGACAAAGGCAAAACGCTCTTTGTTTTTGATGAGCCAACAACGGGCTTGCATTTTCACGACATCAAAAAACTCTTAAAAGCTATCAACGCCCTTGTCGATCAAGGCGATACCGTCATTATTATTGAACACAATATGGAAATCATAAAATCGGCCGATTGGGTGATTGATTTAGGTCCTGACGGTGGCGATAAAGGCGGCTATTTGACATTTGAAGGCACGCCCGAAGCGATGATAAAACTCGAAGGCAATCATACGGCTGATTTTTTGAAAAATAAGATTTGAAAAAAGAAACAAACAGTGGCATTGCTTATATTTGTAAAAAAAATTTCAAAATGTATATATTTAAAGATATAATTACGCTTGAAGCGGGTAAACGGAATGGCAAACCTTGTATTCGTGGCATGAGAATCACGGTGGAAGATATTTTGCGTTGGTTGGCTTCTGAAATGAGTTTTGAAGAAATTCTCCAAGATTTTCCAGAATTAACAAAACAAGACATTCTAACGGCTCTCGAGTTTTCTGCCAATCGTTCAAAACGTACTTTGATTGCCGCATGAGAGTTATCATAGACCAAAATATTTCTCATCGCATCATTCCCCAAATTATTCATCTATTCGATAAAACGGCTCATGTACGTACACTTGGCTTGATAAATGCCCCCGATGTTGTTATTTTTAGAAATGCCAAGCAGCAAAAGTTTGACGCTATTTTGACATTAGATGAGGATTTTGAAAATATAATTCTTCAAAATGCCCCTCCCCCAAAGATTCTATGGTTAAGGGTTCGGAATTGTTCTACGCAACATTTGGCAGAAATAATCAAAAATAACATAGACCTTATCAATGATTTTTTAGTCAGCGAAGATCATGATTGTCTTGAAATATTTGAACTTTGAGAAACCACAATAACATTGAAACATTTCTGGGTCATATTTAAGCTAATGTTACTCATAGTTTTCGCTCTTCGATTGTTGAAATCCAACCGAAAACCAGCGAAATATGAGCATGACCCCAGTCGTGGATTTTTTAATTTATTTCAAGAAAAAAAATTTTCGGAGAAAATCAAAATCTCGCTCGAAAGCCAAACGCCCGAACTACAATTAAAGGAGATTTTCAGAAAAATCATTCGCCCAAAAGAAGAATCTTGGCAGCAAAGTGGCAATCTCTACGATGATTTTTTTGCGACTTTAAGCACCGAAGAACGGCTCGTATATGTGGCAACGGTGTTTGATAAAAATTTCCAGAAAGGCTCTATTTTTAATTTTCTTTGGCACAAAACCGAGTGGATTGTCGCCTTCGGGCAAATCTTGAAATACACCCAAAACGAAACCTTATTCGCTCATTATCAACAAGTTATCTACCAAACTACGGGTTTTGACTTGGCAAAACTTGATGCCAACGACACCCAATTCTTTACGCTTGACCTTCACCCCGACGGTAGCCAAGAATTTGAGTCAGTGAAGCAATTTGATGCAACTTTTAATCGAAATGCTTTTTTCTCGAAAATAATAAATTTCGCTTTGGCGTGAGTGCTTATTTTTGATAAGTGAATCGTCCAAATTTTTTGATTTTTTCAAGAATAAATACATTTTGGCTCAGAGATTGCGTTATTTACATAACTATTTGACAAATTGTTGTTAAAAACCAATAAATACCCCATGCGTAAGACTATCCTATTTTTGACATTTTTTTACTTTTTATTTGCCCAAAAGCCGCTTTTTGCCCAAGCATTGGAGCAGTTAGGCTCGGCCATTAATACCGAATTTAATGAGTTAAATCCCGTCATTTCGCCCGATAACAAAACGCTTTATTTTGTGCGGGTGAGCCACCCATCTAATAGTTTTGGGGCGAAGGGTAGCCAAGATGTGTGGTACACTGAAAATCGTGACGACTCTTGGACGATTGCCCGACGAATGCCCAATAGCATCAACAAAGATCAGTACAACGACTTGTTTAGTATCACGCCCGACGGCAATACGATTCTGATTTCGGGGGTGTATAGTGGAGGTAGAAGAGAAAACGAAGCGGGGCTTTCGACCTGCAAAAAAACCAAAACGGGCTGGGGCGAGCCGCAGCAAGTAATTATTCCAAAATTTAATGATCTTTGCAAAGGTCAGTTCTTGACGGCTTGCCTATCAAACGACGGCAAAACGTTGATTTTGGCTTTTAGCGAAAAGAAAAACAGCAAGCAAGATGATCTTTATGTGAGCTTTTTGGGGAAAGATGGCCGCTGGACAAAACCCGAAAGCCTCGGCGATGACCTCAACACGGGCGAAACCGAAACGACACCTTTTTTGGCATCGGATAATTATACGCTTTATTTTGCCTCCGACCGAAAAGGCGGCTTGGGCGGCACTGATATTTGGGTGTCGAAGCGTACAGATAGGAGCTACCGAAAATGGTCGAAACCCATCAATATGGGCGATAAAGTAAATAGCGATGCCAACGAAATGTCTTACACGATTTCGGCTTCGGGCGAGTACGCCTATATGAGTACCAAAAAAAATAGCGTAGGAAAAGGCGATTTGGTGCGGTTTAAGCTAAAAGAAGAGAAAAAAATCGAGCCAACGGTAGCGGGTGTGCAAACATCAAGCAACAGAATTGAAGAACAAAAAAGCTTAGATGCGGGCAATAGCCCCGTGAACACCAACACCACTGCACCCACGCCCGTCGTGATAATTAGTGGGCGAGTGCTTGACCAAAAAACAGGTCGCCCGATTGAAGCAAAAATCGTTTATCAAAACCTACTCGACGGCGAAGAACTCGGCTACGCCTACACCAATCCCGCCACTGGCGAATACAAAATCGTGCTGCCCTACGGAAAAAAGTACGCCTACCATGCTATCGCCAAAGATTTTATTGCGATTGGGAAAAACATTGACCTTTCGGAAGTAAAAGAATTTAAGGAAATCAACGATGACGACCTCAAATTAGTCCAAATAAAAGAAGGCGAAAAAGTGCCGCTCAACAATATTTTCTTTGAGTACGCCAAAGCTACATTACGCTCAGAATCTTTTCCTGAATTAGACCGCATTGCCGAAACCCTGAAATTGAATGTAAATCTAACCATCGAGATTCAAGGACACACCGATAACGTGGGTTCAAACGAAGCCAACCTAAAACTTTCGGAAGACCGTGCCGAGTCGGTGCGGAGTTACTTATTATCCAAGAAACTACCTACTAATCGGGTCACGAGCGTAGGTTTTGGTGAAACCCGCCCCATCGCAGGCAACGATACCGAGGAAGGCAAAGCCCAAAACCGTCGGGTGGAGTTTGTGATTGTAAAGAAATAAATAGTTTTACATTTTTTAGTTCACAGTGGGCGGTCGAAAAAACTGCCGACTGCGAACTGCGAATTGCCGACTCAAAGTATCACCGTTCTATTGCCAAATATAAATACTCGGTCGTTGAAAACGAGTTTTAGTGCTTGCGTAAGCACAGATTTTTCCACTTCTTTGCCTTCACGAGCCATATCTGAGGCGGTATATCGGTGACTGACATCTTGCACATTTTGGGCAATTATTGGCCCTTCGTCCAAGTTATTATTCACGAAATGTGCCGTAGCTCCGATGATTTTTACGCCCCGTTCGTAGGCCTGACGGTAAGGGTTTGCTCCGATGAAAGCGGGCAAAAACGAATGATGAATATTGACAATTTTATTAGCATAGTGCGACACAAACTCGGGCGAAAGAATCCGCATGTATTTTGCCAGAACTAAATATTCGGGTTTGTAAATCTCTAAGGTTCGCAAAATTGCGGCCTCATGTGCCTCACGGGTTTTGTGTTCGTGCGAAACGAAATGAAAGGGTATGCCAAACTTGCTCACAAATGGTTGCAACGTATTATAGTTGCTCACCACGGCCAGGATATTGGCATCAAGTTCATCAAAATTATAACGAATCAACAAATCTGACAGGCAGTGATGCTCTTTTGTGGCCAAAATCACGACATCTTTTTTCTTTTTTGGGTTAATTCGTAAGTTGATTTCGGGCGTGGCGATTGCTTCTTGTAAATTGCTCAAAACTTGTTGTGGGTCGAGTTTATCGGACGATTCAAATTCGGTTCGCATAAAAAACTGACTATCAGTGCCTTCGGTGGCTGGACTCACGTACTCGTCTTGCGAAATAATATTACATTCGTTGCCAAAAAGCACACTCGTTACATGAAAAATTAAACCTTTGGAATCGGGGCCGTCCATCAAGAGAATATGTTTTGTCATTTTGTCACGATTTAAAAGAATGGAATTGCGAATTACCGATTTTAAAAATAAATTTACGGACTTCTTCAAAAAAAGAACCTTGAAAATAGCCAAAATATATCTGACAGTCGTTTGCTTAGTGGTAAATTTCACTGTTTTTGCCCAAATTTCAATCGAAATTATAAAGTTTCGAGATTTAGAAACCTTTATGCAAAAAAACGACAGCATTTATGTAATCAACTTTTGGGCTTCGTGGTGCAGGCCATGCGTAAGCGAAATGCCAGTTTTTGAAACATTGGCCCAAGAATATAACCCAAAACAAGTATCAGTAATTTTTGTTAGCCTTGATTTTAAGCAAAATCTTGATGTCGTAAAAAAATTCGTGACTGAACATCAAATAAAGTCAAAAACGTACTTAATTGACGAGCCAGATTATGATGCTTGGATTGACAAAGTAAGCCCGCAGTGGTCAGGGGCAATTCCTGCTACATTGATTTTCAAAGGTAATCGACGGGAGTTTTATGAACAATCTTTTGATTATCAGACACTTAAAGCCAAGATTAAGCACTTTTTTTAAAATATTAATGTTTTATCAGCGTTAATTCATCAACATAAAAATTCTTTCCTTTTGACAGTAAATTTTAATTAAAATGAAACGACAGATTTTAATCGTTGCCGCAATGTTGGTCGTGGGGGGCGTTTTTTCTACTTATCTCTTCAAAAACGCTGATGCCGCCATAATTGCGAAAAAGCCAGTAGATACAAAAACCGAAAGTTTGGGTTATACTTTGGGCGATGCCGTAGCAGATTTTAAACTCAAAAACGTTGATGGAAAAATGGTGTCCTTAGCTAATTTTGCTTCGGCCAAAGGTTTTATTGTTATTTTTACGTCGAATCATTGCCCGTTTTCAAAGTCGTACGAAGACCGCATCGTTGCTCTTGATGCAAAATTTGCTACCCAGAACTTTCCCGTAATCACCATCAATCCCAACGACCCCGAGGCCTACGAAGAAGATTCATTCGTAAATATGCAAGCCCGTGCCAAAGAAAAAGGATATTCGTATCCTTATTTGGCCGACGACACCCAAACCGTTTCAAAAATGTTTGGGGCTTTGCGTACACCCCAAGCGTATGTGCTAAAAAAGGAAGTTGGAAAAATAGTCGTGAGTTATATCGGTGCCATCGACGACAACGCCCAAGACCCATCGGGCGTAACAAAACGCTACGTTGAAGATGCCGTCAGTAATCTTTTGGCAGGAAAACCAGTCGTAACCACAACAACAAAAGCCGTTGGTTGTGCTATTAAGTGGAAAAGTTGAAGCCAATGCCTAAATCTCTTCCCAATAGGAAGCAACTTGAAAATATATTCGCCATCTGCAAAAACAGGTGGCTTTTTCTTGTTTTATTAACGAACTTTGCGGCAATATAACGTAAAAGTATTCATTCACTTATTCTATCATTTACTCCTTGCCGATGAGCCACAAACTCCCCCCAATATTTCCCCCGCAACGCATGGAAAAACTCATGGCGTTTGATAGATTATTGACCATCATGGACGAACTCCGTGAGCAATGCCCGTGGGATAAAAAGCAAACTATCGACAGCCTTCGCCACTTGACTATCGAAGAAACCTACGAACTTTCAGACGCAATTTTGGAGAAAGATTTACCCGAAATCAAAAAAGAATTGGGCGATATTATGCTTCATTTGGTGTTTTATTCAAAAATTGCTTCCGAAACGGGCGAGTTTGACGTGGCCGATGTGCTGCACGGAATTTGTGATAAATTAGTATCTCGACACCCGCATATTTACGGTGATGTAATAGCCGAAACCGAAGAAGAAGTAAAACGAAATTGGGAGCAATTAAAGCTAAAAGAAGGTAATAAGTCAGTTTTGGGCGGTGTTCCAACTTCGCTACCTGCCTTGGTGAAATCAATGAGGATTCAGGAAAAAGCCCGTGGGGTGGGTTTTGATTGGGAAGAAAAAAGCCAAGTTTGGGCAAAAGTTGAGGAAGAAATGGGCGAATTTAAAGAAATGTTTGACGTTGAAAACGGCACCGCCATCGACAAAGAAAAAGCCGAGGGCGAATTTGGAGATTTGCTGTTTTCGCTCGTAAACTACGCCCGATTCATTGACATAAACCCTGAAACTGCTTTGGAACGCACCAATAAAAAATTTATCAAACGGTTTCAATACCTCGAAGAAAAAGCCAAAGAAGCCAATAAAAACTTAAAAGATATGACGCTCGCCGAAATGGACGTTTTTTGGGAAGAAGCTAAGAAACTGTAAAACTTTGTTTTTTGCTCGTTTTTGCAAATATTTTCGGACAAAATCGTCATTGTCAGTATCCTCACAGACGATAATTTTTTTTATTTAAACAAACCCTATGCCCAGAATACTCGCCATTGATTACGGTGCCAAACGAACGGGTTTGGCCGTGACTGACCCTTCAAAAATTATTGCCTCGGCTCTTGAAACAGTTCCAACTGATAAATTGTTAGATTATTTGAGGCGATACACCCAAACCGAACCCGTGGAGGCCTTTGTGGTCGGAATGCCAAAAAATCTGGACGGAACTGCCACCGATGGCACGGCTTATGTGGAGCGATTTGTGGTAGAATTAAAAAATATTTTCCCCGAAACACCCATTCACCTGCACGACGAGCGTTTTACTTCCAAGATGGCCGTACAAACCATGATTGCGGGCGGAATGAAGAAAAAAGACCGCCGAGTAAAAGGCAATATCGACAAAATTAGTGCCGTCATTATCTTACAAAGTTTCATGGAATTATAAGCAGTCGATAGTTTAGGGACGATAGTCCACAGTAGTACAAGTCGCTGATTATCAAGACTTTATGAGGTGTGAATTTGTCGATTGTTTAATTTCAACTATTTAGTTATTGATGTTCAAAAATTTCTTAGATAAATTTCAGCAAATTATTGCCGAAAAACCTGAGCCGCCCGTTCAGCATAAACCTAACGCACTGACTATCAGCAAGATGAGCGAGATTCTCGGTCAGCATCTTCCTGCCGAAACGCTTACGTATTGCTTAGATTTGTGGCAACAGCAACCGTTTTCGTTTACCGTTTCACGTACCCGAAGTAGCTGTTTTGGCAATTATATTTTTCGTAACGGGCAGCACAAAATTACGGTTAATCATGACCTTAATATTTACGCTTTTTTGGTGACGTACATTCACGAAATCGCTCATCAGCGGGCTTGGCTCAACAAAGGTCGCAAACGCATTGAGCCGCATGGTAAGGAATGGAAAAAAAGTTTTCAAGATTTGATGCTACCGCTACTCAACGAGGCCTTTCTACCCGAAAATCTCCTCTTGCCTTTGCGGGTTTATATGCAAAATCCTGCGGCTTCGTCGGTGAGTTTTGCTCCGCTATCAGAGGCTTTGCGGAGCTTTGATGAGATAAAAGAAACGGGTGTTTCGTTATCGCAAATACTTGATAGTCAATGGTTTGAGTTTCGTGGAGTGGTTTTTCAGAAAATAGAAAAACGCCGAACGAGGATACTTTGTATCGAAAAACAATCGAAACGTAAATACACGATTTTGGCAACGGCCTTCGTTAATCCTTTGTGAGTTTTTAAAATTATGTTGGTAAAAGGTAAAAATTCTGTAGTTTTTCGGTTTCTCTCGGCTTTGCTCAGAGAGTGGAAAAGCCGTAGTGTATTATTACTTTTTTGCTTCTCGGGAGTTACTTTTTTTGCTCATGCCCAATCTTCGGTTTTGGCCACGGGCGAATGGTACAAAATTGCCACCACCCGCACGGGCGTTCATCGACTTGATGCCAATTTTTTGAAAGAAGCGGGCATTGATATTTCAAAAATCAACCCACAGAATTTACGCATTTTCGGCAATGGTGGCCACGTTTTACCCCAATCAAATAACATTGCCCGACCACAAGATTTAACCGAAAATACTATTGAAGTAGTGGGCGAAGCCGACACAAAATTTGACCAAACAGATTATGTTCTTTTCTATGCCGAAAGTCCACATAAAATCATTTATAATGCTGATAATCAGCAATTTACGCACCAAAATAACCCTTATTCCGACACTACTTTTTTCTTCCTGAATGTATCAAACTCGAAAGGGTTACGAATAAAAAATCAAACTTTGGTCACATCGAATAATGTCATTAAAACGTTCGATGATTTCAGTTTTCACGAACTCGACCAGCGAAATATAGTCAGTTTGGGTGGGCGAGATTTGGGCGGCTCGGGACGGGAATGGTACGGCGAATCGTTTGGCGTGAGCCCCGAAATTAGTTTCGATTTGAAAACCGAAGGTATCCTACCAAATTCACCCATAAAACTTACTTCGGCGGTGCTGGGAGCTTCGGTAGTTCCGACCAAGATTAGTGTAAAACTCAACACCGATTCGCTTTTGGGAGAGCAAAATCTACGGACAATCGGTACGGGAACGTACGACATAAAAGGCTACGAAAATATCCAAACTTTCAGGGCTATTGCCAATGGAAAAAACACCCAAAAATTGACATTTAGCTTTGATAAAAATAGGCAAAATACATCGGTGGCGTATTTGAATTATTTCGAGATTCAAACCAAACGAAAATTGCAATTTAATGAGCAACAAACCCTCATGCGTTCGATTGAAAGTTTGGGGTATAAATCCGTTAATTTTAACATCATTCAAGCAAACAATACACACAAAGTTTGGGAAATAACAAACCCGCTTTTGCCCGAAAATATTCCTTTCCAAATTGCTAACTCCGAAGCTAATTTTGGGGTAGAAACTCAAGCCAAACTCAAAACATTCGTGTTATTTTCGAGTAATAATCTGATAGAACCCCATTCGGTTCAAAAAATCACTAATCAAAATCTCCGACAAACACAAACACCTGATTTACTGATAGTTACCGTAAAAGATTGGCAAAAAGAAGCCGAGCGATTAGCCGATTTTCGGCGTAAAAATGATGGCTTAGAAGTAGCCGTTGTCGATATTCAAGAAATTTATAATGCGTTCGGTTCGGGTAGCCCTGATCCTACTGCTATTCGAGATTTTGGGCGTTTTTTGTGGCTCAAAAACCCTGCAAAATTCAAGTATTTGCTTCTCCTTGCCGATGCCAGTTTTGATTATAAAAACCTCATTCAGTATGCTAGTATTGATACGAAATTACAGATTCCGACCTACGAAAGCCGAGAGTCCCTTCACCCTGTAAGGAGTTATTCGTCGGACGATTATTTTGGATTTTTTGAAGAAAACGAAGGCGAATGGCAAGAAAATTCTCTGGGCAACACGAGCCTCGAAATCGGCATTGGTCGATTGCCCGCAAAGAATATCTCGGAGGCAAAAAACATGGTCGATAAACTCATTTATTACGCCCGAAACCAACGAACAGTGGGCAGTTGGCGGCGAAAAATTAGCTTCGTAGCCGATGACGGCGATGCCAATATTCATCAGGAAGATGCCGATGATATTTCGTCAAGTATGCTAAAAACTACCCAAGATTTAATCGTTAATAAAATATACGTCGATGCTTTTCCACAGGTAGCTACTGCCAATGGGGCAACCGCCCCCGAAGTAAACAAAGCCCTAAACAAAACCGTAAACGAAGGAGCATTAATCATTAATTATAGCGGACACGGTGGCACGGACGGCTGGACGGAAGAGAAAATTGTGACCCGTGAACAAATACAAAGTTGGCGAAACCTTGATAATATGCCGCTGTTCTTGACCGCTACTTGCTCCTTTGGACGGTTCGATGATCCTGGTAATGTATCGGGGGCGGAAATTGCCATGCTCAGTCCGAAAGGAGCGGCCATTGGCTTGCTTACCACCACTCGCCCAGTTTTTTCAAATACCAATTTTTTGTTGAATACAGCATTTTATCAAGCCTTTTCTCTAAAAAACAACAATATTTCACTCCGTTTGGGTGATATTTTACGAACGACAAAAAACAATTCTTTTAGTGATGTTTTTAACCGAAATTTTTCACTTTTGGGCGACCCTTCGATGAAATTGGCTTATCCGACTGATAAAATTATCTTGACAAAAATCAATGGTTTATCTCCCGAAAAGCAAACTTTGAAAGCATTGGCAAAGGTGAGTTTGGAAGGTGAAATAAGCAATGCAACCGACGGGCTGAGAAAAAATAATTTTAACGGGAAAATTCTTGTTTCGGTTTTTGATAAACCATCGGAAGTAAGTACACTCGGGCAGAAAACGGCAAAATTTCGCTACAAAACTTACCGAAATCAAATCTTCGAAGGACTCGTTGTGGTGCGAAATGGGCTTTTCAAGATAAATTTTGTCGTGCCGAAAGACATCAATTATCAACTCGGGCAGGGGCGGGTAAATTTCTATGCCGTGGCCGCCGATAGCACCACCGATGCCACGGGTAGCTATAACGAACTGAACATTGGTGGCAGCGAAACCAACCTCGTTAATGATACCCAAGCACCAAAAATATCGCTTTCGGTTGATGAAAATAATACGCTCACCGCCCAAATTTCGGACGAAAACGGCATAAATATTTCGCAAGCGGGCGTGGGTCACGAAATGATTCTGACGCTTAATGATACGATGCAAGTGGTTGTAAATCAGTACTTTACGAACCAAGAAGATTATACGAAAGGTTTACTGAAATACGCCTTTGGTAAACTCCCAGCGGGGGAGCATACCATAAAATTAAAAGTTTGGGATACCTATAATAATTCGGCCGAAGTAGCGTTAAAGTTTGTAGTAGAAAACAGTGTTCTGAAGATTTTTCGGGCCTATAATTATCCAAATCCTGTCGAGAGTAGTACCAGTTTTTATATCGAACACAATGCCGAAAACCAAGATTTAACCTTTAAAATATCGGTTTTCGATGGTACTGGAAAGCGAGTTTTTCAGCAAATTGAGCTGTGTTACATTTGCGATAAATCAATCGACCTTGGCATGAAAATTGAACCCAAAGACTGGGTAAATGGCACTTATTTTTATCAGATTTTGCTCAGTTCGACCTCCGAAAAAGGCTCAACTTCATTCTCAGGAAAAATGGTTTTTTGGAAGTAATCAAGAAAATAAGTTATATTTGAATTTATTAAGTAGTTAATAGTTGACAGACGACAGACCATAGTTGCCCAAAATGCTGACTATCAGTATTTTATGATTCACAAATTTGTCGTTTAGATAGCTCAACCTACTGAATGGCACAAGACCTAAAAAAACATTCAGAACTGATAAGCACCCACAATGAGGGTAGAATATTAAAATTTCTCACATGAAACGTAAATTAGTAGCCACTTTGGCAAGTGTAGTTTTGATGAATGCTCTTAGCACTCAGGCACAAGTAAACAATAAGTCAGTCACAAGAGCATTGTCACCGTCCGTTCCGTTTCTTAGTATTTCGCCCGATTCGAGAGCTTCGGCGATGGGTGATGCGGGCGTGGCTTCATCGCCCGATGCCAACTCAATTTATTGGAATACCGCAAAATTAGCTTTCATCGACAAAAATATCGGTTCGACGGTTTCTTACAGCCCTTGGTTACGTGATTTAGTCGATGACATGGGCTTGCTGAATGTAGGTTTGTTCAAGAAGATTGATAAAAGTTCGGCATTTGGCGTGTCAATGACTTATTTTAACCAAGGTGAGATTCAGTTTACAACCGCAACTGGTCAGCCGAATGGCACTTTTCAGTCGAGAGATATGAATATCACGGCGGGATACGCCCGTAAAATCGGCCGAGATTTCTCAACGGGAATTAATTTGAGATACATTCACTCAAACCTCATCGGAAACCAGGTCGTAAATGGCATTGCGAGCAAAGCAGCCAACAACGTAGCGGGAGATATTTCTTTTTTTTATACAAACGAAAAACCGAGCGTAAAAAACAAAGACCGAGGCACCAGATATACGGCGGGAGCAACTATCTCGAACATTGGTGGCAAAATCAACTATGGTGGTAAAAATGCGTTTTATATTCCTACAAACTTAAAAATAGGCGGTGGTTTGAATTATAAAATTGATGCCCATAACCAATTTAATATTTTGTTAGACGTAAATAAACTACTCATTCCGACACCACCTTTGAGAGATAACAACAATAAGATTGTGAAAGGAAAAGATCCCGAAACTACGGGCGTGATTTCGGGCATATTTGGTTCGTTTAGTGATGCTCCCGATGGTTTTAAAGAAGAATTGAGAGAGTTTACGTTATCAACGGGTGTAGAATATTGGTACAATAATCTTTTTGCACTGCGTGGCGGATACTTCATGGAAAGTAATGCCAAGGGTGGTAATAAATTCATAACATCGGGTTTAGGGTTCAAAATCAATAATTATCAGCTTGATTTGAGTTATTTGATACCAACCACCCAAGGAAACCCGCTCGCTAATACTTGGCGGATAACGCTGATATTTGACATGGACGCCAAGAAAATCAGTAGCCCAACCGATACCGAAACACCAACCGAAAGTCAGTAAGAATATTTTTCGGTCAAGCATAAAAAAAGCTCAATGATAACTTCATTGAGCTTTTTTGTTTGAATCTAATGTATTAGAAAAACGTTGAAGGGCTAAAAATTACTAAAAGTGATTAAAATTAAATGTTTGTTTAAAATCAGTTTAAGTAGTTGAATGGAAATAATCGACATTTTAAATTTATTTAACTTGTTGATTATAAGCATTTTACACCATTAAATATTCAACATTTATCATTAAACATTACTTAGCTTATTTTCCTTGGTAGTTATTCAAAGAAATAATGTCGGGTGATAATTACCGAATTTATTCGGGTACTGAAAAGTAAAATCCTTCTCACAATCATAAAAAATGTGCAAGTATAGTCAATAACTATTAGTTTTATTTTTGTAAAAACCTTATCATTTTTATTATACGGCACTACCGATTTCTGAAAATACCCGCATTTTTATCACCAAAAACCTTTTTTTCATTTTAAACGTTTTATATGTATATACATCTAATTTTAAAAAACGTAATGAAAAAAACAATCTCGACTTTTGTATTTCTGGCTATCTCAACATTCAGTTTCTCGCAAAGCTGCTGTGAAGTGGTGCTTGCCAGCAACGACGGCAATATGGCGGCATTTGCTTCTGATAAAGCCTTCGTTGCCTCGCACTTGAAGCCCCTTGTTTATACTCACACCAGCGAAGTAGGTGGTAGAATGACGGAATTTTCTACGCCCGATGGCAAAAAAGCCAACGGATACGTAGTGAAAGCTAAGAAAACTTCCAACAAATGGCTCTTTGTTTATCAAGAATGGTGGGGACTAAACGACCACATCAAACGCCAAGCTGACATTTTTTATAATGATTTGGGCGGAAACGTAAACGTGTTAGCCTTGGATATGTACGACGGAAAAGTAGCCGCCGATGCCAGCGAAGCAGGAAAAATGATGCAAGGGGCTGTCGAAACTCGCCTGGAAAACATCGTAAAGGGTGGTTTGACTTATGCAGGCACAAAAGCCAAAGTTGCCAATGTAGGTTGGTGTTTCGGTGGTGGTTGGTCGCTGAAATCAGCAATTATTGGTGGTAAGCAAACCGTTGGCTCGGTGATGTACTACGGAATGCCTGTGAAAGATGTCGAGAAACTCAAAACTTTGAACACCGACGTACTCGGACTATTCGCAACCGAGCAATGGATTTCAAAAGAAATCGTTGAAGAGTTTGCCGCCAATATGAAAACCGCAGGCAAAACCCTCAACTACAAAATCTTTGATGCTGCCCACGCATTCGCCAATCCAAGTAATCCGAAGTTTGACGAAGCCAAAGCCAAGGAAGCCTACGGCATGGCGATTGAGTATTTTAAGAAAAAACTGTTATAATACGGTCTGCACCGCAGGTCTGACCGCCAATAAAAAACGCCATTGATACTAAAAATATCAATGGCATTTTTCGTATAAATCACTTACTATCAACTGATTGTGTCAAATCCACAATAAGGCACAAGCACTTTTGGTATTTTGATTCCTTCGGGCGTTTGGCAATTTTCTAAGATACAAGCCAAGATTCTCGGCAACGCCAAAGCCGAACCATTGAGGGTGTGCAATAGCTGAGTTTTGCCGTCCACTTTGTAGCGAAGTTTCAAACGATTGGCTTGGTAAGACTCAAAATTTGAAACCGAACTCACTTCTAACCAGCGTTTTTGAGCGGCAGAATAAACTTCAAAATCGTAGGTAAGAGCTGATGTAAAACCCATATCTCCACCACACAAACGCAAAATTCGGTAAGGTAATTCAAGTTTTTCGAGCAAGGTTTTCACGTGTTCAACCATTTCGTCGAGTGCTTGATAAGACTCTTCGGGCTTTCTGATTTGCACGATTTCGATTTTATCAAATTGGTGCAAACGATTCAAGCCTCGCACATGAGCCCCCCAACTTCCTGCCTCACGACGAAAACAAGGCGTGTAGGCGGTATTTTTTATCGGAAGCTCATTTTCTGACAAAATTACATCACGGTAAATATTCGTAACGGGTACTTCGGCAGTCGGAATCAAATATAAATCATCAACCGTTGAATGATACATTTGTCCTTCTTTGTCGGGCAAATTCCCCGTGCCGAAACCTGACTCTTTATTAACTAAAATCGGTGGCTGAATTTCCATATAACCTGCTGCCAATGCTTCATCCAGAAAGAAATTTATCATTGCTCGCTGAATCCTCGCACCTTTTCCTCGATAAACTGGAAAACCCGCCCCCGTGATTTTATTACCCAAATCGAAGTCAATAATCGGTCCGTCGTTACGGTTGTAGTTTTTAATCAATTCCCAATGTGGCAAAGCGGCATCGTGCAAAGTTGGAATCGTTCCATGCTCAAAAATATTGAGGTTTTCTTCGGGCGTACGACCTACGGGAACGCTCATGTGTGGCAAGTTCGGAATCGTAACCATCACCTCATAAAGTTCTGATTCTGAGGCTTTTAGCTCTTCTTCCAATGCCTTGGATTTTATTTTAAGTTCGGCAGTTTCGGCTTTTGCAGCTTCGGCTTCTTCTTTTTTGCCCGCTTTCATCAAGCCACCGATTTCTTTGGACAAGGTATTTGCACGAGCCAAAGTTGAATCTAATTCGGTTTGGGTTTCACGGCGTTTTTGGTCAATGCTCAAAACGCTTTCTATGGTTTCTTCGGCATTTTTGAAATATTTACGTTTCAAGCTCTCAATGGTTGCTTGTTTGTTTTCTTTGATGTAATTGAGTTGTAGCATTTGATTAAATTTTCTTAAACCTTATAGGTTTTCAAAACCTATAAGGTTTCGTAAATTAAAATGGATTGAAATATTTTAGTCCTTCGATTTTATCGAAATCCTTGTCATTGCGAGAAATGAGTGTAAAATCAAAGACTATTGCAGTTGCAGCAATGATTGCATCGGGTAATTTGATTTTGTATGAACGCCTTAACTCGATAGTTTTTGCAACGACGGCATTATCAAGTGGAAGTACAGCAGAGTTATCAATAAATGCTTGATTTATCGACATTTTTTCGGGATTGGGGAAATTCCAGCCCAGCAACTCTATTTTTGTAATGATTGAAATATTAATTTCTTGATTTATCACTTCGCTCAGAAAAAGAATAGCAGAGGGTGGGAGGTGTCCGTCTAAAAAATAAATTGCAATATTAGTGTCTATTAAATATCTCTTTCCCATTCCTTGCGAAGTGTGTTTAATTGCTCGTCAATTTGTTCGATAGTCTTGCCACTATTCGTTTTACCATAAAACTGGTCAAAAAACGTAGGTTCGTTCTTGATTTCTATTTTTCTGGCAAAAGAATTTTCCAAAACCTTGAAGGTGTCAATTATTTCAAAAGATTTCAGAAGCTCTAATAAAGCAAGTACATTTTTGGGGTTTTCAACGCTAATTTGGATTTCCATGATATTAAGTTTTTTAACAAACAAAGTTAATGAAAAGTAACGTAAACGTATTTTTAGTCAAACCTAAACAGCCCTTCATTCAAGGCATTCAGGGCTTCGTTTTTATGTTTTGTATCTACCAAAAGTGAAATATTATGCTCGGAGGCTCCGTAGGCAATCATTCGGATTGGAATATCCCGCATGGCTTGAATCACTTTGAGGGCGATTCCTGCATTATCGGCCATGAAATTTCCGACAATGCAAATGATTGATTGGTTGCGGTCGTGTTCTTCTAAGTCGGCAAACTGACTCAAAACTGCCGTGATTTTATCCAAATGTTCGGCATTATCAATCGTTACGGCAATCGAAACCTCCGAAGTCGTAATCATATCGACGGGCGTTTTGAAATTCTCGAAAACCTCAAAAACTTTCCGCATAAAACCATACGCATTGAGCATACGGGTAGAATGAATATAAATTGCCGTGATGCCATCTTTGGCCGCAATCGCCTTGATTTCGGAGTCGGTCGATTTGTCGGCAATGAGTGTTCCGTAGGCATTGGGTTCCATGGTGTTTTTCAAACGCACGGGTACGCCACGCATTTTGGCGGGCGTAATTGTACTTGGGTGCAAGATTTTTGCTCCAAAATACGCCAATTCGGCAGCTTCCTCGAAAGTCAGTTCCCGCACGGGGAAAGTTCGCTTCACGATTCTTGGGTCGTTATTGTGCATACCGTCAATGTCGGTCCAAATCTGAATTTCTTCGGCACGAATTGCTCCGCCAATCAGCGATGCGGTATAATCCGAACCGCCACGTTTCAGGTTATCAACTTCGCCACGGGGATTTCGGCAAATAAATCCTTGGGTGATAAAGACTTGTTTTTCAACTAATTGTGATAAAATTGACGTTAATTTTTCTTCCGTAAAACTCAGTACTGGCTCGTTGTCGGCATCAATCAACATGAAATCTAATGCAGGAAGCAGAGCCGAACTTACGCCTTCTTCTTGCAGATATGCCTCAAACATTTGGGTCGAAAGTAGCTCACCTTCGGCAACGATTGCTTTCTCTTGTTTGAGCGAAAACGGCTTGATATTTACCAATGACTGAATGAAATTAAATTCATTTTCGACAACTGCTTTACCTTGCTCAAAACCCGCTTCGGTTTTGTATAAATTTTTGATAAACGCTTGATAATGAGCATAAAGCGAGTCGATTTGGGCGATTGCCTCGGTATCGTTATTAGCTTTTAGGGCTTCTCCGATGGCAATTAAGGCATTTGTAGTACCAGAAAGTGCCGACAAAACTACGATTTTACGCCCCGAATCTTCGGTAATTAATTGACGAATTGCGTGCATCCGCTCGGGCTTGCCTACTGATGTGCCGCCAAATTTCCAAACTTGCATTGTTTTAAATTTAATTTTGAATGAATGAGTTTTGAATGAGCGAATAGGGGTTTCACTCGCATTTTCTTTGGTTGTTTTATAAGCATCTATTCATAAAATCATCGAGCGATTTCTTGATTTTTTTCTTAATTTCTTCCCAAGAGTCATTTTTCAACGAAACTGGGTCGTTTTGTTTTTCAGCATCTTCAAAATAATACATCGAATGAACTACGAAACCTATTTCTTGATTACTATACTTTGTCTTGAAAAACTCAAGCATTTCTTCGATAGAGTACAAATCAAGTAGATGTGCCAAGTCATAAAAATCCTTTTTTGCCCCTCTTTTCGAGATAGCATTTAGTTTCATTGCCACCACATCAGGAATCGAAACAAAACGAATACCTTCAATCTCTTCGATTTCGTTCAAATAAGGATATTGATGCAAAACAATATCAACTTTCAGCTCATCAATGGTACCAGCAAAAGAGCGTTTTGTTTTACGCACTACATCGAATTGCGGGTAAAGTGCCTTGATCGCGGGTATGACTGCATCGCTTTCAAAATCTTCATTGCTAAAGATATCTAAATCTGTCGAAAGCCGGTGTCCTATTTTCAGTGATAAATTTGTGCCACCCACCAAAGCAAAATTCTCTAATGCTGGAAGCATCATTAAATCTTTCAGTATTCCCAGTGTGAGGGGTTCGACTGTCTGCGTAAATAACATTGAAATTGCTCGGGGTTTAATTGAAAATAACCACAAATAAATGAGAAAACTTCTTTTCTCAAATATGGAACTTGAACGACAACGCTTTTAATGTTTTCGATACCGTAGTAGCGAATGATTGCTAACTGGTCGCTAAATTTTCCAAAATTAAAAACCTTATCAATGATAAAAACTTGATTCTTCTCAAAATCAATCGCTTCAAAATCAACGTCCCAGAAAGCCGTTTTTGATATGTTTGGTCTTGGTTTTTGCATTTTTTTAGTTTAAAGCTAACATTTTTATTGCAGTTATCGCCGCTTCGTCGCCTTTATTACCATGTATTCCACCCGCACGGTCGAGGGCTTGCTGTTGGTTGTTTGGTGTAAGTACGCCAAAAATCACGGGTTTATTATATTTCAGCGAAACATTCGTAAGCCCCTGTGCTACGGCATGATTGATATAATCGTTGTGCTTAGTTTCGCCCTGTATCACGCACCCGATAGCAATAACGACATCAATATCAGACTTTTGGGCAAAAACCTGCGAGCCAAAACTTAATTCATAACTCCCTGGTACATTTGCCCGAACGATATTATAGGCTTTCACGCCATTGTCTAACAGCGTTTTGTAAGCACCCTCAAAAAGTGCTTCGGTTACTTCCTCGTTCCATTCGGCTACCACAATAGCAAAACGTTTCTGACTTACATCGGGTAAGTTTTCGGTACTGAATTCGCTTAGATTTTTGTTCTGACTTGACATTTTTTCAATGATAGAGTGATAGAATGAGTGCCACAGTGGAACTGAATGATAGAATTTGTTTCACAACAACTTATTCATTAATTCTATCATTCACTCATTCAAAATTAAAAAAGGGACAAACCGCTCGGCTCGTCCCTTTGATTATATTTTGTGCATAACCAAGTTATTCGCCGACTGTGCCTTCGAGTTTGGATTTATATTTTTTGGCATTACCAACTTCGATAGATGTTGGATACTTTTCGATAAGCTGGGCGTAAACGGCAATCGCTTCTTTGTTGTTTTTAGCAACTTCGTAAGCCGTGCCGAGTTTCATCAAGTTTGCTGGTGTGAAAGTCTTGCTTGGTTTGTAATCAACGGCTTTTTTGTAGTACGAAATAGCTTCTTCGGTGCTTTTCTTTTCCATATAAGCATCACCGATGAGGGTGTAGGCACGTCCCTGCATGATTAGGTCGTCAGAGCTAAAACTTTTCAAATGCTCAATAGCCTCATCAAACTTGCCTTGCTTCATCAGAAGCATACCCGATATTACCTCGGCTAAGTTTCCACCTTTCGAGCCACCGTAGTTTGATGCAATAGCTATCATACCTTCGCTGCCGCCCGTACCGTTGAGTGCCTGCTTGGTTGAATCTGCCTCGAACGCAAAAAACGCATTGACCATGGCTACCTGTGCTTCGTCGTCTTGTGATTTTGTGTAGTAATTGTAGCCTACAATTCCTAAAACTACTGCTAATATAAAGCCACCAATGAAGGCGAATACTTTTTGATTATCTTTCAGAAACCCTTCGGCTTTGCTAAATTCTTGCTGTAATGCTTCGGGACTTTCGATGATTTCAAGACCTGATTTTTCTGTTTTTGCCATTTTAAATTTTTCGTTTAACTAATTTACTTGATTAAATACTTGATAATCAAGTAATTACTTCAAAAACTACGATTTACACTGATACATTTTTTTTCGGAGTGCAAAGTTATGAAATTGATTTTGAACTTCTACAATTAGTTTGATAAAAATTATGCCAAATGGTGCTTTTTGCCAAAAATAACTTTACGAAAACCACGTCTAAGGTAAAGTTGGATAGATGTGTTTAATAAAAATATTACCAAAGTTTTATTAAATTATCATAAAAGCCCCACTGAAAAGTAATAAATCGTACAGTTTTTATTATCTTGCACAAGTTTTAATCATCAATAATCTACTTTAATCATTTAAAATGAAACAAACTCTACGATGTTGGGTCGTGCTGTTGTCGGTGTTTTTCCTGCAAGAAACATTCGCCCAAGAAAAAACAATTAGTGGAAAAGTAACTTCTTCGGAAGATGGCTCGGCATTACCAGGCGTAAGTGTGGCGGTGAAGGGTACGAGTAAAGGCACAATCAGCAATGCGGAAGGTAAGTACAGTATTACGGCTCCGCAGAGTGCAACGTTAGTATTTAGCTTTTTGGGGTTTGAAACTCAGAGTGTGAAGGTTAGTTCTGCTTTAATTGTTAATGCGGAATTAAAGACGATTTCAGCAGAGTTAGATGAGGTTGTAGTTGTGGCTTTTAATACATCAAAAAGTAAAAAGACTTTGGGCTATGCCACTCAACAGGTAAATGGTGATGAAATTGCAGAAACGCAACGAGAAAACTTCTTAACTGCTCTTCAAAGCCGAGTAGCAGGTGCAACTATCAATACAACGAGTGGAGCTCCAGGTGCATCTTCTCAGATTGTCTTGCGTGGTTTTAACTCATTGAGTGGAAATAATTCTCCACTTATTGTCGTTGATGGATTGCCAATTAGTAATTCTACTTTTGACCAAAATAACCTCACAGTTCAAGGATCTAATCGAGGTAATGATTTTACTAACCGTGCGGCTGATATTAACCCAAATGATATTTCGAGTATTACTGTATTGAAGGGGCCAGAAGCGACTTCTCTCTACGGAATTGATGCTGGTAGTGGTGCGATTGTTATTACTACTAAAAAAGGGGCAGCGGGAAAATTAAAGATAAGCTACGATAACAGTTTTAGAATAGACCACATGTATCTGTTTCCCGAAGTACAAACAACTTACGGTTTAGGACTATTTGGCGATGGAGGGCAACGCACACGAAATGCCCTTGGCCCTAAAATTGCTGACACGACAAGAATTTACAACAACATTAGGAATTTCTTTGATGATGCTTTTGTTCAAAAGCATAATTTGACATTTGATGGTGGAAAAAAACGCCTTTCTTATCGCTTGTCACTGGGTTCTACTAATCAAAATGGCACAATTCCAAATACAGGCCTTGACCGATATAATGCACGTGGTACGGCTTCGTACAAATCATTAGACAAAAAATTTGATTCAAACGCAAGTGTAGCCTACACATATAGTCAAAACCAGAAAGCATTGCGTGGAGCAGGTGGTTTTTTGCAGGCCTTATATTCTTGGCCAATTTATAATGATGCCTCTCAGTATGTAAAAGATGATGGTTCTCGGAGAAGATTCTTTGATGATGCCAACTTTGCGGAGGCAGATAATCCTTTTTGGTCAGTAAACCGAAACCAAAGTTCCGATAAAACGAATCGTTATGTTTATAACCTTTCAGCTTCTTATCGACCACTTCCTTGGCTGACGGTTACAGCAAGAGGTGGCTTGGATTCTTACCAAACAAAAGGTAATACATTCTTTCATCCATTGTCAAATGACTATTATACAGTTGGTGGTCAAGTTGAAAATTATACCGAAAAATTTAAAGGGTATAGTGGTGTACTGATTGCAACAGCCGAGAAAAACATTGGAAAATTAAGCAATACTCTCCGAATTGGTACCTCAATTGATGAATACCGCCGAGATATTTTTGCCGAAAGAGGTCAAAAACTTGCAAAGGCAGGGGAAGATTTTGTCAATAACTTCTCAACCGTTGACCCAGCAACTATCTTGAATAGCCGAACCCTCGGACGTGATACGCTCGTAAGAAGAAGAGCACAAGGTATTTTTGGAGAATATACCGCCAATTATGATGATATTCTGGTGCTTACCCTCACAGGCAGGAATGATCAGACCTCTACTTTACCGAAAGAATCTCGTTCGTTCTTTTATCCTTCGGCGAGTTTAGCTTTCAATTTTAATGAGTTAATTGCAAAAGGTTCGAAGATATTCACCTATGGTAAATTACGTGGTTCGGTGGCAGAAACGGCTAAGGATATTTCTCCTTACGGTTCGCAGTCGGTCTATAATCGGCAACTTACCAGCGGATTAGGCTACGGCTATGGTTTCACTAATAATAATCCGTTTATTAGACCAGAAAGACAACGTACTTTTGAAGTTGGAACAGAGTTGAGTTTCTTTGGAAAAAGATTAACCTTTGATTACACATATTATAACACACTCAACATTGGGCAAATTGTTAGAGGGGTTCGTTTGAGCTATGGTTCTGGGTTTATTCTCTCGACCCTCAATGTAGCAGATACTCGTAATAAAGGTATGGAGTTAATCGTTACTGGACAACCGATTAAGAACAAGAATTTTAAGTGGGATATTACACTAAATATGGCGGGTACTCGGAATCAAGTGCTAAACTTACCATCAAATATCCCCGAATATTATAACTCTGATACATGGCTTGACGCTTTCCGAAATGGTTTAGTACCTGGAAGTACAACAACCTCATTAACAGGGCAAGATTATTTCAGAAACTCAAAAGGACAAATACTAATTGATCCTGGCACGGGTGTTCCTTTGGTAAATCCAAATTATGTAAAGATCGCAGAGCGAAACCCAGCTATTACTGGTGGAATTATCAATAGTCTTACTTACAAAAATGTTTCCCTTTCGTTTTCATTAGATTTAAGAAAGGGTGGTGATATTATGAACGGAACAGAGTATTGGATGACGTTAAGAGGATATAGTACTCGCACGCTCGACCGTGAGAAATCAATTATCTTACCAGGAGTTTTGAGAGATGGTTTAGAAGAAACGGCAAATCCGACCCAAAATACAATTCAAATTACGCCATATTTTAGTACATACTACCAAGATGGCCGTATGTATGCTTCAAACTTTGTGGAAAAAGATATTAACTGGGTTCGTCTGCGTGAGGCTCGTGTAAGCTATCGCTTTACCCAAAAAATGATTAAAAATTTGAAGTATTTTTCTGGACTGAGCCTATTCGCTTCGGGAACTGATTTATTCATCCTTACTAATTATTCAGGTGCCGACCCATCAGTAAATGGTAACAGTGCGGCAACGGCGGGATTTGTTGTGCGTGCCGTCTAGCTCAATTAGCATCTCGTCAATATGGCGCTGATCTTCTGCCTCGAAACCTTCC
>JANNEN010000394.1:0-3933 GCA_031378715.1 Emticicia sp.
AAATAAAGTACTTTTTTGATTCGACACTTTATTTGTTGATTTTACCCCATTTTTTGCTTTAAATAATCCATTATTCGTAGAAAAAAATGGGATAAACTGAACAAAAAATTACCAGACTGAAAATAGTATTTTATTTAGTTCAAGTCACTCAACATTACTCACTCAACATTATTCATTACATTTTCACCCCCTCACCAAGCCTTTTTCTCGCAAATAATTATTGGTCATTACTTCTCGTTCGGGGTGCAGCACTACCTGTTTTAGTACTTCACAGACAAAGAGTTCGTGGTCGCCCGCATCGGTCGTGTGTAGTACTTTGCACTGAATATAACCGATGGCCTCGGTCAGATAAGGCAACCCTCGCTCATCGAAAGCGTAGCTTAGATTCTTGAATTTTTCGGAATCTCGCCCGCTTTTTCGGCCTAATTTCGCAATCAAATTGGTTTGTTGTTGGGCTAAAATATTGATATTCAGTAGGTTAGATGCCCGCACGAGTTCAATCGTATAATCAATTTTGTAGAGAGCCACACAGACCAACTTTCCGCCCATGGCAACCTGCATAACCCACGTGGCGATGTTTGCGTTCATGCGTCCTTGGTGGGCCGTGGTGATGGAATGAACATCGTAATTTTTGTACTTCAGTAGTGACTTTGGCATATATTTGGGCTTTTGTGTAGCTATTTTAACCCAGTAAATACAATTTTGTTTGAAAATATTTATCATTTGTACGCCAACGCTGGCAGGGGCTTGAAGCCCTGCCAGCGTTCAATAGTATGTAGGTACATAAAATATTTGTCCAAAAATTTGCATTTATTCAATAAAAAATTTAATATTACAACGAAATTATTCAACCCTAACCCTAAGACACGATTCCAGTACCTACCCTAAACTAAAACTTGTACGCACCCAGTCGATTTCGGCTGGGTGTTTTTTTGTGAAATATCACCGAAGTTTATATGTCGAAGGAGATCCTGAAACCTTTACTGGTTGTCAACTTTTATATTTTATAGGAGGTACGCACTGAGAATAATTTCCCCTCCTTTTTTCAAGGAGGGGTGGTAAAACTCTGACGTAGTCGAGTTTTGACGGGGTGGTTAAAGGTCATTGAGGTATTTTAAAACAAATTCTACGCTAAAAAACCACCCCACCGACTGCGTCAGGCACCCCTCCTTCTTGAAAAAAGGAGGGGGAAATAGCAACCATGCGTAACTCCTATTTTAGAAGCCAAAGGAGATACGAAGCCCTGATTTTGCAAAGAATGAAATTTGTTTTGTTGAACCAAACGGAGGTATATTAGATAGTGTTTCTTTAAACTGATATGAGTACAGCTCTGGTTGAATTCTTATTAGTGGAGTAAGTTGATACCACCCAAATATCTTGATATTAGTATTTCTTTCAAGTGCAAATTGGGTTTGATTAATAAAGTTAAACACAGAGGCACTGTTCACTCCCACAAATACTCCTCCTCTTAGGAGCGGCTTACTTTTCGTTTTTTTGTAAAATGTCATTCCAGTAAAATATGTTTGTGTATAATCAAATTCTGATGTCTTATTTGGCGTAATAACGAGCTGTAAGCCCACTATAAAGCCTTTTTTATGATAACTCGATACTATATCAAACGCAAAAGTCAATGAATTTCGTATTTTATCTTCCGAAAACCCAACGCCTAAATCAGCATGGAAACTAATAAAATCAAATAAAGCGTTACCCCTAACTTTACTTCTGATTCGTTGGCTTGCCAAATCATTTTCTACACCGAGTATTTTCCAAGGTTTTACGGTTTTTCTTTCATTTTTAATTCTTTCGGACGCTTCTATAATTGCTTGATTGATGTTGAAATCAAGAATCTCCTCCACATCATCAATAGCATTTAGATTAAACAAAAAACTTTGACTTTGAAAGGTTTTGAAAACACGATTAGCACTTTTTGCCAGTTCGGCAGTTGCTTTGTCATCAAAGTTAATCAAGACCAAAGTATCTTGTTGTAAATGTACTATTTCAGTTTCTTTTCCAAACTGAAAAACTTCTTTTTGTGGAAAATACTGCACATTAATTATTGATTTTCGATTAACGTTTTTGTTTCGTGCATAATATGTAATTTTCCTCACAGTATTTTGCTTTAATGTATCTCGAATCAATGAATAATCTTGCCAAAAACTACGCAACAAAGAATCTGCGTTATGTCGCAATTCAAAATCTTTAACTCCTTGATAATCAATTAGTAAGCGATTTTTATTGCCAAAATCAATCACCAAGTTATTGAGATTTTTTTTGACTTCCTCATTGAAATATAAGTCACTTTTTCGGGCAAATTCATTGACCATAATGGGTGGACGAACACCCTCTAAAACCGTAAGGGTATCATACTTTGCCCTACTTTTCTGACAAAAAACATTCCCTGCAATGCCCAGTACGAGCATTGAAATTGCACATAGATTTTTCATAAATATTGGTTTTTTTAGATTGAACTATCGTCTGTCGTCCATGGATAATCGACTAATTTATTGTATTCTGATTGAAGGTGTTTTTATTGTTTCGCTTGGGTTGGGTTCGGCTTTGTCGAATAGCGTTCCCGCAAATTGTACTTTAAATCTCGGTTGCTTGAATGGAGCATCGTCATATTTCGATATCTCGTTGATATGCACAATTTTAATGTTCATTTTGGGCTTTTTCTCAAAAGTAATTTTTGACTGAAAAGTAAGCGAATCGGGCAAATTATTAGCGTTTTTGCTCGAAAAATCAATATTTTTTGACGAAATACTTGCAAACTGAAAATCTAATTTTTGAGGTACGATGATTTTTTTTGGCTTTAAAACTTGAACTTTTTTAGCTTTTTTTTGGTCAAAAATTTTAGTTTTTTCTTTAAAAACAATCGGTTTTTCTGCCATTTTTTCATGTTTTACCGCAATGGGCGTATGTGATTCACCTCTACGTTCATCTATCAAAATCCACGAAATTAGCATTGTCACCAAACACACCGCCGCCGAAACCCAATACCAAGCCGAACGCTTGGGTTTGTGTAAATCTTGCTGAATATTTCCCCAGAGTGACGCTTCGTCAAAAGCCGAATCTTCGGGTAGTGTATCTTGAATGTTTTCGATTTTTTGCTTTAAAAAATCATCTATTTCATGTGCCATAATCGTATCCTCGTTTTTGTAATGCAGCCTGCAAAAACTGTCGGGCTTTGTGCAGTTGAGTTTTTGATGTGTTCTCGCTAATTTTGAGTTTTTCGGCAATTTCGGCGTGGCTAAATCCTTCGATGGCGAAGAGATTAAAAACCGTTCGGTAGCCGTTGGGTAGGTTCAAAATCAAGCCATAAATTTCTTCTTCGTCGATGTGGGCGTAGGTGGAAAAATCGCTAACTGGCTCATTATCAAGTATTTCCTCCAACGAAACGGTGTTAAGTTGCTTTTGTCGAAGAAACATCAGACACTCATTGACCATGATTTTTTTCAAATACGGCTCAATCGAATTTTCGCCCCGATATTCCATTTTATCCACCGACCGAAAGAACTTCAAAAAGCCATTCATCAACAATTCTTGGGCATCTTCCTCGGCTCGTACATACCGCACACATAGCCGAAACATTCGCTTTACAAACGTATCATAGACACGCTTCTGCACAAATGGGTCTTGTCGTTTTAGGGCTGCGATTAGTTGAATTTCGTGCATCAAGTCAGTTTGCGTTTGGCTTTCAAATGTATATATGCACAAAAACGCTGCGGGGTTGTCTGTGGTATGATTTTTTTATATATTTGATGAAAATTAATGAACATGATAGCAACAAAAAGCATCAAAGAAACGATTTTAGCCGAACTCAAAACCAAAGCAATGGTTTGTATTCCCGCCTCGGAAGCAGATTATTTGTCAGTTGCGGCTGATTTACCCTTTAAAGTCGAATACCACGACAGCGAAATTATTACGATGGGATTA
>JANNEN010000238.1:0-2469 GCA_031378715.1 Emticicia sp.
GTTTTGGTACACTTTCTCGTACACTTTTGGCGGCAACTTTCTTGTTCAAGTTAATGACAATCATGGGGGTTGTGATTCTTGCCCCGACCATTGTGTTGTCGCATATTACAGGTTTGGATATTACTATTACCATTCTGATAATGACCTTTGCCATTTTTGTAACCACGCTGGGCGGACTCACGGCGGTGATTTGGATAGATGTTTTGCAGATTGCTATTCTTTGGGTTGGCATTATTACTTCGTTTTATATTGCCATTACGAAGTTACCCGTTTCGCTACCAGATGCTTACGATATTGTGCAGAAAGCGGGCAAATTAAAAGCCATTGATTTTACGATGAATTTCACCACGCCAAACACCCTTTGGGCGGGAATTATTGGCGGATTGATTTTGCACATTTCTTATTTTGGGGGCAATCAAGCCCAAGTTCAGCGAATGTTAGCTGCCAAAAGTATGCGAAATCTCAAATTGTCGCTTTTCTCAACGGGTTTTGTGATTGTGGCTCAAATGCTCTTGTTTTTGACCTTGGGTTTATTGCTTTATGTATTCTATGACGGCAAAACATTTGCCAAACCCAATGATGTTTACGTAACCTTTCTGGACAATGTGCCAAGCGGATTCTTGGGATTAATTGTAGCTGCTATTTTTGCGGCGGGTATTGGTAGCATGGTGGCTTCACTCAATTCAATGGCGACGGTTTATGTGAAAGATATTTACGAAAAAGCCATCAATAAATCATCATCGGAAGAAACGAAGATGAAAGTAGCCAAAATCTCAACCTTTGTTTTTGGCGGAATTTTGGCATTGGTGGCAGTTTTAATGTCCCAAAACAATAATTTGAGTTTGTTAGAAGCCATCAGTAAGTACGGTTCTTACACGGTTGGTTCAACGATTAGTGTGTTTATTTTGGGCATTTTTACCTCACGTACCAACGAAATGGGCGTAAATATTGGATTGATTTTAGGAATTGTTGTCGTGCTTTTGATTGCCACTTTCACGGATATTTTTTGGATGTGGTACAGCTTATTTGGTTTTGTGGTAACTACTTCGGTGGGCTACGCTGCCAGTTTTGTATTCGGCGAAAAACCCGTGGGCATTGAAAAATTTACTGTAAAAGGTCAAAAACAATATTTTATTGATAACAAATTATCGGAAACTGAGGAAGGCTATTACGTTATTCCTGGCAAATTCGAGAACAAATCCTACCTGCTAATCGCTTACTTCTTAGTGGTTTGTGGATTTTTATATTACATCGGAAAATAGAAAATTACAATGATACAATACATCAAAACGGGCAAACCTGCCCAAGAACGCAAAGAAATCAATCAGCAAGTGATTGAAACAGTGGAAACCATTTTGGCCGATATTGAAACTCGTGGTTGGCAAGCCATCAGAGATTACAGTACCAAGTTCGACAAATGGAATCCAACGACTTTTAAACTTACATCAGAGGAAATTCAGGCGTGCATTGATAGTCTTTCGGAACAGGATATTACTGACATTCAGTTTGCCCAGACGCAAATCAAGCGTTTTGCCCAAATTCAAATGATGGGTTTGCGAGACGTGGAAGTAGAAACCTTGCCAGGCGTGATTTTAGGACATAAAAATATCCCAATGAATCGGGTTGGGGCTTACGTGCCTGGGGGAAAATATCCGCTTTTGGCATCGTCACACATGGGAATTTTGACGGCAAAAGTGGCGGGCGTAAAGCACGTAATTGCGTGTGCTCCTCCATACCAAGGCAAACCTGCCGCCGCAATCGTAGCCGCACAGCATTTGGCGGGTGCGGATGAAATTTATGTTTTGGGCGGTATTCAGGCGGTTGCATTGATGGCTTTGGGAGCGGAAGCGGACGAAAATAATGATGCCGTGATTGCAGTAGATATGCTCGTTGGTCCAGGGAACGCTTACGTTGCCGAAGCCAAGCGACAGTTATTTGGTCGTGTGGGCATTGATTTGTTGGCAGGACCAACTGAAACGATGGTGATTTGTGATGATACCGTTGATTCAGAATTGGTAGCGGTTGATTTATTAGGACAAGCCGAACACGGACCAAACTCGCCAGTGGTATGTATTACGAACAGTAAAAAAATTGCCGAGGAATTGCCTCAGCAAATAGAAAATGTACTGAAACGCCTTAACACCAGAGACATAGCCAGTGTGGCTTGGCAAGATTACGGTGAAATTATTTTGTGCGATACCAAAGAAGAAATGTTGGCAGAATCGGAACGAATTTGTAGTGAACACGTGCAAGTTATGACCGATGACGATGATTATTTTTTCAAAAATATGACCAATTACGGAGCATTATTTTTGGGTGCAAGGACTAATGTTAGTTACGGTGACAAAGTAATCGGAACAAATCATACGTTACCCACCAAACGAGCGGGGCGTTATACGGGCGGTTTGTGGGTAGGAAAATTCATCAAAACGCATTCGTATCAACGCATTTTAACTGATGAAGCCAGTG
>JANNEN010000433.1:0-1677 GCA_031378715.1 Emticicia sp.
ATTGTAACTAACTGATTTTCAAAGTCTTTTGCCTGAGCAATGGTGATTATTTTTGGAGTAACTGGCTTATTTGGCACATTGATTTTCGTAAAATCCACAATGCTCGAACTGGTGCCAATCTGTAATTGAGCATTGAAAGCCGACATCAAACCAGAAACTTTTACAGAGTCACCAATGGCAATAGATGTGGCAAAAGTTGAATTAAAAACCGCAATCCCAGCCGTACCGTCTTGGATATAAGCGGTTGAACCAAACTGTGTTGTGGCAGTTACTCGTCCTGCAACTGTGACAGGTTTTCCTGTGGCGATTTTACGGGCTTCGGCAATTGTGGAGGTGGTTGTTTGTGCTTTTAATGAAAGACAAAGAACAAAAAAAGAGAATAATGAAAGTAAAGATTGTTTTTTCATGGCGGAATTTTGTTGAATTTTCTGTAAATGTATTTCTAATTTACTTTGATAGTTTGTTTTTTGAAAATAATTATCAAAAAACTTGTTTGTAAAAATTTCCTATATTTACTTTGCATCACAAAGTAATTTGAATAAAATGAAACAACATCTTCAAGATCTCACAGAAATACGTTCGATGATGGAACGCTCTTCTCGATTTATCTCATTGAGTGGACTCTCGGGTATATCCGCAGGGGTATTTGCTCTCGTGGGGGCATACGTGGCGTATATGCGTATCCTTGAAGACAATCAAAGCGAATATCTGAATCTGTTAGACAATATTCCTCTTTTGCGTTTTATCGTGATTGATGGCATTATCGTTTTGACATTTTCTTTGATTTTTGCGTTTTACTTTACCTCTCATCAGGCACGAAAAAAAGGCTTGAAATTGTGGGATAATACTTCCAAACGTTTATTTGTGGGTTTGGCAGTTCCCTTAGTGGCAGGTGGTTTTTTCTGTTTGATTTTATTGCAACAAGCCCCCCATTTGATAGATTGTGCCACGCTCGTTTTCTATGGTTTAGCCTTAGTAAATGGCTCAAAATACACGTTTGACGACATTCGATATTTGGGTTACATCGAAATCGCCCTTGGACTCGCCTGTGGATTGATGAACGAATGGAGAATCGGATTACTGTTTTGGGCAATCGGTTTTGGGGTTTTGCATATTGTGTATGGCGTGGTGATGTATCGGAAATATGAAGGATAATTGTAACCGCTAAGACGGGAGGACGCTAAAATTTAAAAAATTGGACGACACGATTATACGCAAAATTAAACCTTGCGTCATTGCGTCCTTGCGGTAAACAAAAAAATGAAAAATTTAATCGCTGATATAAACAAATCATTCGAGAATCGTGTACGGTTGGGCATTATGTCTATCCTCATGGTGAATGATTGGGTGGATTTTGGCGATTTAAAAGACACCTTGGATTTAACTGATGGCAACTTAGCATCACACATCACGGCTTTGGAAAAAGAGAAATATATCCAAGTCAGAAAAGCCTTTATTGGCAAACGACCGAATACCTCTTTCCAAGCCACTGCCGATGGAAGAAAGGCTTTTCAAGAGCATTTGAATGCTTTGGAGGCGTTGATTAAAGGGATGTAAAAATAGAGCCTTTTTATTAAGACTTTTTTTAGGATATTTAACTTTGTAATTCAAAGTAATTTGTAAATATATTAAAACTAACATTCAAAATGAATCTAAAAAATATTCCCGAATTACAAT
>JANNEN010000439.1:0-31813 GCA_031378715.1 Emticicia sp.
CCCCCCCCCCCCCCCCCTTGGGGGTACATAAAACCCCCCCCACCCCAACTTTCTACCCCCCCCTCGCCGACAAAACGCCCCCCCCCGGGGGGGCGGGGGGGGCTGTTGGGGCTGCTACTTCCCACCCCTGTATGAGCCTAAACGCATTCCAGATTTTATTGCTGAAATTCCGCCCTTGTTCGCACAGTTTTTCGTCAAACGGCAAGTCGTTTCCTGCGGGCGAGCTAAACAACATTCCTGTACGCACGCCATCGGCACCGTATTTTTCAATCAACTCAATCGGGTCAGGCGAATTTCCCAAGGATTTCGACATTTTTCGTCCCTGTTTATCCCGCACGATACCAGTCAAATATACATTTTTGAAAGGAAAAGTACCTTTATATTCGTAGCCCGCAATAATCATTCGAGCCACCCAAAAGAATAAAATTTCGGGAGCCGTCACCAAATCATTGGTTGGATAATAATAGTTAATGTCATCATTATTAGGGTCTTTGAAGCCATCAAAAACCGAAATCGGCCAAAGCCACGAGCTAAACCAAGTATCCAGCACGTCCTCATCTTGCGTGAGGTCGGTTTCGCTGAGGGCGTAAAGTTGGTATTTGTCACGGGCGATTCTTAGTGCCGCTTTCTTATCTTTGGCCACAATACAAGTGCCATCGGGCATATAAAATGCGGGGATTCGGTGTCCCCACCAAAGTTGGCGACTGATGCACCAATCCCGCACATTTGCCATCCAGTGATTATAGGTATTCTTGAATTTTGGTGGAATGAGCTGAATGGTGTCGTTCATTACGTTTTCGAGGGCAGGCTCCGACAAACGTTTCATTTTCAAGAACCACTGTAACGAGATTTTGGGTTCGATGACCGCTCCCGTTCGCTCCGATGTTCCGACGGTCGATTTGTAGTCTTCTTCCTTTACTAAATTGCCCGATTCGGCCAACATTTTAGCAATTTTCTTGCGAGCCACAAATCTATCTTCTCCTACCAAAATGACGGCTTTTTCGTTTAATTTGCCTTCATCGGTCAGGATATCAATGATTTCCAAGCCGTGTTTCTGCCCCAAAGCGTAGTCGTTTTGGTCGTGGGCGGGGGTTACTTTAAGGCAACCCGTACCAAATTCCATCGAAACGTATTCATCGGCAATGACCGTAATCTCACGGTTTATTAGCGGAATCAGTACTTTTGTGCCAATCAAATGCTTAAACCGCTCATCGTCGGGGTGAACGCAAATAGCAGCATCGGCCATGATGGTTTCGGGGCGAGTCGTGGCGATGACAAGCCCCCCAGCCCCCAGAGGGGGAAGCCCCACCCCGACCCTCCCCAGAGGGGAGGGAGTTAAAGCTCCCCCACTGGGGGCGGGGGGGGCTGTATATCTAATATAATACAATTTCTGCTGGACATCTTTCATGATCACCTCCTCGTCCGAAACGGTTGTTTTGGCTTGCGGATCCCAGTTTACCATGCGATGCCCCCGATAAATATCTCCTTTGTTGTGCAAATCAACGAATACATCAATTACGGCATCGTACAAACTTGGTTCCATCGTGAAGCGGGTTCTGTCCCAGTCGCACGAAGCCCCGAGTTTGCGGAGTTGTTGGAGGATAATTCCGCCGTATTTTTCGGTCCATTCCCAACAATATTCCAAGAATTTCTCCCGAGAAAGGTCGGCTTTGTTGATTCCCTGTTCTTTCAGCATTGCTACAACTTTCGCTTCGGTGGCTATGGAAGCGTGGTCAGTTCCTGGCACCCAGCAAGCCTCTTTGCCTTCCATGCGAGCCTTACGGGTCAGTACGTCCTGAATCGTGTTGTTCATCATGTGGCCCATGTGCAGTACGCCCGTGACATTTGGCGGCGGAATGACAATCGTATAAGGCTCTTTGTCGGGGTTTGGTTTCGACTTAAAGTACTGATTATCAAGCCAATATTTGTACCATTTGTCTTCTATTTCTCGTGGGTTGTAGGTTTTGCTGATTTCTGCCATTATCTTGAATAGTCCACAGTCGAAAGCTGATAGACGATAGTTTTTTGTTTATGATAATGCAAAAATAGAGAATCTTGGGCATAAAAAAACCTTATAGGTTTGAAAAAAACCTATAAGGTCTGTAGTGGTACAATTATCAGAGAAAAGAACCGTAAATTATTTCATAGCTATCTCAAAGTTTTCGCTGGCTTTTTTCCAGTTTATGACATTCCAAAAGGCAGCGATATAATCGGCACGTTTGTTTTGGTATTTCAAATAGTAGGCGTGTTCCCACACATCAAGGGCTATTATTGGCGTACCTTTTTCGGTGGCCGAATCCATCAGCGGATTATCTTGATTGGCCGTCGAAATCATTTTTAATTTTTTATCTGGCGTAACCATCAACCAAGCCCAGCCCGAACCAAAGCGAGTGGTGGCTACTTTGGCGAAAGCCTCTTTCATTTTATCAAAGCTGCCAAATTCGGCATTAATTGCATCGGCTAATTTACCAGATGGAGTTCCACCTGATTTAGGAGCCATAATTTGCCAAAAAAACGTATGATTCCAGTGACCGCCTGCATTGTTTCGCACGGCATAATTAGCTTTGCTGATGTTGCCCAAAATTTGTTCAACTGTCATTTTTTCCATATCCGTTCCTGCGATAGCCTTGTTGAGGTTATCGACGTAGGCTTTGTGGTGGCGGTCGTGGTGAATCTCCATCGTGAGTTTGTCAATGTGCGGTTCGAGGGCATCATTGGCATACGGAAGCGGAGCGAGGGTAAACATTCCGTCGAAAACGGGGACTTTACTCGCATAAATATCGCTCAATTTAAAAGCTAATGTGCTGCCGACAAAGGCTTTGATGAATTTTTTTCTGTTCATATTATTGGGTATAAAGATTTAAAATTAGGTATATATTGTTCAAACGATATTTTTAGTTTTTTAGGTCGCAAATCTTTCATTGTATCGCTGTTTTTTACAAATATAAAAACTTAAACCCGATTAACCTCATTAAAAAACTGTTCTAATTTGTAGGGGTCTAAATGCCCGTCGGTTCGCACGCTACTGCACAAATCCAAACCATAAGGCTGCACGGCATCGATGGCGGCTCGCACGTTTTCGGGTTTCAATCCGCCTGCTAAGAAAACGGGTATTTTTGACTGTTCAACAATCTTTCGGCTGATTGCCCAATTATGTACTCGTCCCGTGCCACCGAGTTCTTTCACGGCCAAATTTGGGTTGCCCGAATCAAGCAAAAGTGCATCAACTTTCTCGGCAATTTCGAGAGCTTCGTCAAGCGTTTTTTCGTCAATGACATGAATCACCTGCACGATTTTTATGGCAGGAATATGCTTTCTGAAATCATCGTAACTCCCTGACTGTAAAGCATCTACAAGCTGAATAACATTTGAATTAACTAATTTTTGGTGTTTAATAATCTCCAATACATCGGTGCGGCTCGTCAATAAAAACGAGGCAATCGGTGGCGGAATTGTTCGGATAATTTCGCTAATCAACTCATCAGAAATTGGTCCTGGCCCACTGGGCATTTTGGCAACTAAGCCCAAAGCCGAAGCCCCAAAACTAATGGCTTGTTTGGCTTCCAAAACTGAACTAATGCAACAGATTTTAACTCTTAGTTTCATATTTTATTTTTCCTTTTAGCTCTCCATCGGGTTGAAAAGCGTAGCAGTGGTGGATGAGCGTAGCCGAATCCTACTCATAAGCCACTCTACTCAAAATGCTGCGTCCAAGCGTTACTTCGTCAGCATATTCCAAATCTCCGCCAATCGGAATTCCTCGGGCAATGGTACTGGTTTTTTTATTGAATTGTTTGAGTTTTTTTTGTAGATAAAATGCCGTTGTATCGCCTTCCATAGTTGGGCTGAGTGCCAAGATTATTTCTTGAATTTCGGTATCTTGCTCTACTCGTTTCATCAGCGAGTCGATGTTCAAATCATTCGGCCCGATGCCCGCCAATGGCGAGATAATTCCGCCCAAAATATGATAAAGTCCCCGATATTGAGCCGTATTTTCGATAGCCAGCACATCACGGGTATCTTCCACGATACAAAGTATGGAAGCATCACGGCGGGGCGAAGTGCAGATTAGACACAGTTCGGCATCGGAAATATTATGGCATTTGCGGCAAAAAGTGGTCTTAGTTCGTACCGCTATCAGGGCATCGGCCAGCATTTGGGTTTGGGTTTCGTCTCTTTTGAGCAAATGCAAGGTTAGTCGCAAGGCCGATTTTTTACCGATTCCTGGTAATTTTGAAATCTCAATAACGGCTTCTTCGATAAGTTTTGAGGGGAAATTCATGCTGATTAGTCCATAGTCGATAGACGATGGTCGATGGTTTTTTAGTGAGTCGATTGTTCATAGACGGTGGTCGTTAGCTAATTGATAACCGACTATCGTCTATTAGCCATGGACTAATTTATTGACTTTTTCAATGCTTGTAGCATTTTTAGTATTTCTTCAACCTTATTGTAAATATCTTGAAAGCCTTGTTCGGTTATGAGATTTCTTCTTTTTGCAATGTATAAGCAAGAAACCACTTCAATTGCAGAGCGGATTGAATAAGATAAAAATTTCTTAAACTCAGGATTTGTCTGACCCGTTGAGCCTTCTGCAATATTTAATGCGATAGAATCAGTTGCTCTTTTGATTTGAGAAGTGAGAATAAAAAGCTCATCTTTTGGAAATTGACGTGTTAATTCATGCACAATACCCGTTAAATCAATCGCTTTTTGCCAAACTATTAACTGCTCAAATTTGAAAGCCATTTGACATTTTGTTAAATATTTCCAACTCTTTAAACTTTTACTATCGACTCACGGACTATTGACTATCGACTCACGGATTATCGACTCACGGATTATCGACTCACGAGCTATCGACCATCGACTCACGGACTATCGACTACCTCAACTGCACCTCCGCCGAAATTTCTCTCCGACAAACTTCATTTCTCATGGCTGCCAATTCTTCAAAATCGCCCGATTTTACGCTGCATTTTCCCTTGTAATGAATCAAAAGTGTGCATTGTTCGGCTTGCTCAGGCGAGTGCTGGCATACATCAATGAGGGTCGTGATTACGTGGTCGAAGGTGTTGATGTCGTCATTAAAAACGATAAGTTCCCAAAGTTTTATGGCGGATAGGTCTTCCCTAATATCTTCAATTACATCAATTTCTGGACTCGGTAAAGTTGTCATTTGTCTGAGTTTTTGCACAAATTTTGTTAGGTTATCTTTTATAAATAACTGATAGTCAGTTAGTTTCTGATTTAATATCAACATTAATACTTGAATAATGTTTCAATTTTAATGCTAAGTTAATTCATTCTTGCGAAAGAGTTTTTTGTTATCGAAAAAAAAGTTTTGATATTTGGGTAAGATTTCAAACCTCTATCTCTTAAAAAAACTCATGACTTCAACTCTTGCCCTGTCAATTCTGGTCGTTTATTTTCTTATTCTCATCGCCATTTCGTTTTATACTGCCCGTGGGGCTGATACCAATACGTTCTTTACCGCCAACCGACAGTCGCCGTGGTACTTGGTGGCCTTCGGTATGATTGGCACTTCGATTTCGGGCGTTACATTCGTTTCGGTACCTGGTGCGGTGGGCAAAATCCAGTTTTCGTATTTCCAAGTTGTGCTGGGCTATGCGGTTGGTTACTGGGTCATTGCCACGATTTTGATGCCAATGTACTACCGCCTAAACCTGATTTCGATTTATGGTTATCTCGAAAAACGTTTCGGCTTTTGGTCGTATAAAACAGGTTCGGCTTTCTTTTTACTTTCTCGTACTGTTGGCTCGGCAGTGCGTATGTACGTGGCGGTGCAGGTGCTGCAATTAGCCATTTTTGATGCCCTCGGTGTGCCGTTTGAATTAACAGTTTTTATCGCAATGGCTTTGATTTTTGTTTATACATTCAAGGGAGGTGTCAAGACAATTATTATCACTGATACGCTACAAACATTTTTCTTGCTGACGGCTCTAATACTCACTATCTACTTGATTAGTAAGCAGTTAGGCATGGGTGCGGGTGATTTATTTACGACTGTGAGCGAAAGTAAATACTCAAAAATCTTTGTTTGGGAGTGGGCAAATAAGCACCATTTCGTGAAAGATTTCCTTTCTGGGGCCTTCATCGCTATCGTAATGACGGGGCTTGACCAAGACCTCATGCAGAAAAACCTTACCTGCAAAAGCATCGGTGAAGCCCAAAAGAATATGTTTTGGTTTTATGTGGTTTTGGTTTTTATCAATCTACTATTTTTGAGTTTGGGCGTACTTTTATACATTTATTCCGAAAAAATGGGTATCCCGATTCCTGTCAAAACCGATGATTTGTACCCATCGTTGGCACTCGGAAATCAGTTCGGAACATTAGCCGCTGTTACATTTTTGCTCGGTATCACGGCCGCTACATATGCCAGTTCGGACTCGGCACTTACGGCACTCACGACCTCATTCTGTGTTGATTTCTTGAATATCGAAAAATACGAAGAGGCCAAACGCCAAACCCTCAAACACTACGTTCACATCGGTTTTACGCTGGTGTTTATTGTCGTGATTTTGATTTTCAGAATGGTCAATAGTCAGGAGGTTATCTCGGCGGTGTTTAGTATTGCGGGCTATACTTACGGCCCATTGCTGGGGCTTTTTGCCTTCGGACTTTACCTCAAACGCCCGCTCATTGATAAACTTGTGCCGTTTGTTTGCATCGCCGCTCCGTTTCTGACGTATGCTGTTGAAGAGTTTACAAAAGCTGCTTTTGATTTTGAGTTTGGCTTTTCAAAACTCATGCTTAATGGATTTATTACATTTGTAGGGCTTTGGTTGCTTTCGAGAAAATTTTAAGGAAGACTTCGCTTCGAGCGAAGTCTTCCTTTATAAGCGAAGTCTTCCTTTTCGTTAAATATAATTTTCACAGTACAACTTACGAGAAGTTTGAAGGAAGACTTCGGACTGGGCGTCCCCTTCCAAGCGAAGTCTTCCTTTATAAGCGTAATAAATCCTAAATAATTAGTATGAAGACTAATATCGAACCACTCCAAGCAAATAGTTATTATCACATTTATAACAGAGGCATAAATGGTGAAAATATTTTTAAGGAAGAGAGAAACTACACGTATTTTTTGCAAAAGTATTCGCAGTTTGTGAGTCCTGTTGCGGAAACTTATGCTTACTGTTTGATGAAAAACCATTTTCATCTGTTGGTAAGAACTCGTTCGGAGGAAGAGGTAAAATTCTTGGAAAATAATTTGGTAAAAAACGCCGAAAAACCTTTTCACTGGCTACTCAGTAATGCCTTTGCGAGTTTTTTTAAAAGTTATGCACAAAGTATCAATAAATCCCATAAACGTACTGGGAGATTATTTGAAGAACCTTTTCGTAGAATATGGGTCGATAAAGACGAATATCTCACTGAACTTATTTATTACATTCATCACAATCCCGAAAAGCATGGCTTTGTAAATGATTTTAGAAAATACCCACATTCATCTTTTCAATCACATTTACTAACTGCACCTACAAAATTACAGAGAGATGATGTATTAAAATGGTTTGGTGGACGAGATGAATTTGAGAAATTTCATTCGAGATATGACGTACTTAATCACTTAGATAAATTTGAAATTGAGTTTGATGGATTTTAAGGAAGACTTCGCTCGAAGCGAAGTCTTCCTTCTCGTTCCAAGCGAAATCTTCCTTTCCGTTTCTTATCCTACCCAAGTGAGCAAATTTTGCAGCCAGAACATCATTTTTAAAGCATATTTCACAAAAGGCAGCGATGATTGCTCAACAGTACGGCTATTATTGATGAGGTTTATATCGAGCAAAATTTTACTTTTCGGGTCAATAATTACCGATACGATGGGCTGTTGAAATGTATAGCTTTTGGCCTTACCTTTGCCGTCCCATTTGAAAAACAGTTCCTTTCCGTTAGAAAATTTTACCAAAATCTCAGTCGGTAAAATCATCGTTCCCAAGCGTTCGATTTTGCAGGTTTTATCTTTGATTTCCGCAACGGCATAATCACAATCGGGGGCAGTATAAATAGTTTGGTCGAAATACCAGTTTAGGTCGGCATATTGGGTACGTTTTGGGGCAATTTCGTTGGCAATGGTAATAAAATCCTTGACGGACGGGTGTCGAAACCGCCAACGGATAAAGTAGGTTTGCATGATTTCGTCCATCGTTGCTTGCCCCAAAATATTCTCCAAGGTTTTGAGCATTGTGGCGGTTTTCATATACGTCAGTACGCCGTACGTACCTTTGGGATACTCCCAAGATTTATGAAAAATCTCCGAAATTTTCACGTTTTTCATTCCCACATACGAAGCCCTCGACGACTCTACATCACCCATTTTATAGCTAAAAATATTCATTATTGAGCCTTTTCCATAGACCTTATCCATGATTCGACCTTCGTAGTATTGGTTAAACCCTTCGTCTAAAAACGATTCTTCGGCCTCATTGGAAGCCAATATTCCCTGAAAATACTGGTGTCCAAACTCGTGTACCGTCACGACTTCGGGCAATCTGATGCCATTGGGCAATCCCCAGAGCGTCTGTCCGCAAGTGATAAAAGTTGGGTACTCCATGCCCGCCGACCCCGAAGCAGCCAAAGGCGGGTCGATGAGTGTCAGCACCGAGTGCGGATATTTGCCCAAATATTTCTGAAAATATTCCAAAGCCGCAATAACCGACTGGAAATACCGCTCCGTAGTGCCGCTGTGTTCGGGCTGCACCATCGCCTTTATTCGGACGTGCTTCCATTGCCGTTCGCTCACCACAAATCGGGGCGAAACCGTCCACGCAAAATCATGCACATCGTTGGCTCGGTAGGTGACGGTTTTTGTATTATCTTGATTGATTTTTTCGGACTGAAAAACGCCCGTTGCTCCCAAAACCATGTTTTTCGGAACGGTCATATCGACGCTATAAGTACCAAAATCGGCATAAAACTCGCTATCGGCGTGAAATTGGTGGCAATTCCAGCCTCCACGCTTGGCGTATCGCATACCCGCCGACTCATAAACCCCGATTTTGGGATACCACTGCCCGACCAAATAATAGTCGTCCACATAACCCGTGCGGGCAAAAACTTTGGGCAACCGAGCCTTAAAATCAATGTCCAGCGTGATGCTTTCGTTGGGTTTCAAGACTTTATCTAACTTTACACTAATGACGGTTTGGTCTTTGCCGTTGAGGTCGTCGGGTTGAATAAATTTTATTTTATCAGTCAAACTTTCGCCCCCACGCACCTGAATTGATTTTATATCCGTCCAGCCCCAGTTGCCGTTTTTACTGTTGTCCATCATTTCGCCACGAAGTTGCCCACCTGATTCTTTCATAAAAGTTGAGTTTCTATTTTTGAAGGCATTTAGATACAAATGAAATTGCAGTTCGGTGATATTATCGGGCGAAGTATTCGTCCAGAGTAGGGTTTCTTTGCCCGTCAAGGTGTGGGTTGTGGCATCAAGTTTTACCGAAATATCGTAATTGGCAATACGATTGCTCAATGCTGTGTTTTGGGCAATACCCGCAAGGCTTGAAAATATTGCAACTATGAATAAAAGGAATTTTTGCATGAAAATCTACTGTTTTTCTTGCAATTTAGGAATAAATATGTAGGTTTTGCGTAAAATTTCGCACTTTTACAAAAAAATCAAATTGCTATGTTTCTGCACAAAACTAATGGCTTGATGCGAGCTTTGTACCCAAATTTTACTTGGAAAATGCCCGCCCGAAACAAAAATATTTACCTCACCTTTGATGATGGTCCAATTCCAGAAGTTACGGAGTTTGTGCTTGAAACACTGGCAAAATTTAAGGCAAAAGCAACTTTTTTTTGTATTGGGGGAAACATAGCAAAACACCCCGATATCTTCAAAAAAATATTGCTTGACAAGCACGCAGTAGGAAACCATACTTTCAATCATCTGAAAGGCTGGGACACCGAGAGTGATTTTTACTTAGAAAACGTAGCCAAATGCCAAGCCGAAATGTTGAAAAATGCTTGCGAAACTACCCTTTTTCGTCCACCCTACGGACGTATCAAACGCCAGCAAGCCAAGCGTTTAATGCCCGATTATGAGATTGTTATGTGGGACGTGCTGAGTGGGGATTTCTCACCAAACCTTTCGCCCGAAACCGTTCTCCGCAAAACCATCAAGTATTCCGAAGCAGGTTCGATTGTACTTTTCCATGATAGTATTAAAGCCAACGAACGTATGAGGTATGCTTTACCAAGATTTTTGGAACATTTTTCGGCAGCAGGATTTCAGTTTTTGGCACTTCAAAACACACCTTTAAATACCTAAAAATGTACTATCCGACCGTTAGTATTTTGGTAGCCGCCCGCAACGAAGAGCAGAATATTGGTGATTTATTGCGTTCGTTTGAGCGGCTTTCTTACCCCAAAGACAAACTACAAATCCTCATCGGCGATGATGATTCGAGTGATAATACGGCAAAAATTATTCAAGAATTTTGTTCACAAAACACTTATAGTCAGTATTTTAACATTATAAAATCAGAAAAAAAGCTAAAAGGAAAAGCCAACGTTTTGGCACAATTAGCTCACCACGCAACGGGCAAATTTTTTATGTTTACCGATGCCGATATTGAAGTACCGCAAGGTTGGATTGAGGCTTTTTTGGGAGAAATAGAAGATGAAGGCGTAGTCGTCGGACTGACACTCGTCAAGAATAAGGACTGGTTTGAAGCAAGCCAAGCAATCGAGTGGCTTTTTACGTTGAAGTTGATGAAAAAACTGTCCGATTCCAAGATTGAATCAACGGGCATGGGCAATAATATGTTGGTGTTGGCTGAGGCTTATTGGTCGGTGGGCGGTTACGAAAAAATTGGCTTTTCGATTGTGGAAGATTACGCCATCTATAAAGCAATCATTGATAAAGGCTTTGCTTTTAAGCAATTATTTAAGCCCGAAGCCATGTCGATTACGAAGCCCCCCGAAGCGTATTTTGAGCAACGCAAACGCTGGGTAGCGGGCGGATTTTCGACGGGTTCGGTGCTGGTGATTCCTGCACTTATTCAAGGCTTTATGCTGCCTATCTTGCTGATTATCAGTTTTTTATCTTGGAAAATACCCTTGATTATTTTTGGCTTAAACTTACTTGTAAATCTTTTTCTCGGCAACCGAATTTTCAAAAAACTTAACCAAAATCGACTACTAAAATACATTCCTGCTTACACGGTTTATATGTACGTCTTTTGGTTTTTGCAGTTGGTTTATTATTTTTTGCCCACCCGATTGGTTTGGAAAGGGCGGGAATATTAGTGTATTTGAAAGTATTTGTGGCACAGTTCAATTAAATAATTACCCAAAATGAAATCAAAATTAATCATACTCTTACTGTTTTCGTTTCAGGCTTTTGCCCAAAATTTTAGAGTTTCACACGAGATTCACAATATGTTTGTCAGTAGAAAGGTTCTTGAGCGAAATGACAAGTTTTCCCCAGTTGGCAAATACCCCGTAGTATATTGGCACTGCAACTACATGATAAATGTGGAAAAACCGATCGCCACTTTGAACGAAAAAGAGCTTACAGTTGGTGTGGGCGTTGGTGCAGGATTTATGCCTGACGCACTACTTGCTAATGCCATCATAAGTGTTTTTGAACTTGGTGATAAGATTCCTATACTTTCGTTGAATCATCAATTCGCTTTGAACTATGGTAAACACGAAAAATTCATGTTGCGGGCGGGCTACGAAGGGGTTTATTTTGATACCAATGACACCAGCTTTATCGACCCATACAACTACGGCTTCTTTGTGGGCGGCAAAGCAAACACAGGGGGGCGAACTTTCATTTGCATGGACATCAACGCTCAACGATTTAGACGTAAAGATTTGGTAAATTTCACAAAAACACCTCAAACGCTTTTTCTGTATGTGTTTACTATTCGAGCTCAGAGTTATTTTAAAAATTGATTTGGACTTTACTCAGAACTGGACACTCTGTTTAAGACTATGTGAGGCTAACTTTCATAAAACATTGATAATCAATGTATTTGCTCATCAAATCAACTTGTGAGTTTACTTTCTTCAACTGAATAAATTAGTAAATTTTGCGGGCATTTCGGTTTCAAAATGCAAATCTTTACCCGTCATGGGGTGCTTAAATGCCAGCACCCAAGCGTGCAATCCGAGGCGTTTGATGGGGTCGGTCTTGGCTCCGTATTTTTCATCGCCCACTACTGAGTGTCCGATGTCCTGGGCGTGTACCCGAATCTGGTTTTTGCGGCCAGTTTCGAGATTTACCTTCAAAAGTGAGTAGCTTTTGTTGCTTTTCAGCACTTCGTAGTGCGTGATTGCGTGCTGCCCTACGCTTTCGTTTTTACTTGAATAAACAATCAGGGCTTTGCTTTCGACCAAATACGATGTGATAGTATCTTGTTTTTTCTCGACATACCCCTCCACAACCGCCAAATATGTACGCTCTTCGATGGTGGCGTTCCAGGATTCTTGCAGGAGTTTTTGTATTTTTTCGCTTTTGGCAAACATCATCAAACCTGACGTTTCTCGGTCGAGGCGATGCACCACAAAAATACGATTTCGGGGGTCTTGTTTCTTGATATGTTCACTCAAAATACTGTACGCTGTATTATCTTTTTGTTTTTCGGTGGCAATAGAAAGTACCCCCGCTTGTTTTTCGATGACAATTAGATATTGGTCTTCAAAGACAATAGTTAGCCCTCGGTATTTCTGTTCTTCGGGGGCTTTTTTCCATTTTATTTCAACGGTTTGATCGACTTGCAGCACATGATTAAACTGCGTAACTACCTGACCATCAACGAAAATATGTTTATCCCGCAATAAAATTTTTATGTCATTACGGCTTTTTTGGGACATTTTTGCTAACAAAAAGATCAATAATTCGCTTGCCTCAATGACCTTAAAACGTGTCGATTCGGGTTTGTTATTAGTCGAAGTTACTGGTTTTTGATTCTTTTTTGGGTATTTACTCGTCATTGGTTTTTATTTTTTTCAAAGGTAAAGCAAAATTTCGTAAAATAAGGTGGCGATTTTGATGGGTATTTCACTAAAAACGTTAATAATCCACTAATAATCAGCATTTTGCTACCCAATAATCGAAACAGAGTTTCGCCCCACAGCCCAAACAGAACTAATCTTTACAAAAAAACGTATTATAATTTCAGTAAATATTCTTAGAAAATGACAGGTTCTTTTGATGAATTAATTGGGTCGAACGAACCCGTTTTGATAGATTTTTCGGCCGAATGGTGCAAACCTTGCAAGAAAATATCAGCCATGCTCGGGCAATTAGTCGAAGAGTTAGACGATGATTTGTTGGTCGTCAAAATTGACGTTGATAAAAACGTTGCCCTCAAAAAGAAATTCAAACTCGAAGCCGTGCCAACGCTGATGCTGTTTCAAAATGGCAAAATGCTTTGGCGGCACACGGGGCTAATCTCAGCCCCCGAAGTGCGTAATGCTTTGCGGAAGGTCTTGTAGAATGAAGGCTTCGTTTTGAAGGAAGCCTTTCTTGGTTTTTATTCTATTTCCTCGCTTCCTGGCAACTCCAAATACTGAATCGGGGCAATGGCACTGCCCGCAATGCCTCTGATGCTGCCGTACATATCAATCGTGCTACCGATTACTTTTTCGATTTGGGTTTCTCGTTCTTTCCAGATGCGTTGCATGGCACGGCGTTCTTTGTCGAGGTCGGATTTCATGGTCGTAAAACTCTCCACGATTGCCTCCATTTGCTGCCGAAATTGATTGGAGGTCAAGAACGAATAGAGCAAACTCATCTTGTCGGTTTTGTTTTCGTTGGCTGATTTTACGTTTTGGGTTTGAATCAAAATTTTACGCAAAGCAAACACTAAACCCTTCATCTCCAAGTAGTTACAAATCCAAACGCCCTCCCGCTCACCAAAACGCTCCATGTCTTTGGGCATGGTTTGGGTCACGAGAACGGCTATTTCGGCACCGATTTGTCGCTGATCGTCTTTGAGTTTTTCAATCCAATCGCCGCCAAAGTTTTGGGTACGTTTGCTTTCATAGATGATTTTTCCGCAGACTTGCCCCAGTTCATTCTTGACCGTTTGAATGACATCGGCTCCCCGAATTCCCTTGCCGACTTCGCTGATTTCGTCATAAATAAATGCACTTCTGAGCATTTCTTCCAAGCCCATTTCTTGTACTTCGCCTTGTAGCTGCATCGAGCCCTGTTCGGCTTTTCGTTGCATTTCGGCAGCGAGTTTTTTCTGGTCTTCGAGCTGTTTTTCTTTTTCTTTGATTATCAAATCGTACTTGGTTTCAAAATCTTTGCTCAGTTTTTCCTTGATTTGGTCTTGAATTTGAAGTTCAAATTGCTTCTTTTCCAACGCCATTTTATCTTTTTCATCTTTCAAAGCACGCTCTTTTTCTAAGAAATCAATTTCTTTTTTTCGCAAGCCGCTAATCATTTCGGTTTGGTTGGCTAACTGCTTATTAAGCGATTCCACCGAAGCCGAACTTTCCTGCATAAGGCGTTCCCGAATCTCATCGGCCATTTTCTTGCGTTGAATCTCTATCGACTGACCCAATTCCTGCTCTTTTCGCTTCAATTCAGCTTCACGTTGCTGCTCTTTTTGATCAAACTTTTCGGATTCTTTTTTCTGCCAATCGGTCATTATCTGGCGATAATCACTTTTTATTTTTTCAGAAATTGTTTTTTCAATATCACTCGCAATGGCCGAATTTATCGAAAACCCGTGCTTACAGTTAGGGCAGTTTATCTGATTTTGTTCCATTTATTTATGAAAAAGTTTTGAAGCAACAAAATTGGCATATCCTTTTGAGATATGCCAATGATTTGAATAAAACTTAACTCAAAACGATAGATAGAGAAGTAACTTGGACTATGCCGTTACAGCGTTTAGTGACTGATTTCCGTCCAAGTCGATAGAATCAATAGTTTACTAATGATGGTATCAGCAATTTAGTTTGATTGTAAAGTAGATTTTTTTGCGGTTTTGATAGCTATTTTTGCTGTTTTTGTAGATTTACGTAACAAAATCATAACGAATGAAGTTTGTTTTTGTAGAAAAAAAAATTAAATATCCTATATTTGCAAGTTGATTGCAATTTTAGTTTTTCCTCGTAATTGAGGATAACAATTTTATTGTCATTTCATTTTAAAATCATCATTACAAACCAAAACTAACACATGAAGAAAGTTCTACAAATGTTTTTGTTCTTTTGGGTCATCATGGCGGCACCGTCATTTGCCCAAGAGAAAACCGTCACTGGAAAAGTAACCGCCGACGATGGCTCGGTGCTGCCTGGGGTAACCGTAACAATCAAAGGTACCTCGAAAGGTACTAACACTGACGTTGATGGAAACTTCCGTATCAGTGTTCCAAACAATGGTCGTTTGGTATTTAGCTACGTTGGATTTACCACCCAAGAAATTACGGTTGGTAATAAAAGTATTGTTGATGTTAGTTTAGTACCCAGCAACGAAACCCTTAATGAAGTGGTCGTAACCACTTTTGGTACTGCAAAAAAGACCTCGTTTACTGGTTCAGCTGCCACTATTGGAGCAGATAAAATAGGACCACGACCAATCACAAACATTGGGCAAGCTCTTGCAGGAGTTTCGGCGGGCGTTCAGGCAACTGCAGGTAGTGGACAGCCAGGTACTGCTCCTGCTATCAGAATCAGAGGTTTTGGCTCTATTTCCTCTTCAAACGACCCCCTTTATGTGGTTGATGGTGTACCTTACAGTGGAAGTATTGCCAACCTTAACAATGATGATATCGAAACTCTTACGGTATTGAAAGATGCCGCTTCTACGGCACTTTACGGTGCAAGAGCCGCCAATGGTGTTGTAATGGTTACAACCAAAAAGGGTGCAAAAGGCAAAAACAACATCAGTGTAAAATTCACAAAAGGCTTCAATAGTAGAGGATTACAGGAATATGACCGAGTTGGAGCAGCAGACTACTATCCATTGATGTGGGAAGCAAACCGTAATAGTTTTGCTTACAGAGCTGCAAACCCTATTGCACTTGCCACAGCCAGTGTTAATGCTTCAAATACCTTAGGAACAACGGTTGGTACTAATGCAACTACTGGTGCATCATATAATGTATTCAATGTTCCGATTGCTCAGTTAGTTGGTGTTGATGGAAAATTGAATCCGAACGCTACCATGATTTACTCTGCTGATGATCTGAACTGGGAAAAGCCATTGGTACGTCAAGGTGTGCGTGATGAACTTAATATTAATTTCTCTGGTTCGGCTGATAAAACAGACTACTTCTTTTCGTTATCATATTTAAAAGACAAAGCCTTCTTGATTCGTTCTGACTATGACCGTTATACCGCTCGTTTGAATGTAAACAATCAAATGAAATCATGGTTTAAAGTAGGAACAAACCTTTCGACAACGATTACCAAATCAAGCCAAGCAGATGTTGATGGAAATACTGCATTTGTAAATCCATTCTTCTTTTCAAGAGGTATGGCACCAATCTACCCTGTTTATGCTTTTGACCCCGCTAATCCTGGCACATTCTTGACCAACGAAGACGGAACTAAAAGATATGATTTAGGTAATCTAAATGCTTTAGGATTACCAGTCAGACCTGTATTTGGTGGTCGTCATTCTCTTGCTGAAACAGTGTTAAATCAAAACTATTTCCGTAGAAATGTGATAAGTGGACGTGTATATGCTGACATTACGTTCTTGAAAGATTTTAAATTTAGCAATAATCTTGGCGTAGATATCACAAACAATAATACTATTACTTATGGTAATCCAATTGTAGGTGATGGTGCTCCTGCGGGTAGAGCTAACCATATATTTGAAAATATAACAAGTTATAACCTTTCGCAGTTGTTGAATTACAATAGATCGTTTGGTAGCCATAGCGTTGGCGTATTACTTGGTCACGAAAATTACAACGAAACCGATAATAGACTCAACGGCTCAAGGTCGGGTCAAATATTAGATGGTAATGTTGAACTCTTAAACTTTACGACAACCACCAACCTCGACTCTCGTAGAAGAGATAGAAGAGTTGAAGGTTATTTTTCAAGAGTTAATTATGATTTTAATGAAAAATACTTTGCGTCATTCTCAGCTCGTAGAGATGGTTCGAGTAAATTTTATAAAGATACTCGTTGGGGTACATTCTACTCAGTGAGTGCCGCTTGGCGTTTAGACCAAGAAGCATTTATTAAAGAGCTTCCATTCATAAGTACATTTAAACTTAGAGGTTCGTATGGTCAAACTGGTAACGACGGAGATATTAGTCGTTATGCTTGGCAGCCGCTATATACTTTGGGTGATAATAATGCAACCGAATCGGGTATTTTGCAATCAAGTTTAGGAAATAGAGAACTTGAATGGGAATCGAGCGATGCTTTTGATATTGCATTAGAGTTTGGTTTATTTAAAAACCGTATCAATGGTACAATTGAGTATTTTGACAGACGCTCAAGCAATTTGATTTTTGATGTGCCTTTACCGCTTTCAGCAGGTATCATTACTCAGACTCGTAATATCGGTACGATGTTCAACAAAGGAGTTGAACTTGAATTGGATGCTGATGTTGTGAGAGGTAAAGATTTTTCTTGGAATATTAATTTGAACGCAACCAAAATCAAGAACCAAATCACGAAAATGCCCGATGCAAGTAAAGAAATAATTCAAGGTACTAAAAAACTAAAAGAAGGGCAATCAATTTTTGACTTTTGGGTGCGAGAATACAAAGGAGTAAATCCTGAAACAGGTGTAGTTGAATACAGAGCAATCAATTTTGTACCTGCTAACTCACGTATTACAGAAACGGGCGATACACTTACGAATGTAGTGAGTAATGCACGTTTTCATTATAATGGCTCATCAATTCCTTTGGTTAGTGGTGCTATTACCAACACTATTAAGTACAAAGGATTTTCGTTATCAGCTTTGATTATTTACCAACTTGGTGGTAAAACCTACGATGGGGCTTATGCAAGTTTGATGGGTGCAGGTTATAATAATGCTAAACACATAGATATTCTAAACAGATGGCAGAAACCTGGCGACATCACAAATGTTCCAAGAATGGATGCAGGTCGTACTGCCGATTTTGATGCTGCCTCAGATCGCTGGTTAATTGATGCAAGCTACCTAAATGTGCGTACTGTAACTTTAGCTTATGCTATTCCAAGTAGAGCCTCTAAAAAGGTATTTTTAGAAAATGCACAGATATATGCGAGTGCCGAAAACTTCTTCATACTTTCTCGCAGAAAAGGTATGAATGTTCAACAAAACTTTGATGGCGTAACCAGCAATGCTTTTAGTCCTGCAAAATCAATAGTATTAGGTATTTCATTTTCACTTTAATTGATACTAACAATGAAAAAAAGATTAATAATTTTATTCGCCGTAGTTTTAAGTATGTTTTCATTTTCATGCGAGAAAACATACCTTGATACAGTTCCTACCGAAAGTGTTGATGCAGCTTCGGCTTATGCTACAACCAAAAATGCTGCCTCAGCAATCAACGGAATTTACCGTTCGCTGATATACCGTTACCTTGATTCACAAGGACATTCGGGGCATCCCGCAATGATGATTATTCTCGACCACATGGGCGATGATATGATTCTTGGTACAACAGCCGCAAGCTGGCACGTAGGCGAAACAAGATGGACAAGCCATCGGTCAGATGTTGGTACAATGGCTCGTTTTCCCTATCAATTATATTACAGAGCTATCGGCAATGCCAATGTTGGCATTGCTAATATTGATAATGCCATAGGAACACAAGCCGAAAAAGACCAAGTAAAAGGAGAAGCATTGGCTTTGAGAGGTTGGGCGTATTATAATTTGGTGCAGCTATATGGCAAACGCTACGATGCTGCCGCAAAACCAAATACCCAATTAGGTGTACCGTTAGTACTTGCACCAACAACCCAAGGCCTTCCAAGAGCCACTGTTGAAGATGTTTATACACAAATCAACAAAGACCTTACCGATGCTGCCGCTTTGTTGAAATCAGCAAGAAGTTTTAAATCACATATCAATCTTGAAGTGGTGAAAGGTTTCTTGGCAAGAGTTGCATTAACGCAACAAAGATGGGCAGATGCCGCAAAATTTGCGGCAGAAGCACGTAGCATAGGCTCAAGTTTCATGACAACGGCTCAATACCAAGAAGGATTTGCTGATATTACAAATCCAGAATGGATGTGGGGTTTTGACCACCTTGAAGACCAATCAGAGTTTTTTGGCGGTTATCACTCGTATATTTCATGTAACTATAACTCTACCGTAATCAGAACCTATCCTAAAGCAATCAATAATACGCTTTATGATAAAATACCTACTACTGATATTCGTTCAAGAATGTGGGTAAAAGCTCCAACAGCAGCCAACTCCATAGTGCCTACGGGTGGTGTTAGAGTACCTTATTTAAATCAAAAATTCAGACTACCAGGCACACCTTCTACCTCTGCAATGGGCGATGTACCATACATGAGAGTTGCCGAAATGTACTTAATAGAAGCCGAAGCAAAAGCACGTTTAGGAAACAGTGCCGATGCCGCAAAAGTATTATTCGATTTAATAAGCAAGCGTGATACAGGTTATAAACTTTCGACAGCAACAGGTGCAGCCTTGACCGATGAAATCATGTTTCATAGAAGAGTCGAAATGTGGGGAGAAGGTGTAAGATTTACCGATTTGAAAAGATTAAATCAACCTTTGAACAGAAACGGAACCAACCAAATTGCATCAATAGCAGTATTGTATGATGTACCAGCGGGTGATAAGCAATGGGAGTTTTTGATTCCATTGAGAGAGATGCAGTCGAACTCAGCAATGGTACAGAATCCATTGTAACACTGTCTTGATAACATCACAAAAAAAGCGTCCGCAGGAATACCTAAGGACGCTTTTTTTGTGCAATAAATACTACTTTTCAAACTTTATTTTCTTGTAAATATCTGATAATGAGATATTTACGCCTTCAACAACGATAGATTCGTCCAAACTATGAAAATCTTGGTTAAGCCAGATATTAGGATTTTCGGAGCGAATGTAAGTCGAAACAAATACTTTTTTAGGGCTTACATAAATAATTTGTTGAAGGCTTTCTAAATGTTTATACTCAGGAAGTTTGTGTTCTACATCAAACGTAGAAGTAGCGGGCGAAAGCACCTCAACAACGATATATGGGTTCGTAATAATTGCCGTAGAGTTTTCTTTAAAAACTGGTTCGCCCTTCACAACCATCACATCGGGCATATAGTAGCCCCCCTCAAACTTCTGTATTTGAACACCAGAATTGCTGGATAAAACATCAAAATCGCCTTTGGCTTGTTCAAAAATTTGGTAAAATAAAGCAATAAATCTTGCATTCATTTTTTCGTGCCAATAAGAAGCTAATCCCATAGTAATAATTTCGTTTTCGTGGTATTCCACTTTAAAAGGTAAGGCGTAGGCAACAGAAAAATAATCTTCCTCCGAAGCTGGGATACTGACCAACCCCTCGGTTTCTAATTGTTTGATGATGTCCTCCTTTAAGTCTTTTACGATAACCATAATCTTGTTTTTTTATCAAATATAGAATTTTATCCGAAATAATTTACTGTAACTTATCTTTTTTATCTTCCAATTTTGCTGCGTGTACCAGCAAAGCATCTCGCAAGGAAATATTTATTTCAAAGCCTAAAATCAGAATCAAAGCCACCAAATAAATCCAGACCATGAGGGCAATGAGCGTACCGATTGAGCCATAAAGTTTATTGTAAGAACTGAAATTTGCCAAATAAAACGAAAAAAGATTCGTAGCTAAAATACTCAAAACGGAAGCAATTAAAGCCCCTAAATTAAAGAATTTTAGGCGTTTCTGTACGGCGGGAGCAAAATAGTAAATCACACAAATACCCAAATAAAATATCAAGAAAACCCCACCGTAACGAAATATTTGAAGTAAATAAAAGTTGAAATTTTCGTTTAATAGCCCTTTATCGAATAAAAAATTAATCATAATCGTTCCTACAATTAATATTAAAATCGCACAGATTAAGACCATAATTAGTAGCACCGTCAGAAACAAAGCCATGAAACGGGCTTTCAAATAGCTACGTTTTTCTCGCACCTGCAAAGCCATATTGAACGCCCGCATGAGTGCCATCATGCCATTGGTGGCTGCAAAAACCGTAAAGAAAAAACCAAATGAAAGCACATCGCTGCGGCGGCGGCTTACGATGTCTTGAATGGTATTAGAAGTATTTTCGTAGATTCCTTGCGGCATGGCATCTCGCAAAAAATTCATGATGAGGGCATCGAGGTTGCGTATAGGTACAAACGGAATGAGCGTAAACAAAAATATCACCCCAGGGAAAACCGCCAATAAAAAACTGTACGAAACCGAAGCCGCTCGCTGGTCAATATCGAAAGTAATGATTTTCCGCCAGAGGATTTTTAGGACGTGGTAAAGCGAAACGGTGGTGTCCCACAGATAAATATTTTGTAGAAATTTGATAGTTCGTTTCACACAATAATTAGTTGATAGTAAAGCAAAGATGGTGATTTTTGAGGTAATTTTTCAAAAAACATTCTGCAAAAACTTTCCAATAAGTAGCCGAGCGTTAAAGATTGTTAATTCTGAAAATATATTCACTTTATGCTGCAACTTTGTGCTGTGGTTTTGCATCTTATATAAAAAAGTACTTTTCGGCCGCTTATCACATTAATTGACCGTCTAATAAAATTATTGGAAAATAATTAGTACTATGTATTGCATAATACTAAATAAAACCCATATCTTTGTAATGTCAATCAGAAACGTAGTTTTACCACCAAAACAAACGGCTCGCAACAATTATGAAAAAGCTAATACTCCTACTTACGATTACCTCAATTAGTTTCGGTTCGATGGCCATGGGTTTCCCCCAAAACACCTACCAACAGCAGCGAGATTTGAGTAAAAATCTCAAATCAAAAATCTTAGTGACACAATTAGAATCTTCAATCGAAGCTAATATTCAAGACATAGTAGCCGAAGATACCGACAGCCACTTATCAATCATCGAAACGTTAGCCAATTACGTAGTAGCGTTTTTTACCGAAAAGCTATTGAACGAAAAGGTAAACGCCATCAATATAGTCGAAGAAACGAAAAGTGTTTGCGTAGCGATAAAGAAAGATTTTGAGTATAATTTAGTGGCATAGCACCACGAAGAATTTATATACGGTTTAGTTAGGGTTTAGAAAAAGGCTTGATTCATTGAACCAAGCCTTTCTTATTTTTAAAAGAAGTTTTTAAGGAAGACTTCGCTCGAAGCGAAGTCTTCCTTTCTAATACTGAAACAACGGATATTGCTTCATCCAGTCGTTGATTTCTTGCTTTACGTTTGCTATCGTGGTGGCGTTGTCGTGGTTCATCAATACATCATCAATCAAATCAACGATACGCACCATGTCGCCTTCAATTAAGCCACGAGTTGTCATGGCCGATGTGCCGACCCGCATACCCGAAGTGGTCATAGCCGATTTATCATCAAACGGAACCATGTTTTTATTTACCGTAATATCGGCCAAAATCAAAGAGTTTTCGGCGATTCTTCCCGTTAAGTTTTTTGGGCGTAAATCAATGAGCATCAAGTGGTTATCGGTTCCGCCCGAGATAACTTTGTAGCCACGATTCATAAATTCTTGGGCCATCACTCTGGCGTTTTTCTGCACCTGCACTTGATAGTTATAAAATCCTTCGGTGAGGGCTTCGCCAAACGAAATGGCCTTTGCCGCAATGATATGCTCCAACGGCCCGCCCTGCGTTCCTGGAAAAACACCCGAATCGAGCAATGATGACATCATACGAATTTCGCCTTTTTGGGTCGTGATTCCAAACGGATTCGGGAAGTCATTTCGCATCATAATCACGCCCCCACGGGTGCCACGGAGGGTTTTGTGGGTAGTAGTCGTGACGATATGGCAATGGTCGAAGGGGTCGTTGAGTAAACCTTTGGCAATCAAACCCGACGGGTGCGAAATATCGGCCAATAGTATTGCTCCAATCGAATCGGCAATTTGACGAAGGCGGGCATAATCCCAATCACGAGAGTAAGCCGATGCTCCACAAATAAGCATTTTTGGCCGCTCACGATGAGCCGTTTCTTCAACTTTATTCCAGTCAATTAGTCCCGTTTCTTGCTCAACCCCGTAGAAAAATGGCTGAAAATATTTTCCTGAAATATTAACGGGCGAGCCGTGCGAAAGGTGTCCGCCATGGGCGAGATTAAAGCCCAAAATCTTATCGCCTGGCTTCAAGCACGCCACAAAAACCGCCATATTTGCCTGAGCTCCCGAGTGCGGCTGGACGTTTGCCCAAGTAAGATTAAACAGCATTTTTAGGCGGTCGATGGCGATTTGCTCCACTTGATCAACCACCTCGCAACCGCCGTAGTAGCGTTTGCCAGGAAGCCCCTCGGCATATTTATTAGTTAGCACACTGCCCGCCGCTTCCATCACCTGCGGCGACACGAAGTTTTCGGAGGCAATCAGTTCAATGCCGTGGAGTTGGCGATTGTTTTCTTTCGTGATTAAATCAAAGATTTGCGTGTCACGCATGACGGAAGTTTTTACAGACATTTTCAATTTTCAATTATCGGTGAACAATTATCAATTTCTAAAATTTCACACAAAATTAACGTATAAATGATTGCAGATGAATTTTTTGGTGAAATAATATTTGGTTGATTATTCCGAAAAATTCACATTTCTCGGTAAAACAATATTTTATCTCGTTAAAGTGCTTTCTTTCAACATTTTCTCCAAAACCTCACAGCTTGATACGTACGAAACCTCATTCAGATAGCGGCCGCCATTGATAATAAAAGGCGTAGCATTTGCCTTGAAAAATGCTTTTCGATAAGCATCGGCCAATTTTTCTAAGCCAATATCGGTGCGTTTTTCGTTGATTTCGGCTTCGCTATAAATCGGAAAAGTTTCTCTTTTCCAAATTTTCTTGTTTGCTACGCTTTTGGCATTTTTACAGTCAAGGTTTGATTCTAATTGAAGCTGCAAAATCTGCACCCGCCCCATGGAGTAAAAATCAGGCGTATTATCTGTATTTTTTTTGTCAATACTAATCTTCGTAGGATTTACAACCGTGAAATGATGCGGAATGAGTTTACCATCTCGGATTGCCTGAACGAATATCGGAGCAATGCCTTCATCATAACTCACGGGCATACTTCCCAGTATAAAATTGACGATGCTGTTGTTTAATAGTAGGTCGTTGAGGTTTCGTTGGTAATTAGAATAGCGTAGATTTTGGCTTTTCGCAAGGGCATCAATTCCTGAAAGTCCAATCATGGTTTCGTCGGGATAGCCATTCGCCCAAATCAAATTAATGGTTTTCTGGATAGCCTTTTCAGCATTTTCGGTGTATTTAATATTGTTCAAATTACGCAGGCTATCTTGCTGTTTTTTGAGTTTTTCGGGCATTTTTTCAAAGAAATATAGACTATCAGCAAAAACTACTTGCGTAAATACCTCTTTCGACCCTTCAAAAACTACTTTCGACTTAAAGTTATCCCGAAAATGTTTTCTTAGTTCGGGCGTGAGTGGCGTATAAGCTACTTTCGTTACGAGGGCGTAATAGCTTCTCAGGCTATCCCGAACCGCCCAACTGATGGTGGGTTTTACTAACCTCATTCGTTGCTCAAAGTCATTCCAACGCTTGCAGGTATCGGCCACATAATGAAAAAAAACATCTCTTCGCAAACTGTCAGTAGGATAGCCTTTTTCCACTATTTTCTCCAAATATTCGAGCGTTAGGGGCAGTTTTCCGACCATTGCAGCACAAATGGCGGCATTATAATAATCTTTTGCGAAGGGTTTCTTTACATTGGCAAAGGCCGCTTTATAAAAATCAAGGGCATCGTAGTAGCTCGTATCAACGATGGCGAGTTCGGCTTCGTTGATAATCGGGTGATATATTCGAGTAAAATCACCTTGGGCATATAAAAAGCCCCCTAACCCCCGATGGGGGAATAGAAAAATTAGTAACAGTAATAGTTTTTTCATAAAGGCGGGGGTGTATCTTTTATAAAAATACAAAAACCTGCCCAATAACGGGCAGGTTTTGAGGGTATTAACAAAGCCTTAACAGAATTATGAGAGATGTTTGAGATTTGCCGAGTAAAGCCCCACAAAAATCGCACTCGCTACGAACGATAAAATACCGAAAGTCCAGCCGATTTGTCCACCGAAGATAATTATTGGGGCTAAGATACCCACTACGTTTCCCGCTAAATAGGCCCAAAAGCCTTTTTTACGCAAGCCCCACATCAGCACTGCCCCAACGATAAGCAGAATACTCGACAGCAAAGTAGCAATACCCGAAGTGACGAGTTTTTGTTCGTTATAGATATTTGCTTGCAATTCGCCAATTTTGTCAGTTTCGGCTTCTGGAATATTGTATTTTTCAAACATATCCATCATCATATCATTGGCTTGCTCTTTACTTGCCATGATTTTTTCGGGCGTAAAAATATTTGGTATTGCTTGATAAAATTTTATTGCATTCCAAATCAAAGTCAGCACACAAAGAACCGTCAGAAATGTCGGACGGATAGTGGTTTTGTTTTCGTTAAATGGGTTTTCCATAATGATTTAATCGTGTTGTTTAAGGGTATAAAATTAGGTAAAAGGTCTGACGGTACGTCTGACCGATGAGTTTTAAGGTTTTTTTACTTGAAAATTACTAATTACAGACAAAATAATATACAAAAAGATTATTAGCGGAATGGCAACGAATTGCAAAGCCACCAGTAAAACTAATGAAATAATAAGAAAAACGTACTTGATTTTGTTATCTTTCCACGAAAAATTTTTAAACTTCAAGGCAAATAGCGGAATTTCGGAAACAAGCAAGTAGCTCATCATCAGCGTGTAGGCAATTAAGAGTGATGAATTAAGAATTAAGAATTTATATTCGGGATTGAATTTAAGAATTAATGGAAAAGCTGCCACCACAAAGGCATTAGCGGGCGTTGGCACACCAATAAACGAATCTGACTGCCGAGTATCAATGTTAAATTTGGCTAAACGTAAACAAGAAAACATAGCCAAAATGAAAGCTAAATATGATAAGTATGGTAAATGTGATGAATTTGACAAATCCAATAAATCTGAAAGAATATCACTTTCTGTTGTTGAAAGCTGAATCAATTTGGCCAACACAAACGAAGGCAAAACGCCAAACGTAACCATATCGGCCAGCGAGTCGAGTTGTTTACCAATTTCGGAATGTTGGTTCAATAGCCTTGCCACAAAACCATCAAGGAAATCTAAGACTCCCGCAAAAAACACCAAATAGGCAGCCCAAAGCAGGTTTCCTTCAAAAACAAAAACAATGCCTACGCACCCGCATAGTAGGTTTCCGAGGGTCATTATGTTTGGTATAGTAAATAATTTCATGTGATAGGTTTTCTTAAAGTCCTCCCCATCGGGGAGGATTTAGGTGGGGTTTATTGCAAAAAAGGATTGGTTTTTCGTTCGTACCCAATGGTTGTTGGCTCGCCGTGTCCCGAATAAACTTTATATTCATCATCAAGAGTCATAAACTGCGTTTCAATGCTATTGAGCAGTGCCTCGTGGCTACAAAACGGAAAATCGGTTCGCCCCACGCTTCCTCGGAAAAGCACATCGCCACCGATAACAAATTTTTGAGCATGATTCAAAAACGCTAAATGTCCAGGGGCGTGTCCTGGCACAAATCTGATTTCAAGTTCGGAGTTTCCGAAAAATATTTTATCGTTTTCTTCAATAAAACCATCGGCTTCTACGGGTTCGTAGCCTTTCATGCCCCAAACTTTACAACGGTTTTCGACATCGGCCAAAATCGGCACTTCGTTTTTGTGCATGAGCATTTTAACGCCATACTTTCGCTTCACGAACGCACTACCAAACACGTGGTCGAGGTGGGTGTGCGTTTGCAGTAAATGCTTGATTACCAGTCTGTTATCAAGAATAAAATCGGATAATTCGTCTTTTTCGTACTGTGCCAAACAACCTGGATCAATGATGACTGCTTCGTGGGTTTCGTCCCACAACACGTAAGTATTTTCGCCAATCGGCGAGAAAACAAAAGAATGTATGTTTATCATATTTTTAGCCCATAGTCCACAGACGATGGTCGATAGATTCTATAAAGTATCTTATTTTACTATCATCGGTGAATGCTTGTCAATTAATTTTTCTATCGACCATCGTCTATTGACAATCGACTTGTTTTACAAAAGTAAGAAAATAGTCGGTTTTTTATGCAAATCGGGTTTTGATTTTTGCCAATCTCTTACAGTTAATGTTTTGATAAATTCGTCTTCGGCCGTTACGTTGCAGGCAATGCAAAGCAGCGTTTCGGGATTTAGATTCTGCAACACATCTTCCAATAATTGATTATTTCGGAAGGGCGTTTCCATGAATATCTGCGTTTGGTTTTTCTTCTTTGCCGTTTGTTCCAATGTCTGTAAAACCTTGATTTTCAGTGGTTTATCAATCGGAAGGTAGCCATTAAACGTAAAACTTTGCCCATTAAACCCCGATGCCATCAAGGCCATTAATATCGAACTCGGACCAACTAACGGCACAACTTTATGCCCTAATCGGTGAGCAAAACTAACGGCAACCGCCCCAGGGTCGGCAATCCCAGGGCAGCCTGCCTCGCTAATAATGCCCGCATCGGTCGTCAGATTTTTGAGTTGAGCCAGCGTTTCGCTGTGGGGCGTGTCTTTGTTTAATTCATAAAACGTGATGCCGTCAATTACTTTACCGAGTTTTAAGCTACTGATAAACCGCCGTGCAGTACGGAGTTCCTCCACAAAAAACACATTTAGGTTGCTTACTACCTCCCTGATTTGAGGCGGTAGCACAGTTTCTTGCGTGTCGGGAGCGAGTATTGTTGGGATAAGGAAGAGGGTCATAGTTTGTTTAGGAAGAGATTCAATAAATTATAACAAAAAGTTTGAAAGTTTTTTTGCCAAAACGAACCTGAAAATGGTGAGTAAAATTGAATAACTGCTATTTTAAAACTATTTTATCAAAACTTTGCTACAATATTATGTATTTTTGCACCAAATTACTAAATCGTTATCAAGATAATGTCAGATATAAAACTCACACAGTTCAGCCACGGGTCGGGTTGCGGTTGCAAGATTTCACCCAAAGTGTTAGACCAAATTTTGCACACAAACACCCCACAAGGCATATTTTCGAGCCTTTTGGTGGGCAATAAAGACAAAGACGATGCCGCAGTTTTTGATTTGGGTAATGGCGAAGCTATCATCAGTACGACCGATTTTTTCATGCCAATCGTTGATGATGCCTTCGATTTTGGGCGAATAGCCTCTACCAACGCCCTCAGTGATATTTATGCCATGGGAGGTGAGCCAATGATGGCCGTTGCGATTTTGGGTTGGCCGATTGATACCATTCCTGCCGAAGTTGCCCAACGAGTTTTGGACGGAAGCCGTGCCACTTGTGCCGCTGCCAATATTCCGCTGGCGGGTGGGCATAGCATTGACAGCCCAGAGCCGTTTTTTGGTTTGGCCGTTACGGGAAAAGTAAAAATTGAGCATCTTAAACAAAACTCAACCGCCACCGAAGGGTGTTTATTATACCTCACAAAACCACTCGGTGTGGGGCTTTTAGCAACTGCCCAAAAGATGGGTATTTCAAACCCCGAATACCTACAAGTGGCTGTTAATCTTATGGTTACGTTGAATAAAGTGGGGGCTGACTTGGGTAAAATGCCCGAGGTAAAAGCCATGACCGACGTAACGGGCTTTGGACTTTTGGGGCATTTAATCGAAATGTGTGAAGGTAGCAAACTAAGTGCCGAAATCAGCTACGAAAGCGTGCCAAAAATGCCCGAAGCAACCGATTATCTTTACCCATTTTGTGCTCCCAAGGGCTGCAATACCAACTGGGAAAGCTACGGACATAAGGTTTCGGAGATAACCGACACGCAACGAATTTTGCTCGCTGACCCCCAAACCAGTGGTGGACTTTTGATAGCCGTTGAGCCAGCAGGGCGGGAAGCCTTAGAGGTGGTTTTGGCAGAAAATGGCATCGTTGCCGTACCTTTTGGTAAAATGATTGCCCAACAAGAAAAAGTTGTAGAGGTAGTCTAAAACTTACTTTTTGTTGGATGATAATTTCTCAGTGGTAAAAAAATCACAGAAACTGCTCACCAAAAATCAACATTTTGTCGATAGTTTCGGGCAATCGATTCCATTCGTGGGTTTGTTCGGGGTAAAAATAATACTCGTGTTTGTTTTTCACTTTTTCCAACTTTGATTTCAAGGCTTCGCCTTGCTCGGGCGGCACAGTGGTATCACGCCCACCGTAGAAAACAATCGTTGGCGGTGATGATTTATCCAACCAAAATAACGGGCTGGCGTTTCGGTATTCAGCTTCGGTTTCGGCATTGAACGAATCGCCCACGAGGTTGATGATGTCCTGATTCATTCGTCCACGGCGTATTTTTTCGGTTGTCAAATCTACGGGACTGGCAATGCCGCCCACGGCTTCTACCAAGTTTTTTCGGTCGGCTGAGTAAGCGTAGAGCATTGCCAAGTGTCCGCCCGAACTTACGCCAATCAAGAAAAATTTTGGGACAATATTCAGCGTTTTTGCTTCGCTGTGTATCTTTTTAAGCAATAAATCAATATCTTCTATCTGATTTTTGTACGCAATACCTGACTGCGAAGTGAGCCGATGGTTCATATTCACGATGGCACATCTAACGTTTCTTTGCTTCAAAGCATTCACAATCGGGTTGATAAATCCTTTGTCGCCTTCTCGCCAGCCGCCGCCGTGCAGTAGCACAATTACAGGTACTTTTTGGGGCTGCGATTGTGGTAAATAAATGTCATAGTTTTGAAGTTCATTCTCGCCATAAGCAAGGTTCTTTTCTACTTCATACGTAATCGGCGTGCCTGATTCTCCGATAATTGTATAGTTTTTGTTGAAAAATGGCACAACATCAACACTACCGCAGGCTGTTAGGAATAGAAGAAAACACAGTGAGTAGAAAAATTTCATGGGATTTGTGGGTTTAATGTCTTGAAATATCGTAAAATACTGATAATCAACAAAATACTACGCACAACATTTGGCGAGAAAATACGGCTGAAATAATCAGAAAAAACGATTTCTAAGTAAATGAAGCAGATTGAGAGAGGCAGTGACGAGTGGCACAACGGTATTAGTTGCAGTACGCAAACTTATAAAAACTTTGAATAAAAATCAAATCGCTGAGATAAAATATGCTATTCTTTTGGTCGATTACTTTAATTGGAATATGCTTACTTTTACCCATTAATTTTGGTTTCTCGTTCAATGCTAAATCTGCCTTTTGTTGTCACTCATAGGTATATTTTTATTGGTATTTTTCGGCATTTCTCGTTTATTTATTACTCGTAAAATCCTTATTATCAGACTTGTATGTAAAAAAATAAATACTAAACGAAAGCACCAAAAGCACCGAGGCCGCCACCGAAATTATCTACCAAAGCGGAATCATTTTAGGCGTTTTTTTGATTGATTTGGGTGCGTTGGCTTAATCGTTTTCTCAATTCAATTAAGGTAGTTTTCTCATCAATTCCACCCAACTTCAAAGCCCCAAAACCTTCCGTAACTTCAGCAGCGAACGCATCACTGAGCATTTTTTTCTCTACATTGTATTGAGTATTGGGCGTGGAGTTACCCGAAAGATATTCCATGATTTCTTCCGTCGTCAAATCGCTACGTTTCTTGCCTTTATCCATTCGATTTTTCGATACAAATTTTCAAATTTCGATTGCCATTTTGCAAGTGATTTTTTACTTACAAATTATCCGACTTGTATTTATTTGCTAAAAATAAACACCCCACAGAAACAAGAAATCTTGAGAATCTATAAAGATTAGTTTGAATGGTTTTACTCAAAAAAGCCTTCTCAGTGCTACTGGGAAGGTTTTTTTGTTTATCCATCTTAAAATAGTACCTTAACGCACCGTCGGATATTTAATACCTAATTGCTCCAAATAGGTTTTATACTTCGTCGGGTCGTAGTAATATTTACTCATTTCGGGGCGAAACTTTGCCATGATTTCTCGGTTTAGCTGAATCGCTGGCTTATCGTCTTTCGAGATGAGCGGCACGTATTTTATCTCTTTGGTTTGCTCTTTGTTGTAATATTCCTTTGCTCGTTCAATAATTTCGGGCTTCAAAAGCATATCCAAAAGTGTGAGGGCTTCTACTTTTGCCCCTGCTGTGCAGCCTTTGTGAGCAATGGGCGTTGCCATCGTGATAGCATTTGCCCAATGATGCCCAGGCATTCCTGGCATATTCGATGGGTAACGTAGCACGACCGTTGGTAAAGCCCACGAAATATCTGCAATGTCATCTGAACCTGCCCCCCGAACAATATTTGGTGAATAAACTGGTTCTCTCATCGTATCAAGTTTCATTGCCAAACCGTCCGTAATCGAAGATTTTAGTTCTTTTTGGCTTGCTTTTGCTAACATTTGGTCTTCTTCCGACCACTGCGGTAAGCCTACTCGCTTGATATTATTGTACATCGTTTCGGCGATTGGCTTATTAAAATGCCCAGGCCAAGCACTGCCCAAAATCTCGTACGTAAACTTGGTATCGGTCATCATGGCGGCACCTTCGGCTATTTTTATGCCCGATTCAAACAATTTTCTGATGCGTGGATAGGTGCGGTCACGGAAATAATACCAAACCGTGGCTTTCGATGGCACAACGTTGGGTTGGTCGCCACCGTCCGAGATTACGTAGTGCGAGCGT
>JANNEN010000459.1:0-30489 GCA_031378715.1 Emticicia sp.
GTGTTGTGTTTTTCGGGTACTCTCTTTTCGTTTTGTTTTTGTTGAAAATTCCCCTTTTTTTTACAAATTTAAAAACCCATACAATTTTAGTTTTGGGTGTGGGTGGGGTGGGGCTTGACGTTTTAAGTTTTTCCTCAGCCATGCACAGTTTTATGGCAGTTGACGAAGCAGGAAAACCCCTCACAAATCTCATCGTTTGGGCAGATAACCGAGCCGTCGAAATTGCTAATGACTTGAAAACCAGCGATTTGGGTAAAGCAATTTATGCAGAAACAGGTACGCCCATTCACCCTTTTTCGTTTTTGTGTAAAATACTTTGGTTCAAAACACACGAACCAGCAATCTTCGATAAAGCCCATAAATTTATCGGAATTAAGGAATATATCTGGCATAAACTTTTCGGACATTACGAAATAGACCAATCGCTCGCTTCTGCAACGGGTATGATGAATATCCAAGATTTATGTTGGGATAAAAAAACCTTAGATTTAGTCGAAATTGATGAGAAAAAGCTACCCAAAATCGTTCCGACGACTTTTTCAAGAACCCAACAAGAAAAAAGATATTTCATAGGAGCGGCTGACGGGCCATTGGCAAATCTCGGCACGGGGGCAATGGGCAGAAACAAGTTAGCTTTCACGATGGGGACAAGCGGGGCGGTCAGAATTTGCGTTGATGAATATTACACCGACCCACAAATGCGGACGTTTAATTATTTGCTTTCCGCAAATCAGCACGTCGTTGGTGGAGCAACCAACAACGGTGCGGTAGTGATGCAATGGTTGAAAGAACAGATTCTGCAAACCGATATTTCGACCGAAGAATTAATAGAAAAAGCTCAAAAAACCCCCGCAGGAGCGGAAAACCTATTGTTTTTACCCTATATTTTGGGCGAACGGGCACCAGTCTGGAACGCTAATGCCAAAGGAGTTTTCTTCGGACTAAGCATCAATCACACGCAAGCCCACCTCGTGCGGGCAGTGATGGAAGGCATTGTTTTTAACCTTTTTTCGGTCGGAAAAGTATTGATGGAAAAGTTTCCCGTTGAAGAGATTTGTGCCAGTGGAGGATTTGCCAAAAGCGATTTTTGGTTGCAGCTCGTGGCTGATATTTTCCAGAAAAGAGTAGTTATTTCCGAAAACGTTGAAGGTTCGGCGTGGGGGGCAGTTTTAGTTGCGATGAATGCCATGAAGATTGAACCCCAAATTTTAGCCCAAAAAACAGAAAAAATCTTCCTGCCAAATATAAAAAACGCTCAAATTTACGCAGATTTACACGTAAAATTTGAGCGTTTGTATGATAAACTCAAAGATGAGTTTTAGTGGTTGCCGAGGGACTTTGAAAATGTTGCATTTTAAGCAAAAGGAAACATAATTTAAAACTGCACTGCCCCCGAAAACTGTAAGTTTGCAATCGCTTTTTCGTATTTTGATTTGAGGCTTTCGAGTTTGGTTTTCATTTCTATGAGCTTGGCTTCTCTTGTATTTATTAGAAACAAAGTACTTTCGCCAAGCAAAAACTTTTGCTTTTCTACATCTAAAAGTTTTACTTGATTGGCATTGGCCACTACTTGCAGTTCAATCTGACGAGCCAAATTCACTATTTCGTTGTAGGCACTTTCGACGATAATTTTTAATTCTCGCCCAACGATGTTTTTTTCAAAATTAGTCTGTAATTGCTTCACCCTAACCGATTGCAGCTTACCTCGCTCTTTTCGCAGAAAAATCGGCATCTCGAATGTAATTCCTATTTTGTGGTTATTTACCAGAAAAGCATTCGCAAACTCATCTTTTTGTTGGGTAAGTGGGGCGTTTAGCAAATTAAAATTAAGATTAACTTGGGGTTTGAGCATTTCGAGCCGAAACTTTTCTTCGATTCCGAGCTGTTTTTGTTTCAAAATTATCTTGGCAATTTCGGGGTGATTTTGTTCGAGATTTTTCAGAATATCCTCCACTCGTTGACGTTCTACGACCATTGGTTTGATGTCTTGCGGAATAAAATTAGCCGACAGTTCGAGGGGTTGCTCGGCTTTATTCCAAAGATAATTTGAGAGTGCCAACGAACCATTCTGAAACTCCAAGGCCGATTGCTCTCTAATCACCAAGCGGTCTTGAAGCGTAATGGCGGCCTCTACGCTGTCAATGGCGGCAATTTCACCAATTTTTGCTCGTTCGCTCAAAAGTTTAAATCGGTCTTCGGCCATGGTGTAGGCCTCTCGGTTGAGTTGCAGGGTTTGGTAGCTGAGGTACCATTCCCAATAATCTTTGGCGGCCGAGAATATAAATTTATTGATAATTTTCTGCCGTTCGGCCTGGGCAATATTATTTAAAAGTTTGGCTTGGAGGAGTGTGTTTCTTCGGGCATCAATTAGTAACCCCTGCCCGAGTGGCACCATGATTCCGCTAAATAACAAACTCGGCGACTCTTCGCCCAACAGCCTCGAACCCGCATTGCGTTCATAGCCTGTTTTGAATTCGATTCCGCTATAAATCGGTACTTTCAGTACACTCTCGAAGCGGTTATAATAATCTTTCCCCTCGAATGCTTTTCTATCAAAAAGCACCGAAAGTTTCGGGTCAAATTGCCCACGGGCTTGCATCAACTCGGCATTGGCATCATCAATGTAAAGATTGGCTTGCTTGACCACGGGGTGATTTTTCAGGATAATTTCTTGAAAATCTTGAAAACTGAATACTTCGTTCTTCTGTGAAAATGACTCAAAAACCGTCAAATTCAAGACAAAACCCAGCGAGAAAACTGTTTTCAGAGAAATATATCGTTTTATTGGCTTCGACATTTTTGGTTACAAAATTTGTTTTAACTTATTTTTTCTCAGCACTTTCTTTGTCTTTTTCTCCTTCGGGTGCTTCTTTTAGGCTCGGCGGGAAGGCATTGAGTTGTCGCCAGATTTCGTACCAAACAGGCACGTCGTCGAGCATTATCCAACCAAAAACCCCCGAACCCATGCGAAGTTGCTTCGGCCAATTTTCATCGTCCGATGTGACGAGCAAACGATATTGCCCGTTTTTGCTATCAATCATGTCAATTACTCGAACTTTTCCTGCGAAAGTTCCGACCGAAACCGACGGCCAGCCCGAAAACTGAATCGCAGGCCAACCTTCAAATTCCAAGCGAGCCACCCGCCCTTCTTGAATCAGCGGTACGTCCATGGCATTGACGTAAAGCTCAACGGCTAAGTTAGGGTTGATGGGCTGCAAGGTGCAAATCGACTCGGTTTCTTTGAGGGTTTCGCCGATACCTGCTTTCAGGGCTTTCACTACAAAACCCTCTTGTGGAGCTCTGACGATGTACAAATTTCGGCGAATATCAACACTGGCTTGCTTATTGACGAGTTTTGAGATTTCGGATTGCCCATCGGACATTGATGCCAAGGCTGAACTTCGGTCGGAACGGGCTTTGGCTATTTTTTCGGCATATTCGGCCGTAATTGCATTGAGTTCGATGCGACTATTAATCAATTCTTGCTTCGAAATTGCTAATTTATTCTGCACCGAAATCAATTTATTTTGGGTTTCCTGCAATTTCAAACGCCTTGTTTCGATTTCATTCAACGACACAATACCCTGTTTTTCCTGCGTCAAACCCCTTTGAAGTCGGTCTTCGGCAATTTTTACTTGCAGCATTTCGGCCTGAATATCAGCACTATCGGCGTTTACTTTTGAGCGATTTTGCTTTACTTTATTGCGGGCTTTTTCGAGGCTCAATTCCAAGTTTCTCGTCAAGGCATCAATTTGTTTTTGCAGAGCATCGGTTTTGGCTTTGTAGCTACCCAAAGCTTCTTTTTTGGCTTGGAGTTGCTCGCCAAGTCGGGTCGGAAGTTGCGGGTCAAAATACTCATCTTTCAACTCCGAGAGTATCACAAGCGTATCGCCTTTTTTGACGAGTTGCCCCTCAACGACGTTCCATTTTTCTATTCTACCCGCAATTACATTTTGGATATTCTGCGGACGTTCGGCAGGATTCAAGGCCGTGAGTGTGCCTTTACCGTTGATATTCTGTTGCCATGGCAAAAACAGTGTAATGATAAAAAGGAGGAAAAATCCTAAGAGCCAACGTTTCAGCACATGGGCCCCTTTGGGTGTACTTAGGAGATCTTGAAGGTAAATATTACTTGATTCTTTTATCGAGTCGGGTAATTTATTATTTGATATATTTAGCATTTTCTTTGGCTCAGTTTAAAATCATAAATTACTGATTATCAGTTGTTTACTCAGTATAAATAATTCTGAAAAATTGGATTTCCTTTCAAATCGCTCAGTTTTCCTTGCTGAATAATTTGCCCTTTTTCCATTAATATCACTGTATCGCATTTTTGCATGATGCTCTCTTTTTTGGTTTCGATGATGACGGTGGTGGCGTTTTCGGGTGAAAATAAAAAGTCGGTGATGTTGTCTAATTCTTGTTTATTAAACGAATCAAAGCAATTAGAAAGTATGAGTAAGCGGGGCTGAAACAATAAGCAGCGAGCCAAGATAAGTTTGGTTTTGAAGCTATCCGAAAACTTTCGTCCGCCCGAAAGTAGTTGGGTTTGTAGGCCATCTTTCAACTTTCCGATACTCTCGGTGAGGTGCAGCTCATCAAGTATTTCTCTGATTCTTTGGTCGGTTATATCGTATCTATTGAGAGTGATGTTTTCTAAAATTGTACCATCAAAAATCGCATCAACGGTTTGGTTTTTCTTGACATACATAAAGAAATGTTCCTGCTCAATATCCCGAATCGAAATGCCATCGTAGGTGATAAGGCCTTGGTATTCGCCCAAAATTCCTGACAAAACCTTTAAGAATGTTTCCTTTCCCGAGCCATTCATGCCCGAAATAGCTATTTTCTCCGACGGCTTAATTTTCAAATCAATGTTATTCAAGACATATTCGGGGCTATCTTCAAACTTGTACCGCAGCCCTTTTAGCTCGATGCCAATACCCTGCTTACTATTATCGAGATGCCGCAGTGAGCCTTTATGGTTTTCGAGTGGAAGGTCGGATATTTGACCTAATTTATCGACGGCCGTTAGTAAATCAAAAATTGAATCGAACGAAAGCAGGATTTTCTCGACCGAACCAACAACCAATACCACCACGATTTCGGAAGCCACAAATTGTCCAATCGTGATTTGCAAATTCACCACCAAATACGTGCCCAATATCAGCAATCCGCCCACAACCAAAACCTTAAAGAAAACGGCATTATAGAACAATATAAGCAAATAATTAAAGTATTTTTTGCGGTATTTGAGGTAGTTTCCCGACAAATATTCCATTTTTTGGAGTGGAAAATTCCGCCCGCCTGATACCTTGAAAACCGACACCATACGAGCCATATCTTGCAGCCAGTACGCTATTTTGAACTTATATTTTGACTTTATGATGTTGGAATCAAGTAACCTTTTGCCATAAATTCGGATAATCAAAAATACGAGTAGCACCGTTAGCAAGGCAAAGCCAATGAAAAGCGGGTGATAGGCTGATAGTAGTAAAAGTCCAAAAATGATTTGGATAACGGCCGCCGTGACATCAATTAGTATCTTGGGGAGGGTTTTTTGGACGGTAATTATGTCAAAAAAACGGTTCATCAACTCGGGCGGATAGTAATTGCGAAGGGCTTCGGTTTTGATATTTGTGATGCGATAGGTGTATTCAAAAGCCGACTTCACAAAAAGCCGCTCTTGCAAATACTCCACAATCGTGAGCTGCATGACCTGCATTACGCCCGAAATAGAGAGGGCCACAATCACCAAACCAATAAGAATATAAATCGAGCTAAAATAAACGCCTCCTTGCACAAACCCGATAATTGCCTGAATACCGAGCGGCAAAGCCAAGCTGATAGTACCGATGAGGAGAGCATAGACGTAAATTGATATAATATCTCGGCGTTCGATGCGGAGCATATTGATAAGCCGCTTGAAAGGGGATAATTTTTCGATGCTTGCGTTGTTCTCCTCGGCAATTGCCTCAACGGGAAAGAATGTGAAGAGTTGAACTTTTTCAGCTTTTTTATCAAAACTTTCAAAGATATTCTTCACTTCTACCAAAGCATTGTCAATAACTTTATAGGCTTTTTGTACTTTGTCTTTTCTGCTCGGAACGAAGAAATAGGTATTGCCGCTATTATCAAAAAATAAAAAAGGTGTAGAAGTTTTCTGCTCAAATGCCCTAACTTGGTTGGGCGAAACTTCGTTTTCTATCAACAAAAGTCCTTTTTTTTCGATACAGCTACGTAGCTCCCCCACAAACTCCTCGGTAGTATCTAAGTTTCCTTTGATAGGATTTGAGTAGTAACCAAACTCAAAATGTGCGGCTAATTTATCTAAAATTTTCCTCAGTACTGTTTCATTCATACGGCTCAGGTTTTATGGTTTTGTGGAAAACGCTATCAAATATCGTTAGATTTTGATGTAAATCTTGTAGTTTTGTGTTTTTCGCACAAAATTTGCCATTTTGAGCGGCTAATCCTAATTAGAATTTCATTAGAAAGGTAAACTTTCAAAACGCTATCAGGGTTCAAAAAGCCCTGCCAGTGTTAGTTAATCACCTGTCTATCAGTGCCTTAGCGTGATTAAAGATACTGTCATCGCCTCTTAGAAAATCAGTATATGATTGTTTTATTGCGTGGTTGGGGTTTAGCCGATTAGCATCGGTGGCATTGTAGCTAATCTTTAAAAGAGGCAGATTTACCGTGAATTTTGTATTGGGCAGCACAAACGACGAAAAACCACCCGCCGAAGAGCCATCGGCCGCTCCGCCACAGGTTGTGCCGATGAGGGTGACGTTTGCTTGGTTTTTGAGGTGAGCCGCCAAATACACGGCCGTAGAGAATGTGCCTTCATTGACCAAAACAAAAACATTTCCTGTAAACTGAAAATCACTTGCAGGCTCATAAAAACGACTAATTGCGTGGTTTTTTTTCTTGTCGCTGACAACTCGATTGCTGTTGATTTGATAACTCTGATAGGGCTTTTGTATAAGGTATTTGAGTAATTCGTCGGCATAATCAAGCCCACCACCCGCATTGTTTCGGACATCAATGATGAGGTTTTTTGATTGTTTTTCGGCAATTTTTTGGAAAATATTCAAAATTTCGCTCCGAAAATTACCATTTTCAAACTCATTACCGTCAAAACTTCTGATGCGGAGAACGGCGGTTTTGGTGGTGTTTTCACTCAAATAAATATTCTTATAAAAATCAGTATTTCGTATCGGGTTTCGCTCGGCTTCCATCTCCCGTAAGTACGCAAGCGGCTGGGTTTTTACCCGCACATTTTTGGTTACACCGTTCAAATCCTTTATCGAAAAACTTAGCTCATCTTGCTCGCCAAGAAACAAATAAAGCAATCGCCTAAAATTGCGTTGGAGGTAATACAGATCTACGTCGGCATTGCGACCATCTCCGTTTTGGAAAACGTATTTTGTTAAATTTTTAAGTAACTTTGCCGTCGGAATTTCTTCAATTTCGGTGATTTCGGTGCCTTTTACGAATAAATTACTCTCTGATAAATTTCGAGAAACATAAACTTTCTCACCAAAAATAACAATATCCATCGGCAGAAACTTCGGATTGGTATTGTTTGGGCGAATCAGACGTTCATCAACCAAAATCGAAGTATGTCCACACTGAATCGCACGGGTGAGGTTCAGATAATGCGTGAAAGTTTGTTTGACGGTCAGCGATTTTTCGACCCGACTGAGCGAATCATAGATTTGCTGAAAACGATTTTGGGAGATGAACTTATACGGATTGGGATGAATTTCTTCGATGCGTTCTCGCAGAAAAGCTAAATCGGCTTGAATCTCGGGAGGTGTGAAAGTTTGCCCGTAGCCTCTCGCACAAACCAAAAGAAAGCAAAGAAGGAAAGTTTTGGGCATGAATCGTTGCGTTGAGTTTTATACTGAATTATTTAACGGTGAAATTAAAAAAATATTGGTTTAGGAATATCGAAATGAGCAAGTTCATTTTCAATTCCTTAATATACTTATCAATTTAGAGATATTATTATGCAACAACCACCCACTCCCCAGCGGAAACCACGCACATTTATTGGTGAAAACTTCGCCCTCAATTCGTGGCAAAACGTACAGCCTTTGTACGAAAACCTATCGAACCGTACGCTTGATAATGCCCAAGATTTGCGTCAATGGTTTATTGACCGCAGCGAATTGGAATCGTATTTATCCGAAAATATGGCTTGGCGGTATATCAAAATGACCTGCGATACGGTCAGCGAAGAAAACCAAAAAAATTACCAGTTTTTTGTGGAGCAGATTCAGCCCGAACTTTCAGTTTATGATGATCAACTCAACAAAAAAGCTCTTAGCAATCCTTTTTTAGACGAACTGACCGATAGCGGTTTTACAATTTTGGTGCGGGGAATGAAAAAATCGGTCGAGATTTTTAGGGAAGAAAACATTTCAATCGAAACCCAAATTCAGACAAAACAAACTGATTATCAAGCACTTACAGCCGCAATGACCGTAACCATCAACGGCGAAGAATTGACATTGCCAAAGGCAGGAGATTTGCTACAATCGCCCGACCGTGCCGTGCGTGAAGAGGCTTGGACAAAAATCTCGGAACGCCGCTACCAAGACCATCAAAAGCTGGACGTTTTGTTTAACGAACTGCGAGATTTACGAAATCAAGTAGCTATCAATGCGGGTTTCTCAAACTTCCGTGACTATATGTTTGCCGCCATGGGGCGTTTCGATTATACACCCCAAGACTGCTTTGATTTTCACGAAGCCGTGGCCGAAACCGTAGTGCCTCTGGTCGATACCATGGCCAAAGAGCGACTTAAAAAACTGTCTATCAGTGACTTACGTCCGTGGGATTTGAAAGTTGATCCCGATGGAAAGCCCGCCTTGAAGCCATTTGATAGCGGAGAAGATTTGCTTGATAAAACGGTTGAATGTTTCCAAAGAATCGACCCAAAACTGGCCGATTACATTCGTATTATGCGACGCATGGGGCATTTTGATGTCGAATCTCGCAAGGGTAAAGCCCCAGGCGGATACAATTATCCTTTGGAGGAAATCGGCGTGCCGTTTATATTCATGAATGCCACTTCGAGTTTGCGAGATGTGGTCACGATGGTACACGAAGGCGGACACGCCATTCACTCTTTTGCGGTGCGGGATTTGCCGATTAATGCTTTCCGAAACCCAACCTCGGAGGTGGCCGAGTTGGCTTCGATGTCGATGGAATTGATTTCGATGGAACACTGGGGCGTGTTTTTTGAGAATGAAAACGACCTGAAACGTGCCAAAATCGAGCATCTGGAAGATATTTTGGAGGTTTTGCCGTGGATTGCCACCATCGATAAATTTCAACATTGGATTTATGAAAACCCCACGCATACGATTGCTGAACGTCAGACCCATTGGGTACAGACGGTAGGGCAATTTTCAGATTCGGTCACAAATTGGAACGGTTTCGAGCGATTTAAGCAATCTACTTGGCAGCGACAACTGCACATTTACGAAGTGCCTTTTTATTATATTGAGTACGGAATGGCACAATTAGGAGCGATTAGCGTCTGGCGAAACTACAAACAAGATGCACAAAAAGGACTTGACGGCTACATGAACGCCTTGAAATTAGGCTACACCACAACAATAGGGAAGATTTACGAAGCAGCCAGCGTAAAATTTGATTTCTCGAAGGAATACATTGCCGAGTTGATGGATTTTGTGAAAGCCGAATTAGAGAAATTGAAATAGACGGGTTTAGAAATTACTAAATGTTTTTTATGAACCAAAAACCAATCTTAGTTCTAAAATTCGGCACAGCTTCCATTACAGAACAAAATGGCGAGCCTGACGAAACAATTATTGCCGAAATTGCACGGCAGGTGGCCACCCTACACCCTGACTATCAGATAGTTATGGTATCGTCGGGGGCGGTGGGTGCGGGCAAGCATTTTATTAAAAACTATTCGGGAGAAATTGCTGAACGTAAAGCGGCTGCCGCCATCGGGAATCCCCTTTTGTTGAATATTTACGCAAAATATTTTTCAGAATATAACATTCAAATTGCCCAAAGTTTGTGCGAACGCCAACATTTTGGCAATCGGGAACAGTTTCTACAACTCAAAGAAACTTACCAAGAATTGTGGCGAAATGGCATCATTCCGATTGCCAATGAGAACGACGTTGTGAGCAATCGAGAGCTAAAATTTTCGGACAATGACGAACTCGCCACACTCATTGCCACAGGTTTTGGAGCAGAAACGTTGATGATTTGCACCTCCGTTGGCGGACTTTTGGATAAAGACAAAAATATCATTCGGAGCATACAAAACATTGATAATCAAATACTTAGCTTAGCTGATAATTCAAAATCGGCGTTGGGTTCGGGCGGAATGGCATCGAAACTGACCTTCACGAAATTGGCTACTCGTATGGGAATCAAGGTTATTATTTTTGGCATGAAGGCAACTGACGGAATCTTAAAAGCGATTCGTGGTGAAGCAGGAAGTGCGTTTTCGGCACAGGAAGTAACGCTTTCGTCAAGAAAAAAATGGCTGGCAAGCGGCAGCCTAACCGTCGGAACTTTACAGATTGATGCGGGTGCGGCCAAAGCACTCCAAAAACGCAGCAGCCTTTTGGCGGTCGGTATCAAGAAACTAAAAGGTGATTTTGAAGTTGGTGAAGTTGTCGAAATCGTTGATAATCAAGGCATTATGTTGGCCGTTGCCCGCACAAAAGTTTCTTCGACTGAGCTTTCTGAAAACCTAAAAATGCAGAATTTTGAAGTGGCCAATGCCAATGATATTGTGTTGATTTAGAAGAACATGGCTACGTTTCTAATGTGTCAAGTGTTTCTGTCAATAAAAAAGTTTCCGCTTTTGCAAAAGTGCTAATATTGAATTTTATGTTATCAGCTAATTCTTTTGAATATATTTCATCTATTTCAAATGCACCTACAGGACTAACATCCTGTATATTTGTAATATTAACAGGCTTTGTGAGGTACATTAATTTTGCTAAATCTGAGCAATATAATGGTTCATCTTTATCATTTTCGCACGAAAATATTACGGGCATCACAACATTATAGAAAACTCCTTTTGATTTATGATGTATTCTCGTTGAACGATAAATAATACCCGTAAATTTATCTTGTTCTCTACACCACCGCAGAGTAAATTGAGGAAATATGTACTCTGGCTTAAAAGGGTCTTGTCGATTGTTTACACCAATAGAATTTACAAAAAAGATAGGGAATAATAGTACTTTGTCTAAAAGTGATTCATCTTGTATGGTTTCAATATCTTTATAAAAAAACTCAGTACTTAAATTCAAAAAAGGTGAGTCAAATCTGATTTGGAATTTCGCAAAGAACATTTCATCTAAGGACGGCCTCCCCAGTTCCTCCCATGCGGTGTAGATTGAGTTTCCCAAATATAAAGAAGGAAATCCTGCAATGCTATATCTTTGAACGGAGATTTTTGTTCTCTTATCAAATGGAACATGAAATATATTTTTTCGCTCTTGAATTTCTTCTTTTTTACCCACCCTGACCCTAAAAAGTGGAATATCTCTATTGATATTTGTTTGAGGAATAATAGATAATAGTGCCAATTCATTTAAAATCTCTTTATAAGTTTCATAGGATTTATGCGGAAACCCATTGTAGTATTCATTGATGGCATTTTGCAAGCCAACTATAATCTCACTTAACTTCGTAATACGCCTTTCATAGTTTTTCTTTTGTGTAACATCTTGCTCATCATACCACGCTTGTATATCATCTTTGAATGAGTCAAGCTTTGTCAAAATATATTTTCTAAAATTACTGTTAGAATCGTAGGAGTGAGGTAATTTATATTTTTTATCAAGCAGTATATCTTTTAGTTCCATTAGGTTTAAAGATTAATCTTGTGGAATATTATTTCTGGTCAGTAAATCAATAAGCATCCATACTTGACTATTTAAAAAAAATGGAAAGCCATAAGAAGTATCTACATTTGTTAGCCAAATTTGGCGGTCTTCAAGGAATTTCACCCAAATATCTCCAAGTTTTGAGTCTGCAAGTGAGGTGTTTTTCAAATCTCTCTGAAACCATGTCCTGTAAAAACTCATTGCAGTTGCAAATGCAAGTGCGGCATTTATTTCACGAGTTCCTCTGATGGGTTGGAGTTTTATAATTGATAATTCGGTAGCTGAAATGATTTTATAAATATTTAATTTAGGAGTTTCGTCACGGTTGTCTTTATTTACCACGTATTTATCATCCTTAATAAAGGTTATAAATTCCCAATAATAAGTATTCACTTCTGCTACTACGGCATCAATAGTTGCATAAAACTCAATATCAATATTTTTTTCTTGTTTGTGTTTTTCCTGAAATGCAAGAAATACTGTCTTCAAAAACAATATTCGTTCTTCACCTTTTTCATTGGAAGACGAATTCAAATCATGATGTAAATCTTGCATATAAAACTGAATTACAAAAAATATGAGCAATCAGCTTTTATAGTGATTGCTCATATTAAATTAAAAATCGGTAATTGTAGAACCTTAAACGGAAATAGCGTTTTTGGTAATTCTATCTAATAGTTTAAAATAATCACTGAACGTAATATCAATAATATCTTTGGTTGGTATAAACTCTCCCTTAGTATCTTTCTCACTATTAAAGAATGGCAACAACGGATTCTTGATAACTTCTGTATAAGAGAAGTATTTTCTTGAATTTATTACATTTTTTGTCATTTCTGTTATATTTGTGAGTGTTTTATATCTATTGGAATGCAAAGGTAGCGTTTCACAAGGAGAATAGCAAACCTTAAGCCAATTTCCATATATTTCAATTAATTATATAAAATTGAAGAAAAAAAATAAGATTACAAAGTAATTTTCATTTTTTTTTGAAAAAACTATAATTAATTCCAAATCGTTGATAATCAAGGCATTATGTTGGCCGTTGCCCGCACAAAAGTTTCTTCGACAGAGCTTTCTGAAAACCTAAAAATGCAGAATTTTGAAGTGGCCAATGCCAATGATATTGTGTTGATTTGAGGGTTTTTTAATGTTTAATTAAAGACTATTTCGATTTCACCGCTCTCGCCACCCACCCGACCAAACTAACCAAAAAAAGTAATATTCCCATCACAGCAAAAGCCCATTTGACTATACCCGCATTGGAAGCGACCCTTGCCCAAAAATCTACTCTTTCAGGAAACGCCCGCAACATTTGCACGATTCCGAAGTTTTCGAGCATATCAAATCCCATTCCTGCAAGAGGTAAGATATTTAAAATGGCTATTTTTCTAATATTCCAACCATTCTTTTTGAACAAGAAACTTATCATCAACACAAATGCTGCCGTATAAACAATCGGATAAAGCACATCAACAAACGACTCCACAAAGAAATATACTTTCCGCCCCTGCTCGCCATAACTTTCGATGATGTTGTACCCTTTTTCGGGCGAAAATCCAAAGTCTAAATCCATCAAGCCACGATTCAACTGAGGGTCGAATTGCTTTTGAAAGTGAGGTAAAATCAATCCAGAAAAGAGAAACTGCAATGCCAAAAAGCCCAAAACGAGATACCCGTTTGTGCGTACATAAAAGAAATTAGAGAGTTTTTTCATGGGTTTGGTAGTAAAGGAATGACACGGTGAAACCATGTGTCAGTTCAAAGATACAAATTTATGCTTTCCTTTTTCCGTTAAACCAATAAATCAGCGGAATAAACGACAACGAGATAAACAACCCCAGGCACATTCCGCCAATGACCGAGAGTGCCAGCGGGCGTTGAAGTTCAGCCCCCAAACCACTCGAAAAAAGTACGGGTAGCAGCCCCAAAACCGTTGTCAGGAAGGTCATTAGCTGCGATTTTAGACGTTTTTTGCCCGAGTATTTTATAGCTTCGATTAAGCTCATTGAGCTTACTGTTCGGTTCATGGTGTCGATTTTCAAGATGGAATCATTATCCAAAATACCAATCAAAACTATCATACCGATTGCCGACATGATATTAAGGCTATTGCCGCACAAATAAAGCAACAAAACCGCTCCCGTAAGACCAAAAACGATGGTCAGCATCACGATAAAGGGCTGCGTGAGTGATTCAAATTGTGCCGCCAAAATGAAATATAAAAGCCCCAAAGCTACCAAAAGTATGAGCAGCAATTCTTTGATAAGGCTTTGGTTTTTGAAAAAACTTCCCGAAAAATTTACGCTCAAATCTGTGTTTTTACTAATGATTTTTTTGATTTTTTCTTGGTTTTCTTCTGCATTATTTGACACAAAATCAAACGGGACAAACGCCCCTTCTTTGCCTTGAAAATAGGATTTATAATCTTGCTGATTTGAGCTTTCGATGAGAGTTTTGAGTGGAATAAAATTTCCTTGCTTAGTTTTTACGGTTGCATTTTCGATATTTTGGCTCGTCTTTTGTGCATTGTCACTAATCAAAATCGGAATGTATTTCTGCTCAGATTTTAGATTTCCTGCAATATTTTCATTAAAAATTGTTTTTAATTTCTGATAAACGGTTTCGTAGTTTACCTCATAAAGCAATAGCTTTTCGGGTAGGATTTTTACATAAATTCGGTTTTGTAAAGCGGGCGTATTAGTTGGTAAATTGTTTTTTGAAAAATCTTGAAAAATACTACTAACCGCCTCAATATCAGGCACTTGTGCATTTTTGTTACTTGTGATTTTGGCTTGTAGCGGGGCTTCGGTGGTGTTAAAAAGTTGCTCAAAAATGCTTTTCGTGGCTGATATTTCGCTGACGGCACTCGGGTATTTTGCTTGTAAAAATGTTCGAATCTCGCCTTGTAAGCGTTCAAAATCTGCATCAGAACCAACTTTGATACTTACCCGACTTTCGTTAAAATTTTGCTGTAAATCTCGGTTCAACAAAAATTGTTGCTGCCCAATAAAGCTACTTTGATAAAGCGTTTTGGTCTTGAATGATTTTATCAAATCACTAACTCGTTTTTCGTTTTCTTGCACCGTTATTGGTTCGTTCCAATCAATTTTTGCTTCCAATTCGGTATGACTGATATTGGGCATTCCTCGTTTTTCTATCCACCCAAAAATCGGAATGAATAGCAAACCTACCAAGATAAAAATCGCAAAAAAGGTTTTTTTGTAGTGAAAAATTTTGTCAAAAAGCCAATCGTAGCCTTGCTCTGCTTTTTTGGTAAGAAAAGTTTTTTTGGATGAAAAACTTTGCTCCCCACTAAGGCTGGGGGCTGAAATTCTGTACAAAACAGGCACGAGCGTATAAGAACACAGCAACGAAACGCCCAACGAGAGCGAAACCGCAATGGCTTGGTCGAAAAACAACGCCCCCGCAATGCCACTCATAAATATTAATGGCAAGAAAACTGCCGAGTTGGTGAGTATCGAAGTAAAAAGCGGAACGATAACCTCTTGTGTACCATCAACACAGGCGGTCTCCAAGTCGCTGCCGTCTTCTCGGTGTTGTTCGATGTTTTCGATGACGATAATGGCACTATCAATGATTTCGCCAATACCCAGCACCAAACCCGCCAACGATACAATATTGATAGAAATATTGAGTAAATAAAAACATAAAAAGGTAATAATCAACGAAATAGGAATAACCAAGCCAACGATAATGGGCGTTTTGCGGTCGCTCATAAAGAAAAAAATCATGACAAACGTACACAATCCGCCAAAAATAATATTGCTAATAAGGTTATTGATTGACAAATTCAAAAGCTCCGTTTGGTCTTGGCTGATGGCAAATGATAGCTGCGGATAGTCGGTTTTGTACTGCTCAATTTCACGGTTTAGTTCTTCCTGCAAATCGAGCAACTGCGTGTCCGACTGCTTGATGATTGATAAGCACACCGCCCGATGTCCGTTGAAAGTATAAAATCCTTTCAGCTTTTGTTCTTTGATACTGACACTCGCAATATCTCGGAGTTGCAGCACCCGTTCGCCCTTTTTGAAGTAAATATTTTCAATATCTTGCGTAGTTTTTAGTACCGACGAAAACCGAATATTGTATTGGTATTGCCCGTCACGCACCACAAAATTGCCCAAATCAAGGTTATTTTCTTGCAAAATAGTCATTAATTCTTGTTCATTGATGCCCAATGATTGCATCACGGCCTGGTTCGGCACTACGGCAACTTCCGATTTTGACAAGCCCGTAATATCAACCAAAGCTACCTCTTTTGTTTGTTCGAGGCGACGTTTGAGGACGTTTTCGCAGAAGTCGGAGAGGTCGAGAACGTTTTCTTCCCGCAGAACCTCACCCCCAACCCCTCTCCAAGTGGAGAGGGGAGTTACCTTACCCGAAGCGTCGGCCGCCCCCTGCCCCCTCTCCAAAAAAGGAGAGGGGGAGCGTCCACTCTGGGAGTTCCACACATTTAGGTTGAAAACTGGAATATCGGCTGCCCCTGCTTTGATTACTTGGGGGCGTTGCATATCTCGGGGTAGGCTGCCCACGATGGCATCAATTTTTTCGTTGGCTTCGATGTAGGCAAGGTTGATATTGGTGCCAAAATCGAAGTGAAGTTTCAGTACTGCAAAGCCATCTCGACTTTCGGCTTCGATGTCGGCTAAGTGATTGACCTGTTGAAGTTGGTTGAGTATCGGTTTAGTAATGGTCTGATTGAGTTCACGGGCAGAAGCGGCAGGATAGCTGACCTGTACCGTGATTTCGGGTACGGCAATATCGGGCAGCAGCGAAACGGGTATTTGCCGAAAAGTAATAACACCTAAAATCACCAAAGAAAGCGTGCTGACGATAACGGCAATGGGGCGGCGGATGAGGAAGCGAATCATCTATTTCATAGTAATTTTGATAGATTTTGGGGCAAAGTGCCAACCGAACACACAAATTGGTTTGACCTTATTTCGTAATCTTGGGCTGAGGGTGTAACGACCAAAAGCGGCGGATTGTTGAGGTCTTGCAGGGCAATGCTTGTACCCCGCATGAGCTTTGGCGTATTAGACAATTTTATTTCCACCGTCAATTTTATGGTATTACCTTTCTGAATAACCAAATCAAGTTCGGCTCCGTCGTGGGTTCTATAAAAATAGGTTTGGGTATTTACGGGCAAATAATTAAGGATTTCTTGAATGACGTATCCCTCCCAAGAATTTCCCGCTATTTGATTCCCAAAAACCTCTTCAATTTTGCTTAGTCCAAGCAAATAATGCAAAAAACCTGAGTCCCGAATATATAGTTTTGGGCTTTTGGTGAGGCGTTTACCGATATTAGTATAATACGGTTGAATACGCCTAATCAGAAAAGCATTTTCAAGAAAATCAATGTAACGGGTAACAGTTTTATTGCTCAAACCCAACGAATTGGCAAGCATATTATAGTTCAGCAAGCCCCCATGTACGCTCGTGAGCATCAGTAATAATCGCTGAATTTCTATCGGATTGGCGGGCATTCCCAACAGGGGCAAATCTCGCTCAACGTAAGTACGCCTAAAATCTTCAAACCATATTTCCCATAAGCTTTCGCTGGGAGCCAAATATGCCTTTGGGAAACCCCCTCTTAGCCAATGTTTTTCGTATTCATTGCCTACTTCTGATAAATTAAAAGGCATCAATTCGAGGTATGAAATGCGTCCTGCTAAGGTTTCGGAGCTATTTTTGAGAATATCGGGCGATGCCGAACCCAGCAATATGAAGCGTCCTGCTTGGTTATTTTGGTCAATCAGCGAGCGTAAAATCGGAAATAATTCGGGCATACGCTGCACTTCGTCAATGATAACTATTTTGTCTTCGAGCCTTTTGAGGTACAGTGCCGCATCGCTTAGTTTGAGGGCATCTTCGGGAAACTCAATGTCGATATATTCGACTTCTTTCTCCATAGCAAACGCCACTTGCTTTGCCAGTGTTGTTTTGCCTACTTGCCGTGGACCAACCAATGCCAATGCAGGAAAATAACTTAATCGCTCAAAAATTTGCTTGTTTAAAAGCCTATTTATCATATTAATACCGTATTTTGGGAATTATATTCCAAATTTACGGTATTAATTTTGGTTTTGTTGAAAATTAGGCTATTTTTTGTCAAGGTTAATAATGAACGTCTTTTCTAAAAACTACCTCACGGCAGCGGCCGACCGCCCCTAAATCCCCTCTCCAAAAAAGGAAAGGGGACTTTGAAGTATGAACCAATGACATAATTTTTTTCATAATTATAGTTTACTTTTATTTTTTCGGGCTAACCTTCGCATCATGCCCCAAATTCAGATTGCCCTCCGTTATTACTAACTCACCTGATTTCAAACCTTCCGAAATACTCACTTCGTTTTCGTTTTCGTGCGATACCGTTACGTAGTGCCACTTGGCAAGACCGTTTTCGTAAACAAATACCACTTTTCGCCCCGAACGCTCAACGACCGCAGATTTGGGAATAACCAACTGATTAGGCAAAACCTTCTCAATAACAATGCGGCAGTTCATGCCATCTAACAGCAACCTGTCGGGATTCTGCACCCGCACCTTGATAGCCACCAAACCTTGCTGATTGACCTGCGGGTTTATTTCATAGACGCTACCGATATAGGTTTTATCGGCAAAAGCCAGCGGCAGCACCTTTGCCGACTGCCCCACTTGCACCACCGAAAGCTCGGACTCTAACACAAACGCCTCGGCAGCGATGCTGCTATTGCTCAAAATAGTGCAGAACGGCTCACTAAGGCTGGCTTGATTATGGGCTTTGGTTTTGAGATTGGCAACGATGCCAGCGTAGGGAGCTTTCAGAAAAGTATTGTCGTACTGCACTTTGGCAGCTTGTAGGGCGGTTTGGGCTTCGTAGTAGCCACTTTGGATTTTGACACTCTCCAAAAACCGAGGGCGAACACTGAGCGTATCGAGGTCTTTGCCGCCGTACTCAATGAGGAGTTTGTTGAGGGCAAAACCCGCTTTTTTTACAAGGTCTTGGGCTTGCAAGATAGCCACGCTCGCCTGCCGATTGTCTAATTGGGCAATGATTTGCCCCGCCTGCACGGCATTTGTATTACTGACGGTAATACGCTCAATCTCGCCCGATGCCTTGAAATATAGCTGGGTTTGTTGTTGGGCTTTGATGGTGCCGTTGGCTTGCAGTTGCAGCGAAAACGCTTGCTGTTTGGTGGCGGTGGTGCTTATTTGGGTGGTTTCGGTGGTGGTGGGCTTGGTTTGGGTGGTGTTTTCTTTGGGTTTTGAGCATGAAAGTGACGTGATAAAAACGACCAAATGAAAAAAAACGCTTTTTGATTCAAATAGCATTATAAATCTTTGTTTTTTGTTTTACCTTCTTTATTACAATACCACAATTCTCTAAAGACTTTTCAATGTCATTGATATTTATAATGAAATTATATTTTTTTTCTATGTAACCTGTAAATCTGTAAATTTTCGTACTTTCTTTACTGAGAATATTTGCCAAATTTAGTATAGTTGAACTACCGACTAACAGTGAATTATTATTTTTCTGAAACAAAGTACCATCGGGTAATGACACCTTTTTACTTTGTTCTACCAACTTTTCAACATCAACCGTAATTAGTTCATAAGCATCGACACTGATTTCGCTTGTTTTGACTTTTAGCTTAAAGGCCTCACACAAGGTTTGTAAAACTCTTTCTTTGATTTCTGATATATTTCTTTTCTCTGAGGTGATTAAAATGTCGTACCTTTTTATATCAATGGGTTTTGTATATATAATCTTATTGGGTTGCATTAATAAATTCATCATCTCTTTAATGCCATACCCTTTGGTTTCTATCATATTATCGCCCGTTGATGTTCCTTGATAAGTCAAAGATTTGGTAGGAGATATTTTAATAGTAAAATCTGTTGATTCAATAACTTTGTCTTCTTGTGCAAATGAACCGAAGCTTGAAGTACAGAATATTAAAAAAATTAGATGATTGATTAACACCCTCATGGTTATTTATCTTTTAGTTTTGCGAAATAAATGTACGATTTTCCTTCAAAAATAATACTATTAAAAATGTCTTTATATTTTTCTTGGGTTGCTTTATCAAATGGAATTCCAGCCAATGAGCTTTCATCTATAACTCCCATGATGGTATTTTCATTTGAATAAATCGGTATTGGCAGGTAACCATCGTTTTTGCCAACAGTAAAGTACGAAGCTACTACTGATTTTTGGTTTAATTTATTCTTTAAAAAGTAACAGGAGCGAGCATTTTGTAGGAAAATAAATGATGTCATGTTATTATTATCTTGGAAATAGCAAATACCTGTTGGCTTTTTATTTGTTGAGTTTGAGAAGATAGTTTGAATATCTTTCAAATTTTTAAACTCTCGCTTATCTATGCTTTTTATTGAATAATTTATGAGTAAAACATCTTTATTCTTTATATTTTCATCAAAAACCATGACAGAATCACTTAAACACTCTGAATATAGTACATCATCTCCACGACTACTGAGAGGTTCTTCAACATCAAAAAAGACACGTTCTCCTGCGATAATTTTAAATGGCTTCTTTTTATCTATTATTTTTCCAGTACTGTCAATAAGCATTAGGTTATTGAAAAAGTTGTTATCTTCAAAATTAGATGCGTCAAAAGTTTTGTAAACTATGAAATTATTCTTTCTTGTCACTTTTATTCTATTGGCAATAAATTGAAGATTAACAGTCCTAACGTATTTACAATTTATATCATAAACTAATATACCTTTGTAGTTCTTTGGTAGTAAATAGATTAAATTATCTTTCACATCAATATCTACGATTTCAGCTTTGTAGTGTAAAAGTTCCGAAATATTATCAGAAGTGATACTATTTCTATACTTCCCTTTTGAATCAAAAATACGTACTGCTTTTTGAATGCTTCTATCTAAGATAACGAGAGTACTGTCATTACCTAAAATCACCTTTTTTGAATTTGATAAACGAGATTCATCGCTTGATTCGAGTTCTAAAATCCTCAAATCAATAAAAAAATCATTAAAATTATTATTTTTTATATCTTTTGAGTTATCAACTACAATAGTATTATCAGCCAAATTATCCTGTGTATTACACGCAACGACAACGAAAATTATAATAATTAAAAAGGATATTCTCTTCATGATTCTACAATTTAGAATGGTTTTGTATTTAAAATAAAGTAGAGTTATTTTTCTTGATAACTCTACTTTATCTAATCATTGACTATTTCCACCACCACCTTCAACTGGCTTGCAATGAGCACCAATAGCAGTGCAACAAGCATAAGTTCCTGAGCCGCATGAAACACTATGCGATACTGTTACTGGCCCTACTGTCACTGTGGTTGTGCAGGAAAGGGCACCTGGTCCACCAGACGAACAAGCACTTGAACCTGTTTGGTTTATTCCTACCAACAAGCCAAAAATAATTGCTAATTTCTTCATGATTTCTAAAAGTTTAATTACCAAGACCATCTTGGCGAGTCAAAGTTCAGCAGAAGGAATTGCATAAACAATAGGAAAATTTCCTATTTTTAGACCAAAACCCAAAAATAGGAATTGTTCCTATGCCCAATTTACCCCCCCCCATTTTGCAATGTTGTTGCATTTCTGATGGCGTAACATAGTAAGTCAGCAGTGCTGGCGAGGTTGAGCTTTTGGCAAGCATTGGTCTTGTGGTTTTTTACGGTGTGCGGGCTTAGGCACATCGTTTCGGCAATGGCTTGGTTTTTGTGTCCGTCAGCCATGAGTTGGAGTACTTTCCGCTCTTGGCAGCTTAGTGGGGCGTTGGGTGTTTGTTGCATAAATCACATAAAAATTTAGGGTTGCTACGTATATACACAGCAACGGTGGTGGATTCTAAATTTGTGATTAGGCACTCGATTACGCTACAATGATGCAAAGATTTTGGGAGGCTTACAAATTTTCGGGCAGATATTTAGTAAGTAGTGGTGGTTTCTTGCGTATTTGCAAGAATTTTTATGTGCTTAGTTCTACTTTGGCACTTTAAAAATTAAGTGCGTAGCACTATAATATTTGTAGTAGAGGTAATAAATAGTGTCAAAAGGTGCATCACACCGTTACATTCGATAGGTTTGTTACGTTGCGATGCACCTTTATTTGAATAACAATTTTTATTTTCTACAAATATCACCCAATACCATTGCTAAATATTGAAAGTGCCAAAGTAGAATTAGGATTTATTTTTAGTTCGTCGAACCCAAACTCGCTCCAAGATACTCACGGTTGAGGCGAGCGATGTTTTCGAGAGAAATTCCTTTCGGACATTCGGCCTCGCAAGCACCTGTGTTTGTGCATGAACCAAAACCTTCTGCGTCCATCTGGGCAACCATTTTCATTGCACGGTCTTGACGCTCAGGCTGACCTTGTGGCAATAGTGATAATTGTGAAACTTTTGCCGAAACAAACAACATTGCCGAGGCATTTTTACAAGCTGATACACACGCACCGCAACCGATGCAAGCAGCGGCCATAAAAGCACGGTCGGCATCATCTTTCGGAATTGGTAGTGAATTTCCATCTTGGGCATTACCTGTATTGACCGATACGAAGCCACCCGATGCAATGATACGGTCGAAGGCACTTCTATCAACAACCAAATCTTTTACGACTGGAAAGGCCGATGCTCTCCACGGTTCTACCACAATTGTATCGCCGTCTTTGAAGCTACGCATGTGGAGCTGGCAGGTAGTTACGCCTTGTAGCGGCCCGTGTGGACGGCCATTGATGTACATACTGCACATTCCGCAGATGCCTTCACGGCAATCGTGATCGAATGCGATTGGCTCAGTACCTTCCGAAACGAGGCGTTCGTTGAGTACATCAAACATTTCAAGAAACGACATATCTTCTGAAATACCCGCTACTTTGTAAGTTTCGAGTTTGCCATTTACTTTTTTATTTTTTTGTCGCCACACTTTTAGTGTGAGATTCATATTTCCTTCCATAATATAAAATTTGTCAATTTGGAGATTTGTCAATTTGGAAATGTGCTTATCTATTCAAAACTATTATTCAATGTTTTTAATGCTGATAAATACTAATATTTTCAAATTAACTTTTCGAACTTCCTATTATTTTCGATAAAATTCTAACTATCTGCTTTAACTCATCTATTAATTCTACACAATTTGGATAATTTGGTGAAAGCTGGCATATTGTTAGCCAATATTCAGATTCATCTGCTTCTTTTGCGGCAATTTTCATTTTATGAATAAAGTCTGCCTTACTTTAAGCATTTTGAGCTTCCCAAACATTTGCACCTATCGAAGTACCTGAACGAAGAAGTTGTTTTGAAACAACATATTTTCTCATGTCGTCAAGCAATTCACAAAATGTAATTACTTGAAGAGAAAATTGTAACGTCTTGTTTACAATTAAATTATCTTTATCTCCTCTCATTTTTTACATTTTCAAATTAGCAAATCTCCAAATTGACAAATTATTTTTTACTTATAACTACGTTGAGCAATTTTGATATTGTCATAAACTAATGGTTCAGCATTCAGACTCCATTTGCTTTCGCCTTGGTATTCCCAAGCGGCTACGTACATGAAATTTTCATCGTCACGGAGGGCTTCGCCGTCGGCAGTTTGGAATTCTTCTCGGAAGTGTCCGCCGCAAGATTCATCTCTATTTAGGGCATCGACGCACATTAACTCGCCTAATTCTATAAAATCAGCTACACGACCTGCTTTGTCGAGTTCGGGATTAAACTCATCAATATCTCCCAAAATTCTAACATCTGACCAAAATTCTTTCTTTAATGCTTGTATTTCGGCGATTGCACCTTTCAGACCTGCCTCATTGCGAGCCATTCCGCAGTGTTCCCACATGATTTTACCCAAACGTTTGTGGAATGATTCTGGGGTTTGCTTACCCTTGATATTTACTAACTTATTGATTCTTTCCTTCACGGCTTGCTCGGCTTCAACAAAAGCTGGGTGATCGGTCGGAATAGCTTTTGTGCTAATTTCACTCGAAAGGTACGAACCGATTGTGTAAGGAATAACAAAATATCCATCGGCCAAACCCTGCATCAAGGCACTTGCCCCGAGGCGATTTGCACCGTGATCAGAGAAGTTGGCTTCACCCAAAGCGTAGAGTCCTGATACGTTTGTCATCAAGTTGTAGTCCACCCAAAGACCGCCCATTGTGTAGTGTACGGCAGGATAGATACGCATCGGCAACTCATAAGGGTCTTCGCCCGTGATTTGCTTGTACATATCAAACAAGTTACCGTATTTTTCCTTGACAACGGCCTTACCCATCGTACTTATTTCCTCTTTCGAGGCGTTGTGCATATTGTTTTTGTTAGCTTCGATTTTGCCATAACGCTCAATAGCGTAAGCATAATCAAGGTAAACTGCCATTTTTGAAGTGCCTACGCCATAACCCGCATCGCAACGCTCCTTGGCGGCACGTGAGGCAATATCACGAGGCACCAGATTTCCGAAGGCAGGATAACGACGCTCCAAGTAATAATCTCGCTCGTCTTCTGGAATGTCATTGCCAAGACGGGTATCGTTTTGCTTTTTCGGCACCCAAATTCTACCATCGTTACGCAACGACTCCGACATCAAAGTAAGTTTCGACTGGTGGTCTCCCGATACTGGAATACAGGTCGGGTGAATTTGCGTATAACACGGATTGGCAAAGTTTGCTCCTTTTTTATGGGCTTTCCATGCGGCCGTAACGTTGCTACCCATTGCGTTGGTAGAAAGGTAAAAAACGTTTCCGTAGCCACCCGTGCAGAGCAAAACTGCGTGTCCGAAGTGGCGTTCGAGTTCGCCTGTAACTAAATTTTTGGCAATAATTCCACGGGCTTTGCCTTCAATCGTAACGACATCGAGCATTTCGTGGCGGGTGTACATCGTTACGTTACCGATACCAACTTGACGCTCCAAGCCCGAATACGCTCCGAGTAATAGTTGCTGTCCCGTTTGTCCTGCGGCATAAAAAGTACGTTGTACTTGCGTGCCACCAAACGAACGATTTGAAAGCAATCCACCATATTCACGGGCAAAAGGCACGCCTTGAGCTACGCATTGGTCGATGATGCTTCCCGAAACTTCGGCCAAACGATGAACGTTGGCTTCTCTTGAACGGTAATCGCCACCTTTGATGGTATCATAAAACAGCCGATAAACCGAATCGCCATCGTTTTGATAGTTTTTGGCTGCATTTATTCCGCCCTGTGCCGCAATCGAGTGAGCTCGACGAGGCGAATCTTGGAAACAAAATGCTTTTACTTTGTAGCCCATTTCGGCTAATGTAGCGGCCGCCGAGGCTCCCGCCAGACCTGTACCAACGACGATAATCTCCAAGCTACGCTTGTTAGCTGGATTGACGAGAGGCACGGTCGAACGATATTTTGTCCATTTGTCCGAAATCGCACCTTCGGGAATTTTGGCATCTAATTTCATTTCTGTATATCTGTTGTTATTTTGTCGTAAAAACTACTTTATAAGCTGGTCAATTTGGTTATTTAGGCTTTTCAAAATGCGGAATATATCAAAAATATCGTCATCAGCACAAGAATAGTCATTGCTAATGATATACTTTTTTCCATCTAATACCATAAAATACCAAATTCTACCGATAACATAACAACCAAAGATGGGGTGTTTGTTTTCGTTTATTTCTTGTGCTACCAACATCGCAATCAAGGCTTGTCCTCTGGGGTCGCCGTCAGGGTCAGTTCCCTTCTTGTATTCATTCAAGCAAAAAAATGGTTTTTTAGGGCTTCTAAAACCCGATGCCATCATGCCATCTACACGCCCTGAAAGTTCGTAACCGTTAATCGTTGCACTTAAATTTCTTTCTAAAAAATAGGCATACGCTTCATTGGCAGTTGATGCCAACATAATCATCGGACTAATGATTTTGTTTTCTAATTCTACTTCGTTCCACTCATCACCGCCCAACAAAAAAAGTGATTGTAACTTTTCTAAATACAAACGCTCGTATTCTTGAATTATGTAATCAAACGAAAATAGTTCTTCTAATACATTCATCTGAAACACTTGTTTCAGACCAAAGGCATCTTCTATTTTGTCTAATGTCCATTCTTTAAAATTGCTTTGTATCATGGTTTTTGAACATCAAAAAATTTAGTTTACACTGCTAAAACAGCACTATTTTCTTCAATTTTTATCGTAAAATTTTATAACTTTCTGAAATGCTCCTAACAAAAGTGGCAAATCGTTTAGGTAATAAAATGTTGTATCAATCCACACTGTTTTTTCTTCTAAGCATAAGAAATTCCATTCGTTTCCTATGGTTACGATGCCGTAAATTATTCTGACATCATTATTTTTCTTTTCGTTGAAAATCTGTGCGGCGTACATTTGTGCTACGCATTGCGGAATCCCAAGCGAAAAGTCGGCATTTTTAGCTTCGACAATCGAAATTACGGGGGCTTCGATAATGGGCGAATTTACTTCTTTTGAAAGTAAAAAATCACAATGCCCTTTCAAACCTTTTGCTTTATCAACATCAAAATTATAGCCCGAAAAGAACGTAAACGAATCATTATTGATTGTGGCTAATTCACTTAAAATCGGAACAATTATTAGTTCTGATTTAGCCTTTTCAGTGGCTAAGGGTTTTTTCAAGTTAATTGCCAAAACCTGCTTTAATAAACTACTTGGCTCAACGAGTGTAATATCAGAAAAAAGTTCTTTTCTTCTGAATCGGATTCCCAATTCTTCAATGTCTGAATAATCAAATTTTGAGTACGAATTAGGCATTTTTTAGTAAACTTGTTCCTTATAAAAATCTATAATTTGCTGAAAAATAGCTAATAACTCTTCTATTTCGCTCAAATAATATTTTCTGTTATCAATGAAAATATCTTTGTCTAACTTCATAAAAAGCCAATCATCACCAGTGGTTACACAACCATATATTACATCAAGTTTTACGCCTTTTTGTTCGTTGAACAATCTTGCCCCCAATAACTGTGCGGCACATTGAGCAACGCCTACTTCTATATCATTTCGTTTGGCCCCTACAACTTGGATAATCGGATAGTTCAAATCATAGCTGTGGGTATCTTTTGCTAAAATAAAATCACATTCGCCCTTCAAACCATTTGCTTCATCAACGTTCAGATTATCACCAGAATAAATGGTGAAATATTTTTGATTTCGGTTTCTGAGTTCCAACAAAATCGGAAAAACGATACTTTCGGACTTTGCTTTTTCGGTTCGGACGGGCAAATCTTTTACATCATTCAAAATGGTTTTCAAGAAATCCGAAGGTTTTACCAATGTAAGATTATCAAACAAAGAAACCACTTGGTTTTTCACTCCAAATTTCCTTTCTATTTCTGATAATGTAAAATCTCCGTAAGCCATTTTTAGTATTTTTACTTCAAGAAAAAATAAACGGGCATTGCCGCAAAACCCAGCGGAATGGCAATGGCAAAGACCCAGGTGCCGATAAACTTTACTAAGGGCGTATATTTTGGGTGATTCCAGCCGAGGGTTTGGAACGAACTCTGGAAACCGTGGTACAAATGGTATGCCACGGCCAACATTCCCAAAATATAAAGCAACACTATCAACGGATTTTGAAACGAAACGCCTACTTCTTGGTACAAATCCTTGACGATTACGGTATTTGTACCTGCTTCTTGATTACTCTTTTCTACCATTTTCACGCCTTGGGTATAGCCGCTTTCCATTGTTTTGGCTACTACTACGCCCGTGGTTATGTTTTCGGTGTATTGCACATAAGGAAGTGGTTCATTATGAAATTTATACCAAAAATCGCTCATGTGGACGACGATATAGACTAACAAAACTGTACCCAAAATGGCCATATTTCGGCTCGAAAACGTTGATGAGTTTTTGACAACTGCATAACGCACGGGGCGAGCCTTGCGGTTCTGGTATTCGAGATACAGTCCCCAAAAAGCATGAAAGAGTATCAGAAAATAATTTGCGTAAGATACTATCTTAATCAACGGGAAAGTTGTCATAAATACTGCGTACTTATTGAAAGCATAGCCGCCGTCGTCTTTGAAAAGCTGTAAGTTTCCGATGAGGTGTACCAATAGAAAAGTACAAAGAAATAGTCCCGTGAGTGACATCAGAACTTTCTTTCCAATCGAACTTGTTAATGTTTTTGTGAGCCAAGACATACTTTATGTAATAATTTTAATTGAGAATTGACGAATTTTGTATTCCTTTGAAAAGTACAATTATTTTCAACACCCAAAAGTAAGCCACAAATAGCTTAGAATCAATAAAAGTTTTCGATTTTTTGACATTCTAATATTGGTGTGAAATTTCAACAATATGTTTTGTAAAAATGTTTTCAAAAAAACTACTCATTCTTAACACAAGGTTTGAATGTTTTTCGTTTATATTTAAGTAAATCCTAATCAATTATCTATGAAAGCCTTAAAGTCTATATTCTTTTTAGTAATTATCGGTTGTTTGTCGTTTTCGAAAGTGATGGCTACGCACATTCGGGCGGGCGAAATCACGGCCAAGCGTATATCGACTACAAGCCTTACTTATCGAGTTACCTTGACGACGTACACCGACCAAATTGGGGGTATTACGGCAAACGATGGGCAGAACTTTGTTGATTTTTTCTTTGGAATCACGGGCGTACCTGTTTATAAGGTAAAACGCAGAAAGAAAACACTCATCAATGCTTCAACGATGTGTAATGTATATGACACAACGTTTACATTTCCCGCCCAAGGCCGCTACACGATTGCGGTTTCTATTGCCAAGCGAAATGCCAACATTGTAAACTTACCAGGCATATCAAGTGATATTAATTTTTATGTAGAAACAACTATTATCGTAAATGGGGCTTTGGGTTTGAATAATACGCCTGTTTTGCTCAATATTCCCGTTGATACTGCTGGGGTGGGTAAAAAATACATTCATAATCCTGGGGCGTTTGATGCTGATGGTGATAGCTTGGCTTACCGATTGAGTACACCAAAGGGCGACCCCGACAATTCGGGTATAGGAGAGTTTATTGTGGGCTACCGAGACCCCGCTATATTAGGGCAGCCGCTGCTCACCGAAGATGCTTCGGGGGTTTCATTCCTAAAAATCGACCCGCTTACTGGTGATTTGACTTGGGACGCTCCTGGTAAATTAACTTCGGCTGTTTATCAAGTAAACGTGGCCTTTATTGTGGAAGAATGGCGAAAAGGTACGAACGGGCAATATGCCAAAATCGGGGAAATTACGAGAGATATGCAGATTATTGTGGTCGAAACGCCCAATAATAGACCGCTCCTTACAGTTCCCAATCAGATATGTGTGGAGGCTGGGCAGAAAATAGAATTTAAGGTAACGGCTCGAGATAAAGATAATAATAATGTAAAAATAACGACCAATAGCGGGGTGTATAACCGAGATGCGGGCGGAATCGTTGCTAATTTCATAGCTCCGCAAGAGGCAAAATTTATTCCGACGGGTTTGACTCAAAAACCCCCCGCTGAGGGTACGTTTACTTGGGAAACCAACTGCAAGCACGTGCGAGGGCAGGCTTATGACGTGTTGTTTAAGGTCGAGGATTTTCCTGGGCGATTTGCAGTGCAACTAACTGATATTAAGACAGTTAAGATAAAAGTGATACCGCCACGACCACGGGGACTAACCGCCAAAAACACCGAACGGGGTACGGAACTTAAATGGCAGCTTTACCCCGATTGTAATGTTCAAAGCTCCGAAATGATTGTTTATCGCAAGGAGGGTTGCTCAAACTATATTCCCGCTCCGTGCGAGTTGGGCTTGCCCGCTTCGCTGGGGTTTGTGGAGGTGGCGAGAATCTCGGTGAAAGACACTTTTTTTCTTGATACAAAAGCTCAGGTTGGTAAAATTTATAGTTACAGCATCGTGGCGAGTTTGGCAACGTCCGATTTTGTGTCGATTCCGAGCGTACCATCGAACGAAGCCTGCGTTGGGAGCGAACTACCTGCGAGGGCTTCGGTGATAACAAATGTGAGCATCGAAGCAACCAATGCCCTTACGGGTAGGATAAATGTACGATGGACTCGCCCACTGAATTTTGATTCGACGGAATACAAAGGGCCGTACCAATATCGACTTTTTCGAGCCACGGGCGTAAACGGGGGCGTTTTTCAGTTGGTAACAACGATTCCGACCAATGTCAAGAAAGTTGCTGATACGCTTTTTATCGATGGTGGCTTGAATACGCAACTAAATGGCTACACTTATAAAGTAGCGTTTGTGTATGAAGGAAACAAAGTACTGTCCGAAAGTCAGATAGCCAGTAGCGTTCGGCTTACGGCAACTTCTGATGCCCAAAAAGTGAGGTTAAGTTGGCAAGCAAATGTGCCGTGGAACAACGATAACCGCCGACACCGTATTTACAGGGAGTTGAAAAACCGACCTGGCACATTTAATATCGTAGCCGAAGTTGGCGTTCAGGCAGTTAATACCTATAATTATCTTGATGATGGTGTTGATCGTTTTCCTGATGATGGTACAAACTCAATTACACTTTTGGTTGATACGAGCTACTGCTACAAAGTCGAAACCGTGGGGACGTAC
>JANNEN010000460.1:0-5734 GCA_031378715.1 Emticicia sp.
AACCTGAAAAAAGACCAAACCGTTACTGGAATATCGTTTGAAGAGGCTTTATTGTTATTTGAACTACCGAAACTCCCCCGTGAAGTTGGTTTTTATGAAGACAAACCAATCATTGTGAGCATCGGAAAAATGGGTGCGTACGTCAAGCACGATGATAAATACAGCAATATGTTGCCAACCGACGACCCTTATACAATATCAGAGGAGCGTTCGATTGAGTTAATTCTTCAAAAAAGAATAGCTGATGCAAACAGTGAAATCGGGAAATTTGAAGGTCATTCAATTACTTCGGGCAAAGGAAAATTTGGCCCGTACATCAAGCACGATAGCAAGTTTTACTCTCTCGCCAAAACTGATAGTTTAGCTGAAATTAGCATCGATCGGGCAATCGAACTCATAACAAACAAACGAAACGCCGAAAGCAATAAAATCATCAGAGAATACGAAGAAAACAAGACTATCCAGGTACTCAACGGGCAATACGGGCCGTATATTAAGGCGGGAAAGCGTAATGTAAAAATCCCGAAAGGCACCGACCCCGCCACTTTGACGCTCGAAGATTGTTTAAAACTGGCGAACGGGTAATTTTAATTCTGAGTTTAGAATTCTGAGTTTTAGCAAGACGAATTTGACAACTCATTCTTGTTTCGATAAAATAATTAAAAAATAAATCCTTAAAAAAAATCCCCTCTCTGGGGGCGTGGGGGCTTATGAAAAAGAAACTCGTTGTACTGACAGGTGCTGGGATAAGTGCCGAAAGTGGCTTGAAGACGTTCCGAGATAGTGATGGTCTTTGGGAAAATTATAGCGTTGAGGACGTTGCCACCATCGAAGGTTGGCACCGAAATCCCAAATTAGTTCAGCAATTTTATAACCAGCGTCGAGCTCAAGCATTTTCTGCCAAACCAAATGCGGGACATATTGCTTTGGCCGAATTAGAAAAGCATTTCGACGTTCGGATTATTACCCAAAACGTGGATAATCTGCACGAAAAAGCAGGTTCGAGCAATGTTTTACACCTCCACGGCGAACTGAACAAAGTAAAAAGTGTAAAAAACGATGATTTAGTTTTTGACATCGGCGATAAAGCCATCGAAATGGGTGACCTTGCCGAAGACGGTGGGCAACTACGCCCCGCCATTGTTTGGTTTGGCGAAATGGTGCCGATGATTGAGCCAGCGGCCGATTTGTGTTTAAATGCCGATATTTTTGTTGTTATCGGAACTTCCATGCAGGTTTATCCAGCCGCTGGGCTAATTGGTTTTGTATCAGACGAAGCACCGAAGTTTATCATTGACCCTAATTCTCCCGAAGTTTCTTCTCAATACCAAAACGTACATTTCATCACCGAAACCGCTACTGTTGGCGTGCCAAGGTTGGCGGAGATTTTGATGGAGAAATATTTGTAAAGTATTACAACCTTTCAGGCATTTTTTGAGTCAAGATAATTAAATCCAAAAATCTTATGCTCAAAAACTACTTCACAATATTTATGACCTTACTTTGTTTGATGCACCTCTGCCCATCAAATGCACAAGTTTATGCTCCTGATACGACGTTTAAACTCAATTTTGATCTTGGAAGTGGCACTAAAATCAATTTTCTTCATAAAATTGATGAAAATAGTTATTATGTAGGTACGAATATCAGTGTTGATTTTGGTAAACCATTTATTAGAAATCTTTATAAAGTAAATACAGATGGAAAGCCGTTAAATACTTTCAAAGAAATAAACGCTACACTAATTGATGCCAACGGAGATAGGATTTTACTGACGACTATTGAAGGTACATTTATATTCGAAGATAATAGGCTAAAATTTATTGATAAAAGAAAAGCCTTTGACATATATTGGGAATCGGAAAATATACTTGTAAGTGAGGTTGATAAAGTACGGATTATGGATTTAAAAGGGAATCAAACGCATAATTTACAGAATTTCCCATACTATACTGGTTATTATGGGTCGTCTTTGGTTATTTTTCAAAATATCAACTCCATAGCAGCGTATTACAACGATCGAATTCTTCATTTTGATTTAAATGGAAGAGAAATAACGCCCCCATTTTTAGCTTATATTCCCAATACAGGGATTCAAATTAATTCAATTTTATTTGAAAGAATTAATAACAGATACTTAGGAATAAATAAGTTTGAGCATGGTTTTGAATTTCCAAACAATGCCCATACACTTACTTTAATAGACTCTGTTGGTAAATTTAAACCAGTTGGTCGTCAGAAAATCATTGGGAAAGAGGGCTCTAATATAATCTTGCGGACAAACGAATGCAGTTCTAAATATAACATTGTGAATAAAAATTTTGAAAGATTAGAAGGGCGAACACTACTATCCGAAAATTTGAAATCAATAATTTCGTTCAATAATTTTTTTATAGCCACCGATGGTACTTCGCTCTTCAAGCTTTCAACAAAAAACAGTAAATATATTGAAGCACAGCTACCCGATACGCTTGAAATCAATTCAAAACCATTCAAAATAACGACAAAAACTATCGGAAGTAATGAAAAAATAAACATTTCAAGCAATTTTGATTTGGTAAGAAATGATACTCTATTCCCTAAAAAAGCTGGAAATTTTGTAATTAATTTCAAAACTAATTCGGGCTTATTTCTATGTAAAACGATAACAATAAAAAAACGCTCCGATTCTATTTCATTTACAGGCTTTCGAGATTTTTATCTTTCAGAGTTACCGCTCAAATTTTCAGTAAAATCACAAAGTGGTTTGCCCGTAAAATACAACTTGGAGTATGATAACTTGTTGTTTCTGAAAAATGACGAAATTATTAATCGAAGGCTACCATTTTCAACAAAACAAAAACAATATTCTATATATCTACAAACGACTGGCAATGAGGAATATGAACGCTCGATAAGAAAACTCACTTTTGAAATAAAAGATTTAAGAGAAATTATCGACTTTGAAAACCAAGATAGTAAATTCGTCCTTTTCCCAAACCCTGTAACTGACAACAGCTTAAAGGTTTTATATACAGGAGCCGAAGCTATCAGTAATCCAGATTTTACTTTGTATAATATTACAGGGAAAGCGTTTGCTGTTTTGGTTCGGAATGATAGCAATGATTACATTTATCATTTAAGTTTTCCGAAACTACAATCGGGGGTCTATTTTCTACAATCAGTATTTTATAGTTTCAAATTAGATACGTTAGTACAAGAAATAAAACGATTTATTGTGAAATAAAAAAAGCCCTCCATTATAAAACAGAAGGCTAAAACGCTAACTATCAATGATTTATAACTGAGCTTCTAACTTAGAAGTAAGGATATGCTTCGGCACAGCACCAACGATTTTATCAACCATTACGCCGCCTTTGAAAATCATCAAAGTTGGAATCGAGCGAATACCAAAACTGGCAGGAATAGCCGAATTGGCATCAACGTCCATTTTGCCAACGATAGCTTTTCCTTCAAATTCGCCAGCGATTTCTTCTACTACTGGCCCAATCATTTTACACGGCCCACACCATTCTGCCCAAAAATCAACTAATACTGGGGTGTCCGAACTAATTAAGTCGGTAAAATTTGCGTCGGTAACTTCTACTGCTTTGTGTTCCATTTTTATATTTTCCGTTTCGGAAATGAGTTTTAAATTAAAAATCTTTTACTTGCTATAGTAACAAAATGGGCTTTGGGAAAAGTTCCAAAATTGTGCTAAACATAAAAGCTGAACAAAAAAAATTATCAGATCAATTACCTTTTTAAAATCAACTCCTTTAATTTTCGGAGAATAAAAACAATCGCTACTATATCGTCATGGTTTCGCACATCGAACTCTCGACTGGAAGTATAATCACGTCCTAAGAGTGTAGTAAAATACCAATCTGTACCGATTATATAACTACCAAAAAGTGGTTTCTCGTCTTTGTTTTTTTCTTGGGCAATTAACATTCCAGCCAGCATTTGAGCTTCTGGGTCTTTTGATTCGCCCCTACCTTTCTTGTACTCTTGAAGAAAAAAATAAGGCTTTTGTGGCGTATTTATTGCCAACGGGGAGGCCACAAGACAATCAGCCATAACAGAAATCTCAAAATTATCAACTATTCCTTTCATTGCACGCTCATAAAAAACCTTAACTTTTTTAGGTTCGTCCATTTCGGAGAGCAAAAACATAATCGATACAAAACGCATTTTAAGTTCTTCTTCGTTCCAGTGATTTGCCTCAACTTTTGCTTGGCCATAGAGTTTTTCAATAATTGCTGCGTCAGTATCCGAAAGTTTTCCCGAAACGTTTAACCAGTCGGTTAGAATGGTCGATTCACTCACTAATTCAATATTGAAAGTTCCGATTAATAAATCTAAATTATGACTCAGACCTTTTATTATTTCTTTGTTCATTTTCTTGCGATGCTTGTAACTACAAAGATAAAGCAAATTCATGTAAATCTAATTTGTGATAAGGATTTACTTAAACCCCTACCCCAAAACAACATTCTCCTCCCCTACTAATTCTTTCAGTTGCTTCACAAATTCATTGCTTGATGCTACTTTTTGCTTGCGGGAAAGCAGCAGAACGTCCATATTTTCGGTGGCATCATAAACCGATAATTTAAAATCAAACGTACCTGGGTGCTTCTGCATCGTGGTTTGTATTTGCTGAATCAATGCGGCATCAACCGATTGCAAACCCAACGAAACCTTCACTTCTCGGAATATTTTATTGCGAATTTCGGTGAGCAACTCCATGTTGAGCGGTTTAAACTCAAAGTCGCCTTCACGCCCCCACTTGGTTTGCATTTTTCCACGAATGAAGAGAAACAAACCCATCTGCATATACTTGGAATAATTAACAAAATCTTGCCCAAAAAACATCATTTCCATACTCGAAGTATAGTCTTCGATTTTCATGATTCCGAACGGATTTCCGTTTTTTGAGGTCTTCGTTTGCACATTCGTAACTACGCCACCAATGGCAAATTCCTTGTTGGCGTTGAGCGGGTCAAAAACTTGGTCGAGCGGAATAGTTCGACGCATTTCGAGCCTAAATTGATCAAGCGGGTGTCCCGAAATATAGAAGCCCACGACATCTTTTTCAAACTTCAATTTCTGAATATCGCCCCACTGCTCACACTCAGGAATCTTGGGTTTGGCAATGTCAAAAGCTCCGCCACCCATTGCCCCAAAGAGCGAATTTTGCCCTGCGTCCTTGTTTTCGTGGTATTTATTGGCATATCTGATGATTTTCTCAATCAAAGAGGTATTCTCGGTTTCATCAAAATACTGGGCTCGGTGAATGTCATTGAAGCAATCGAACGCTCCTGCATAAGCAAACGATTCAAGGGTTTTTTTATTGACCGTTCGGAGATTGACACGGGTAATAAAATCAAAAACATCGGTAAAGTTACCCTTCTTTCGCTCATCAATTACTGCATCAACGGCGGCATCGCCCGAGCCTTTTATCCCGCCCATTCCGAAGCGTATTTCACCTTTTTTATTGACACTAAATGCCTTGAAAGATTCATTTACATCAGGCCCCAAAACCGACAGTCCGAGTGCCTTACATTCTTCCATGAAAAATGTAATTTTATCAATATTACCCAACTGCGAACTCATCACAGCCGCCATATATTCGGACGTGTAATGGGCTTTCAAGTAAGCCGTTTGGTAAGCCACAAAAGCGTAGCAAGTCGAGTGCGATTTATTAAAGGCATAGGAAGCAAAAGCCTCCCAGTCGGTCCAGATTTTGTTCAAT
>JANNEN010000461.1:0-2464 GCA_031378715.1 Emticicia sp.
TGAAGCAGATGGATATTTTTACGCAATCGGTCTTTTACGGTATCGGAATGCCCGATACGTATATCGGTACAAATGTGCCTTCACAAATTCCTTTGGTTGCTTTGAACAAAGACGGACAGCCCACCACCGCTAAAGGTCGTATCGAAATCGTAAGGTTTGATTATCAGACAGTTATCGAAAAAAATTCTGATAATTCTCTGAAATATTCTTCTAAAAAACAGACGAAAGTAGTGTATTCTCGCACGATGAATTTTGTGGGAGGTAAGGCAAATGTGTCCTTCGCACCACCTGTTTCGGGTGAGTACGAAATACGAGTACATAGCGAAGGAGCGAAGTCTTGGACGGCTCAATATTTTTACGCTTATGGTTACGGGGCAACGGAAAATTCATCGTTTGAGGTAAATAATGAGGGTAAAGTGGAGATGGAATTTGACAAAGAAAAATACGAAGTCGGCGATAAAGCAAAGGTACTTTTCAAAACGCCTTTTGCAGGAAAATTGATTGTTACGATTGAAAGAAATCACGTTTTGGAGAATTTTGTGCTTGAAACGGATAAAAAATCGGCTGAATTGAGTTTCACGATTGGGAAAGAACATTTACCCAATGTCTATGTTTCGGCAACATTGATTCGCCCAATGGATGGCTCAAATATGCCTTTGACGGTTGCACATGGGTACGCCCCAGTGATGGTAGAAGACACTGATACGAAGTTACCAATCGAGATTGTGGCGGTGGAAAAATCTCGTTCAAAAACCAAGCAAAAAATTACCATCAAAACCAATGGAAATACCGAAGTTACGATTGCGGTAGTTGATGAGGGAATTTTGCAACTCAAAAACTTCCAAACGCCTGACCCTCACGCTCATTTTTACCAAAAACAGGCTTTGGAGGTCAATAGCTACGATTTATACCCATTTTTATTTCCAGAATTATCCATTTCAGGTTCATCGGCAAGCGGTGGTGATGGGTATGATATGGCAAAAAGAGTAAATCCTTTGAATAATGGACGGGTAAATTTAGTAGCAATTTGGTCAGGAATTGTAAAAACTGGAATAGGAGGAGAAGCCACTTTTGAGTTTGATATTCCACAATTTTCGGGTGATTTACGCATCATGGCGGTTGCCTACAAAGATGAAGCCTTTGGTTCGGCAAACAAAAATATGAAAGTCGCTGACCCGCTGGTGATTTCTACGGCTTTGCCAAGATTTGCTTCACCCAATGATGAAATACAAGTTCCCGTAAATATCACGAACACCACAAAACAAGCTGCCAACGTAACGGCAACGGTCTCATTATCAGGCGGTTTGTCGGTTGTGGGTAATACTTCGCAGACTTTAATGATTCCTGCCGAGAAGGAAGGTAGAGCGTATTTTGCCGTAAAAGCTGCCCCAAGTATTGGCAACGCTACGGTAAATGTGGTGGTAAGTGGATTGAAAGAAAAATTTACCGAAAAAATAGAACTGACCGTCCGTCCAACGACTTCGTTGATGAAAACCTTTACTTCGGGCGTGGTCAATGGTGGTTCTGTGGGGAATGTGGACTTGCAACATGATTTTATTCCGAGTTCGATAAAATCAGAAATGACCGTCAGCAAATCGCCCATGGTGCAGTTTATGGATAAGTTTCAGCACCTCTTGGCATACCCGCATGGTTGCGTAGAACAGACCACTTCGGCGGCTTTTCCACAATTGTACTTTTCTGAGTTTGTCAAACAGATTCAGTCGGGCAAAAAACCGTATATGAAGACAGGAGAGAACGAATTAAATCCAAGATACAACGTCGAAGCTGCCATTCATAAACTCGAAACCATGCAATTACCAAGCGGTGGAATGTCGTACTGGCAAGGCGGAGACCGTGAGTCTTGGTGGGGAACAGCCTACGCAGCCCACTTCATGTTGGAAGCACAAAAGAATGATTTTCAAGTAAATAGCTCAACGATTGGCAAATTAATTGAATACTTGACGGTACAATCGAACAGTAAAATGACCGATAAGGAATATTATTATAAAGACGGAAGTAGTTATGATACGAAGGTCATCGCCGCTCGTGAGACCATTTATAGTCTGTACGTTTTGGCATTGGCTGGCAAACCCAACCGTTCGGTGATGAATTATTACAAATCTAATATTGAGCTATTGACCTCCGACTCAAAATACCTCTTGGCGGCGGCATATAGTTTGATTGGGGAAGTGAAAAGTTATAATGCCATTTTACCCAAAAATTACGACAACGCAATAACCGAAAGATGGTCGGGAGGTAGTTTCAGTTCACCGATTAGAAATCAGGCTTTGGTCTTGAATACCCTCGTGGACACTGACCCAAACAATATTCAAATTCCGTTGTTGGCGAGACAGTTATCTATTAATCTAAAAGGTGAAAGATGGCTCACGACTCAGGAAGAAGCCTTTGCGTTTTTGGCATTGGGGAAATTAGCAAAAAAGGCAAACAGTAGCAACGTAACTGC
>JANNEN010000462.1:0-3396 GCA_031378715.1 Emticicia sp.
TAAAAAATACTAATTTTATACTTTCAAAACCAAACGCAAAATGAAAAAAATACTAATCACCCTATTACTATCAACAAGTGCCATAGCCCAACGCACCCTGCCAAATCCTATAATTTTGGTGCATGGCTTCACAGCCAACAAAAATACTTGGACACCATTCACCAACTACCTACGCTCAAACTTAGGGCTAACCATTTCGCCCACATTACTTACTTATGACCTAAATTGTGATGGCAACAACGCCACCGCCCAAATCCTAATGGACGTATGCCAAATTAATACTGGAACAATAGGCAACTATGATGTATATGTAGTTGATTTTGAAGTAAATGGAAATAACACAAAATACAAATACAGTAATCAAGCATCAGCCACCAAACAAGGCTACGCCCTAAAATACGCCATTGAGCGAGTATTGGCAGCCACAGGAGCAGACCGAGTTAGCCTTTTGGGGCATAGCATGGGCGGTTTGGCAATAAGAGAATATGCCCAAAACCCCATACACTACCAAGACAATGACAAACAACACCACATAGCCAAAATTGCAACCATTGGCACGCCCCACGGAGGTAGTAATCAGGGTTCGTTGAACTTAAATTTGGGTAGTTTGTTTGGCAAAGACGAATTTTCGGAAGCTGGGCGAGATTTAAAAACCACTACACTAAATGGAAAGTCAGGGGTTTATCTATTTGGTGGTTACGAAAATGCAGCAACGCTGGGCAATGGTTATTTTAATTATGACATTGATAACAACGGACGAACGGGCGACCTAATTGTTGGACTAAATCAAAGACCATTCCCCGAAAACATTGATGCCGCTTGTGTAATTGGGGGCATTGATTCCGACCTTGTGGTAACTACAAAAAGCCAAAACCTAAACAATATTTACCCTGTAATTTGGGCAAAAGTATTTAATTACAATTGCCAGTTTACAGAAACTTGCCATACCGAAGAGCCTAAGATGGCATTTTCAGAAATGGTACAAGCCCTTGACGAACCATACAAGCTACTCACCTCCTTGAAGCAAGGCGTATCCACCAAAGGAATTTTTGCCAAAGAAATACAAGATGCAAATATTGATGATGATGAATATTATATTTATGTGTCCGAAAAAGGCAAAATTAATGTAACTTTCAACGGTGTACCATCGGCTCAGACACTCATACGTTTTTATGATATAGAAAACAGACAAATGTTTTTTCAACAAAATATAACTAATGTAAATTTTACTATTGATGCCGACAAACCAGGATTTTACAAAATTTTACTTCATGGAGAAACACCAAATAGTATATCTACCTATTTTGTAAAGTATACATTTACACCAACCCCACCACCTATTGTTGTTACATCTACGACCCCAACCAAACCCACAGTATCAGCCCTGTACCCAAACCCCAACAACGGCAGCTTTTGGGTCGAATCATCAAGCAATATCACAAGCATTGATATATTTGACCAATTAGGCAACCTTTTACAATCAACCGAAGCCCAAAGTAATCGCCAGCGAATAGAACTAAATTCTGCTTGCAACTGCATATTAAGAATCAACGCCACAGAAGGCTCAAAATCAATTAGGTTTTTATCTCAAAAATAGGATTTTCCGTTCCCTCGTCATCTCCCTTTTCGGGGACTCTGAAGAATTCCATTCGGAGTACTGGTCTATGCACTTTTCTAAATCTTAGCTTTTGCTTTGTATTAAATTTTCTGGTTAGCCAAGACCCCAGCCCTCAGAGTCCCGTGAAAAACAGAGACGCTGAAGGAACGGAAAAGTAACATTGTCAAGGTTAAAGGGGGGTTAAATTGATTTTAAATTTAGCTTAAAATTTTTGGAAGGGTTTATTTCCGAAATAAAAGGGTAAAAACCGTGCCGTCGTCGTCCGAAATTACATCAATCGTACCATTGTGTAGCTTGACTATTTGTGATACAATCGCCAGCCCAACGCCGTGGCCTTTGGCGGCTTTGGCGGTTGCGTTGCTGCGATAAAAAGGGTGAAAAATAAAAGGTAAATCGGCTTCGGGAATGACCGTGCCTGTGTTCATAAACGTAACCTTAATTTGATTAGCGGTTGCCGAAAAAATAACAAAAACGCTGCGGTTTTCCGAAAATTTGCAGGCATTATCCATCAAATTCATCAGGGCGACCTTTAAAGCGGCTTCGTTACCCGATATCATTAGCCACTCTTCATCTTCGGGAAAATCACTGAAATCAATATTAATTCGGTAGTCTTCGTGCCATTTTGTTAGCTGGCTTTTGGTTTCCCAAAGTAGCTCGTCGATGCGTACGGGCGAGCGTTGAATCGTGTCGGCATCAACAACGGTATTGGCCAAGTTGAGCAGCGTATTGGTGAGTTGCGTAAGCGTTCGGGCATCTTCTTGGAGCGATTGCAGACTCGCTTGATAGACTTCGGAACTGCGTTTTTTTAGTAACGTAACGTCAATTTGGGAGTAGATTTTGGTCAAAGGGTTTTTGAGTTCGTGCGATACATTGGCGATAAATATTTTTTGCATCAACAAAGCATTTTCGGTGCGGTCGAGTAGCTGATTGAAAGTCGTGACGAGCTGCCCGATTTCGTCGGAGCGGTTGGGGTGCTGTACCCGTTTTTCTACATTATTCGGAAAGATTTCATTCACCTGCTTGATAATGCCCGACATCGGAGCGAGGGCTTTATCGGCAAAAAACCAGCCCGAAAGTCCCAAAAGTAAAATCCCGATGAGTACCATGACGACCAAGATTTTGCGGAGATCTTGCAGGGCTTCCTTGCCGTTTACATCAATGGCACTCACGATGACCCAGTAGCTGTCGGTGCCTCTTTTGAGCGGAATACCGAGGGTTTGGTAGTAGCCCGCAAAGAAATAAGTCGATTGACTCTGCTGCTGAATCATCGGAATGAGTTCCTTAAAAAGCCCCGTATAGGACTCTTGGGTAGCGAAAATGAGCTTTTTTTGTTTTTCGTCATAAACAAAAATGCTCTCATCGCTCAGAAATTCTTTTTCTGATAGATTAACCAATCTCAACACCGTCGTATCGGCCGTTTGGAGGTCGAAGAGCAGCGTCGTGGTCGTGACGGCTCGGTCTTGGAGGCGTTTGAAGAAACGTTTTTCGAGGTAAAGTTTACTAAAAAAATAAACCCCCACCGAAAAAATCAGCAGAATGGCCGTTGCCAAAGCCATAAACTGGTACGTAAGTCGAGAGCGAATATTTAACATGAGGAGAGTGATGAGTGATGAGTGATGAGTGATGAGTTTTGAGGGCTGAGTTTAGAGTTCTGAGGGCTGAGTTTTGAGTTCTGAGGGCTGAGTTTAGAGTTCTGAGGGCTGAGTTTTGAGGTGTCGCCCATGCTATGCTGAGTTTTATTTGTCGAAAATTGCTGTGTCAAATAACTCAGCATCGCA
>JANNEN010000483.1:0-15254 GCA_031378715.1 Emticicia sp.
TTGTACACTAAAAAAACATATTCACCAATGAAAAGGAGTATTTTACTTTTGCTATTTTTGGGTATTTTCCAAAACTTTTGTAATGCGAGCGACGCAACTTTTAATGATGCGGAATCGGTGAAAGCCGAGTTTGAAAAATTGGATAAGATTGAAAGTTACATTAACCAAAATGAGGGTGCTACCCTTGAATATGTGCGGGCCAATAAGCCAGAATTATTGGTTGGGTTAGACTTAGACCCTCATGCAGCCAATACGCCAGCTACTGTAAAGGGTGATTTACCAGGAAATATCCCACCGTTTGCTTGGGGTTGTTGCTTGAGTGTTATTGGTGTTGCGGCGGTATATTTTACTTCTGATAATGACAAAGAAGCAGTCAAGAAATCATTATTTGGCTGTGCCGTTAATGGATTAGTTGTTGGCGGGGGCTGTTTGCTTTACTCTCTACTCGGAAACGGCTACTATTATTAATTAATTTTTTGAGATTTATGAATGCCACATCAGCCCGATGTGGCATTTTTTTGTTTCAAAAACGCCTCAAATCCTTGATATACGCCACGCCACCCAATGCCCGCATTTGGCGAGCAATATAGTTTGTGCGGCGACTTACATACGGCCCAGGTTTTGTGATTGACCACTTATTGGGGCTTGGCAATACTGCCGCAATGCGGGCTGCTTGCTCACGAGTAAGGTTTTTTGCGGACTTGCCGAAGTATTTTTTGGCGGCTTCTTCAACACCGAATGTCATGCTACCCATTTCGGCTACGTTGAGATACACTTCTAATATTCGCTGTTTTCCCCAGATGGTTTCGATCAAAAAAGTAAAGTAAACCTCAAAAACTTTTCTGATGTAACTCCTTGACTGCCAAAGGAATACATTCTTGGCAACTTGCTGCGAGAGGGTGCTTGCTCCACGAAGTTTTTTACCTTTTAGATTTTTATTGAAGGCATTGCTCATGGCTTCAAAATCAAAGCCAAAGTGGTCGGGATAAAGTTGGTCTTCGGCAGCTACCACGGCCAACGGAGCCTCACGTGATATGTTATCGTATGATGTCCAGTCGTAGTATATTTCACTATCTCGACCATCGGATATTGCCTCCATCTTGCGGGCAATCATGGTTGAAGTAATCGGTATCGGCACAAATTTGTAGAGAACCACTAAGCCAATCGAAATCGCCAAGAAGTAAAGTGTTACTTTTATTACCCAGTATTTTAGCTTATTTTTCCAGTTGCTTTTCTTGGAAACCGTGCTTTCTGATGATTTGGGGGTGCTTTTTGTCCGAAATGTATTTTTTCCTTCTCGTGGGTTGTTTGCCATAGTCTTGGTTAGAATTTTACCACAAAAGTCGGAAAGTTTTTCGTTTCAAACAAACAGGGTGCTGGACAAGTTTATTTTACCACAGAGAAAACACAGGAAAAGAGAAAACATTTCTCATCGCTGTTTTTTATCAAGTCTATTTTACCACTTTATCTTACCACAGAGAAAACAGAGAAAATACCGCAGAGGAAAAGAGAAAACATTTCTCATCGCTGTTTTTTGTGTGGTATTTACTCCGTTCTCATTCTTTTTGTAATCCGTAAGAGATTATTTTCTATTAAAAATTCGTTGAAAAGGTCTGATACTCTGCCCCACAAAATCTTTTGGAAAATGCTCTCCGTCGGGCAAACCTATGGAAAGGTTTTCATCATCGGCTGGCCAATAATTTGTCTTGAAAATAAAATCCCAAATGCTTAAAGTTATGCCAAAATTGAAGCCTTTTGGGTGCGATTCGGGCATGTATTTGGCGTGGTGCAAGAGGTGCATTTGGGGGCCATTGAAGATATATTTGAGCAGCCCAAAATTAATTTTGAGATTGGCATGACCAAGCTGCCCCGTGACGAGCGTAAAAATATGCACAATAAAAAAATCAGTGATACCCACACCAATCATAGCAAGCGGAATATATTCGAGGCTACGATAAATGATATTTTCGACCCAATGATAACGCAGGAGTGCCGCAAAACCCATTTCTTCGGTGCTGTGATGTACCTTATGAAACTCCCACATCCAATCTACATTGTGCAGAAGTCGGTGAATTGCCCATTGCATAAAATCTCGAATGACGAAAATAATAAGGATTTTCGACCAAAAAGGTAGCGTTTCAATATTAATTGCTACAATATTAGTTATACCAAAAAGCCCCAAGAAGTCATTGAAGGCTTGCACGGCTACCATCGAAAGAGCGTTGTAGGCAATGAGTGAAAAAAGAAAATAATTCCAAAATAAGTAGAAAGTATCAAGCCCAAAATGCTCACGAATCAATGGCTGATTTTTTCGCCACGGAAACATGATTTCGAGTATCCAAATGACCAACGATGCCCCAACCAACCAATAAAAATAGTTGTGCCAACTCGGACTTAGCATTTCATTAATAAAATAGCTAAAATAGCCCGAATATGCCTCTTGGATAATTTTTAGGTATGTTTCCATTTAATTGCTGACAAAAAAAGAAGACTTATCAATCAATAAGTCTTCTTTTAAAACTAAAAAAACAGTATAATAGTTTATTCTGGGGTAACATACGAAATCCATTCCTGAAAAGCCTTTATGCGTCGGCGGGAAATACTGACTTTTCGACCATTGCCGAGGGTAAGGACAAATGCTTCAAAATTAATACCCCTAACATAGTTTCGATGAATCATTATTGAGCGATTAAGCCGTATAAATACCTGACTATCAGCAATATCTTCGTGGAATTTCAGATTATATCCCGATATTAATTTTCTGCCGTTATCTAAATAAATGAGCGTATAATTGCTATCCGATTCCATCAAAACTACTTTTTCTCCTTGTGGAATTTTACTTATTACTTTTGGTTGTTTCATGGCTATAATGTTTTACTTTTTGGCTTGCTTGACTTGCTTTTTTAAGGCATCAATTTCTTTTTGTTGCTGAATCGTATAGAGTATCAATTCTTCTACTTTTTCTAATAATTTTGACACCATTTCGTCTATTTTTATGCCATTTTCTACTACTTCTTGGGCAGATGGCACATTTGGTAAATGTTTGTTTTTGGCTATAAATTGAGAAACTTCATTCAATGGCATTAACGAATAATTCTTTTCAAAAACCTTGTCCGACCATTGATTTTGGTTTTGGTATTTCATCTTAAATGAGTTCAAGACAAATTCTCCTTGCTCATCTAACTCTAAGAAATTATGGTCATTTATTTTGTAAACGGGGCTATTGTAGCTCATGCGGGTATTAAAAACACCTTTTACGTCCAAGCGATAACGTGGATTTGAAAGTCCAATTCCTACTTTTACGAGGCTTGTATCGCCCAAAATCAAGCCATCGTCCACCGAAACTTTGGCATTATAGCCAATGGCAGATGCTCTTTGGAGTGAGTTTTGGTTTGTGCCAACGCCACCTGCGTAGCGACCAAAGTAAGAAGCTGTTTGAGCGAAGCCCCCTTGCCCCCAGAGGGGGAATATTAGTACGAAAATTAGTACGATTTTTTTCATGTTTTTAGTAATTTAAAATTTATTTTTTTTAGACTTTGTTTGAATATAAAATATAGAGAAAAATAATAAAATCATCACTCCACAAAACTTTGGAAACCATTCTGGGTGCTTGGTAAAAAAACTTTTTTTGCTTACACAAAGCACGTTTTCGGTGCTAATATTTGCCGTAAACCAATCAATTTTGCCCGAAATTCTGCCAAAAGGGTCAATAAAACAGGAAATTCCTCCGTTGGAACATCGAGCAATACTTCTACGATTTTCGATGGCTCTCATTCGGGTAAAACTCAAAAGTTGTTTTGCTCCGCCAGTTGTGCCAAACCACGCATCGTTGTTCATTAGGGCAATAAATTCAGCATTTTCATTAACCAAAGTGGCTATTTTGTGCGGGTACATTTGCTCCCAACAAATCGTGAGGGCAACCTTGAATTTATCCCCCTTCAAATTGGCATAATCAAAAGTAAAAGGCTCATTTCCTCGCTGCATTACCGAGCCTCTGGCGGTTGGTGTATTTTCAAAATAGGGCATCAGTTCCACAAAAGGCAATCCGAATTGTTTTTGATAAACTTTTACATCAGCAGGTTTTATTTTGAGCGAATCCCAAAAAGTTGCCAACTGAGGCGTAAAAACTAAGGCATTATTTCGGAAAATATGCTTTTTTGTTGAATCAGGATATTCTACATAACCAATCGCTACCGAAGTTTGCCAAGATGAAATCGCCTTTTTTGTGAAATTAAATAGGTTTTTATCTTGAAACAAAGGAACTGGAATTGCCGCTTCGGGTAATACAATTAAATCGGGCTGATTCGTCCTAACGGCAGAATCTGAAAGAGCAACAATCTGGTCAAAGGTCTTTTGAACAATAGTAGAATCCTTTGAATACGAATCTAAATTGGTTTGAATAATCGAAACTTTTGAGGTTCTGTTGTCTGAACCAATTACGCTTTGAGGGTTTAATTTCATTACCAAAAAGGAATAACTCACTGGGAGTAACAAGAAGCCCCCCAACAGAAACGTCTGACCGCCCCAGAGGGGGAGTTTATTCGATTGCGAAACTCCCCCTCTGGGGGCGGGGGGGGCTACTAATACTATCAAACTATTCATCATCATTACCCAAAAGCCTACGCCCCACATTCCTGTTATATCCGCAAATTGAATCAGCCATGTATTATTTGCTTGTGTGTATGGGAGTAGATACACTTGCAAACCGTGTGGTGTAATTTGGGCGAACCAGTCTGTCAATGTCCAGATGAAAGGTAAGGCAACCAATGCTTTTTGCCAAGAGAATCTTTTTTGAACGAAATAAAAAATCAACAGGGGCAACAACAAAAAAGGTGATTGCGAAAAAACACAAAACAAATATGCTTCAAAACTATAATAACCCACCCACCAAACATCAACCAAAAGAGCTACGATGACGAACAAACTTGCTTGCAAAAGGTAAATTTTGAAAGCCTTTTGCTCACGATTGGCTAATAAAAAAGGCACAAAAGCAAACCACGCCAAAACGCCCGTAGGAATGGGGTCGTAAGATGGAAAAGATAAGCCTAATAATATCCCACTCAATAACCAATGAAGGTTTTTCATACACGGTTTTTTAAACGATTCACAAAACTACACCCAAGATTTTCGCAAAAACATACCTCTTGGGAGGTAATTTTAGTTGATTGACCAAGAAAACTTCACATTCGATTTCCCTTTTTGCAATTCTTTTACCCAAAAGCCTTCTTTTGTTTTTTCAGAAATATAACGTCCGTTGCAATCACCTTCGAGTTGAAGGTTAATGTTTAAATCCTGAAAATTATCTTGAATTTGGTCGAATTTGATAAAAGTTGAGCCGTTTTGAAGTTCACTTCTACCACTTTTTAACGCTGGCAGGGGTTCGGAACCCTGCCAGCGTTCTGCCACCCGTGCGTTACTTTCCATGCTCATTGAAACCGTATTATTCATTCACTGCCAAGCATTTCCATCAAAATAATAAAACCCTGGCGTATCATCAATCTGAAAAATCAAAAGCTCTGTGGCAGGATTGGTAGGGCGATTTGCCTTCGCAATTCTTGGAATCAATACGCCCAAATTATCGCTTTTTACATCTAAAATTGCCGATGGATGGGCATTATCATTATCAACATTTATCGTAACACCTTTGCTATCATTATTGAATTTTACATCGTTGGTTTCACCCAACAAAGCGGTTAGCACAACCGAGCGGTATTCAATCTCACTGACGGTTACATTCCCACTCGTTCCCGAAACTTTTGCGGTAAAATATTCTCCCGTTTTAGTCAAAAAACTAATATGATTGGTTGTGGAAACCAGCGTGTAAGCAACGGTATTATTAGGGCGTCTGTATTTTTGTACACTCGAAAGCATCCGCAAACGGTTATAAGTGCCTGTGGGCGTGGTGATTGCCCCAAAACCATCAACCGTAACACTATAAATATCTTTTCTTGTTTTTGATTAGGAATATAATCAGTTTCCTCATTGGTACCGTTAAAATTATCATTCAAATCAAGCGGACTCCTAAAAAGAAAAAGGTCAAACAAGTAATTAAATTAGGTTTCACATCAATCGTTATATTTTACAATTTCCCTTGACAAAATTATCATTTCTTTTTTCTTCAAAAAATAGGTGCTAACCCTCATTTTTGCGTAATATTTCTCAAATTTAATTATTACTTCAATCTTTATATGTAATATTTACCAATAATATGAAACAAAAATTTATTATTTTTATATATTATATACTACAAATAATTTATATATTTACCTATAATATAAAACAAAATAATTTATAAATATATGATAGACAGACTATTACAAAATTATTTAACAGAATGGAAAAACTCTCCCTCACGGAAACCAATGATTCTGAGAGGGGCAAGACAGGTAGGGAAGACCACACTTATCAATGATTTCGGAAAAACATACCAAGATTACTTATATTTTAACTTAGAAAAAGTTGCCGATAAATCATTATTCAACTTGATTGAGAACCTAAATAATACGATTCAGTTGCTATTTATTTCTCGGGGAAAACAATTACAAAAAGAAATTCCGACCTTAATTTTTATTGATGAAGTCCAAGAAAAACCCGAAGTAATTGAAGCCCTGCGGTATTTTTATGAAGAATATCCTTATCTACACATCATTGTTTCGGGTTCATTATTAGAATTTGCCATTGAAAAAATAGCTCGAACGCCAGTAGGCAGAGTCGAATTTGCAGCACTTCATCCCGTTAATTTTAAGGAATTTCTCGGAGCAAAATCAAATGTTGCGTTATTAAATTTATTGGAACAAACGCCACTATCAAACGACTTTTTAAGTCCGATTTACGACTTATTTCACCAATACGCCATGATTGGCGGAATGCCCGAACTATTGAATAATTACATACAAGAAAATAATCTGAGTCGTCTTTTGAATCTTTATTCCTCCATTATTGAAACGTATAAATCGGATATTGAAAAATACGCCAAAAATAACACGCAAAGAAATGTGTTGAGGCATATCATGGACACTGCTCCCTACGAGATTGATAACAGAATTATTTTTAATCATTTCGGAAACTCCCATTTCAAATCAAGAGAAGTAAAAGAAGCCCTTGATGCCTTAGAAAAAGCCAAAATTATTGAGTTGATTTATCCAACTACCGATGTTTCTTTGCCAGCAATACCCGATTTCAAGAAAAGTCCAAGGCTACAATACTTGGATATTGGATTGGCAAATTTTCAGATAGGAATCCAAAAAGAATTATTGACTTTACATGACTTAAACGATAGTTCAAGGGGCAGATTAGTGCAGCAATTAGTGATGCAAGAAATGAAGTCTATCCAATATTTACCCTCACAAAAACTACACTTTTGGGTGAGAGAAGAACACGGAACCACCGCTGAGGTGAACATTGTTTTTCCTTATAAAAAATACCTCATTCCTATCGAAATTAAATCGGGGGCGAGCGGTTCATTGAGGTCTTTACATGAGTACATGGACAGGTGTAATCATGCTTACGCCATACGGTTTTATGCAGGAAAAATCGCTATTGATGAACTGAAAACACGTAAAGGAAAGTCCTATAAACTTCTCAACTTACCCTATTTCTTGGGTGCTTGGACAGAACAATATTTAGACTGGTTTGTTATTGAGCAAAAATAGGTGCTAACCGTCATTTCTCTCAATCCAATTTCAGAGCGTATCTAAACTTCACATTCGATTTCCCTTTTTGCAATTCTTTTACCCAAAAACCTTCTTTTGTTTTTTCTGAAATAAAAAGTCCATTGCAATCGCCTTCGAGTTGAAGATTTATCATCAAATCATTGAAATTCTCTTGAATTTGGTCGAATCTGATGAAGGTTGTGCCGTTTTGAAGTTCACTTCTACCACTTTTTAACGCTGGCAGGGGTTCGGAACCCTGCCAGCGTTCTGCTACCCTTGCGTTACTTTCTATACTCATCGAAACCGTATTATTCATTCGCTGCCATGCACTTCCATCAAAATAATAAAAACCTGGTGTATTATCAATTTGATAAATCAAAAGCCCTGTGGCAGGATTGGTAGGGCGATTTGCCCTCACAATTCTTGGAATCAATACGCCCAAACTATCGGTCTTAATATCCAAAATTGCCGAGGGGTGAGCTAAGGCATCGTCAGTATTGATAGTTATACCCTTGCTGTTATTGTTGATTTTTACATCGTTAAACTCTGATAGTAAGGAAGTTAGCACAGTTTTTCGATACTGAAAATTACTCAACGTTGCCGTGCCACTCTTTGCCGAAACTTCGGCATTAAAATACGCTCCTTCTTTCGTGACAAAATTTACTTGATTGGTAGTCGAAACCAAAGTATAAGCCGTGCTTTCGTTGGGGCGAGTATATTTTTGAGTATTAAGACTCATCCTCAGACAGTTAAAAGTACCATCGGGCGTACTGATTATCCCGTAGGCATCGGTAGTAGAGGTTTGTATGTATTTGGTAAGCGTTAGATTGGTAACATAATCTTCCTCTTCGATGGTTGAAGTAAAAGTATCTCCCAAATCTAAGGGTACATCCGAAAATTCGTAATTGGGTTCATCAAAAGTATCATCATCGCCAAATTCTAAATCATAACTGGTACCGATATGGTCAATGCCGCTACTATTTATATCGAAATGGTCATAGACTTTCATGGGAAAACCTACGTTGTCGAGATAGTAAGTGAGCATGGTTTTGTTTGCCCCCGCAATCTGTAAAGGGGTTGGTACGCTACTGGTGGCAACAAAATCACTTCTGCCTGCCCCCGTAAAATAGTTCAAAAGATTAGCGGGTAAAGTCCAAGTTTGGGGTGATGTGTTATTTGCTATTCCGATATTCATAGTGAAAGAAGCATCGCCCCCGTGATACAACAACCATGAATTACCCACTGCTGAAATCGTATTGAAATCTACTAAATCAATAGAAATTGCCGATGCCATTCTTGCCGCAGAATATGGCGTTTCCTTCAAATTTAAGGCACTTATATCAAACGTTTGCAGGGTTTTTGATTGGGATAAAGTTGCCTCTGCGGCAATACGCCCACCTGGTCGCCCACCTGGTCGTGGAAGACACCTACCACAGGAAGGTGGAGGACCCGCCAAAGAGTTGATTGAATTAATGAGAAGAAATAGTAAAATGTATCGAATTTTTATTGTTTTAGAAAATAAATAAAGTGATTTCATAATTAAAATTGGTTTAAGAGTATGTTTTGGATTTTTTATTCTGGTCAAAAAAGATAGATTTTTTGATTAATTGAGTGAAAAATTTGCAGACATAGCACCGCTACGTCAAGAATTTTTTGTGAAAAGTAAGCGAAAAAGGTACTTTTTAAATCGAATCATAAATCCAAAACATACTCTAAAGTATATCCAAACTATTCAAAATTTCAAGGGCATCTTCTTCGGCCACTTTGTCGTCATCATCAAAAGTGATAGCAACAAAAAAGTTAGTATGACTTTTCGGGTTGCCCAAACACGCAAACATCACACGATAGCCATCTTTAAAACCCTCGACATAAAAACCTTCAAATTCGTTGATTTTTACTTGGTGGGCAGCATCTACTTCGGTCATTTCCATAGCGGTTGCTCCTGCAATGGCGGCCTCGTCGAGGTCTTCGATGGCAACGTTTTCCTCGTGAATCATTATTGATAATTCCATGCCTTCGCCTTTCATATCAAATTCTTGGGCGGTGTTTTTCTTTACTCGAAAATCATTTGGAACGGTTACTTGAATATTATAAGATTTCCAAACGTAGGTTTTTTGGGCAAAAGCCGAAACCGTCAATAATGTAAGAAATGCGAGTGTAAAAAAAGTTTTTTTCATTATTTTTTTGGTTGTTTTTTATTCTTGATTAAAGAAATTATCGAAATCAAAGCCTTGTAAATAATCAATTTTCCAAGTATTGTTTACTTTTTTAGCTTTGGCTCGGTATTCAAAACTATCGCCCCAAGTCCACGAAAAAGTGGCGATGTCTTGCTCATAAACAAGGTTTTTAAGTGTCAATTTTGCCCAATATTTATCTGGGTTGTCTTGGCAACCGCACCAAGGATAAGTATCATTTCCGAACGAAGGTACATCTCCAACATACCACTGCACTGTTTTGGCTTTCAAATCAGTATTTATTTTTTGGGCGATATTATCGTAGTTTTTCAAGAAGTTTTCGCTGAAAAAGCCCGAGTTTGTGAGTTCTTTCAGACTTTTTTCATGTTGCATGAGGTCAAGCTCCCGATACATACTGTCGGTTGTTTCTTTCGGACTAAAATCTATCTTTGAGCTTTTGGTTTCGTGCCATTCGTAAGCCTTTCGGAGTAAGGTCTGAATCTGCTCTTTATCGGCGTCAGTTCCAGCGACTGCCTCGGTGGTAGTTGAGGCCGATTTACTACAACCAAAGATTGAAATAGCGAGCAGTATAATAATTTGTTTTGAAAAATTCATAAGATGAAATTATAAGTTTATATTGATGCCGTTGTCTGCGAACACACGAAAGACGTTATTTATTTCATTTTTTCCAAATCTTTTTTCAGAATAAAGCCCAATGTTCCACGTTTAAATTCGTCAGTTTTTGGGTATTCGACCCAAATAAAACTTCTGGTTTCTGCGTAAGTTTCAATAAGATTACTTTTGAGTAAATAGGCTTTTCGGGCAGTTTTTTCATCAGTTTGGCTATGAAAAAAGGTTTTTTCGGCTTTTACTTTCCAATTTGAAACTTGCCCTTCGTCTTCGCCAGTATAATTATCAATCGTTTTTGTAATTAGAAATTCGTTTTCAGGAATACTATATTCACGCAAAGTTTTTTCGGGTTCGGAGGCATGAAACGTCATATTTTTTTCGAGATTTAGCACCCAATTATTCTTTCCGTCAAATCTAAAAGTAGCATCTTTCGACCACCGCCACGACGAACCCCCATAATGCTGAATCGTAAAATTTCCGTCTTTTATCTCAATTCCCGAAAAAGGGTCGCCCATAACACCGCCACAACCCGCACACATAATGATTTTATCACTACGTTTGACTACTTTATATTTTTTGTTGGCATCTTGCAAAATCAATAGCATCGGGCGAGGCAAACCGCCATCTTCGGCTTCTTTTTTGCTTTTGCAAACCAATATATAATCGACTAATTTGTCATTATTGATGTCATCTTTGGCAAAATCCAATACTTCAAATCCAGCAGGAATAAAAGCATTGATTTCGGGGGGAGTTTTTTCAGTTTGCTGGCTGAAAGCGGTTTTTGCAAGACAGCAAAATAGGAATAGAACTGTTGTTTTCATGGCTAATAAAAACCTGATAGGTTTTGAAAACCTATCAGGTTTGGGAGAGGTTAAAATGATAATTTTTCTTCTTTGATATACTTTACAATTCCAGCTATTTTTTCACAATCTGTGGCTGTGAGCGTTTCTCCCATTTTTAGTTTTTTCTTATTTGTCAATATCATTCTACCATCATTGTCAAAGTCATCGCTTACCAGATTAATGAGTTTATTTTCTTTCACCAAAAACATTAGTGGTTCGGTAGAAACCGTTCTTTCTTGCATATATTTGAAATCGACCGAGAGGGTATCGCTACCAAGTAGTTTCCCCTTAATAATTCCAAACGAACCATCTTTTTCATAAATTGACACGCTATAAAAACCCGAAATGTCGCCGTTGGCAGCCACTGATATTTTGCACGAAGTTGTATCTTTGTTCATTGTCAATAAATAACACGTTTCCATCGGGCCCTCCTCGCCCGCCATTGGGTCATTGATTTTTCCTGCTTTTATATCCACAATATTCAGTTCGTTGATGATGGATTGTGCCATTTCTTGCACTTTGGCATCTTTTTCAAAGGGTTTTGCCGCATCAATCATTGCTTTTTGCATTGCCAAACGCTCCTCAACGCTTCCGTATTTGGGGTTGATAAGTACACTTTCACGAAACATATATAACCAACCTATTACGTGGTCTTCTCCCTTTTCGTAGGTTGCTTGAAACTGAGCTAATAGCGTTTTGGGGTCTTTCAAAAAAGCATCTTTTACATCAATCGCTTCTTTGATACAATCGTTGGTAGCACATTTGGTAAATGCTTCCCATGAGTCAGATTTAGATTGGCAGGAGATAAAGAAAATAGAAAGTAGGAATAATACAGCGAGTTTTTTCATTTTTTATTAGTTTTATATGGGAAGTTTAACATCACAAAATTATGATTTTGCTTTTGTTGAAAAAATAGGGGCTAACCCTCATTTTTGGGCAACATGATTTGTTTTGTAGAAAAGTTTGATACTTTTGATTTTCTGAAAGAACTTTTCAAACAAAAATGTTAAAAAAAATCATCCTTTTCTCATTATTATTGATAACCTTTTGTGTGAAAGGGCAAATAACTGGTATTGGTAAAAGTACAGAAAAGGTTAGTTTACAAAGCATCGCCATGGTTTATAAAGATGCTTCTCATTCGCTCAAAATCGAACAATTATTGCCAAAAAAATTGCCGAATTTCAAGCCAATTTCGCATTTGAATATAGGTATTACTTACACCGATTATTGGCTGAGTTTTTCTTTAAAAAATGCCTCAAACGATGATTTAGCCTTGTTTCTGGCTTTTGAAAGTATGGTAAATGACAGTCTTTGTTTGTATAAAGTAGTACATAATAAGGTAGTTAAAACAGCCATTTTGGGAGAATATTTGCCTTTTTCTAAAAGCAAAATTAAAAATCGCACCCCAGTTTTTGAAATCAATCTTTTGCCCAATGAACAAGCTGATTTTTACTTAAAATCAAAAGGAGATGGACAACCCAAAAACCTGACTGCCAACATACTAAATACTGAAAATTATTACCAATGGCAAATAGATAAACTCTTCTTTTTGGGAATGATATATGGCATTATGTTGCTCATTTTGCTTTTCAATTTATCGTTTTATTTGGTTACTCGTGAGAAAATCTACACTATTTTTTCAATTCAAGTATCATTTTCAGTCTTGGGAATTGCCTATTTTGATGGTTTTGTTTATCAATATATTTTTCCAAATAGCGGCTATTGGTCAAACGAAACCATTTCTATCGCATTCTGCGGCACATTTTTACTTTCCAATCGTTTTACACAGGTCTTTTTTTCACTTAAAACATTAGTCCCTTGGGCATATCAAACTTTTCGATATGCTAATTTTTTGATTGTACTCATTTTCGTTTTTTCATTCGTTCATCCACTGGGCTTCAATACTTTCATTGTTTCAATTACAGGCATTACTTCCGTTATTGCTTTATTACTTTTTGTGTCTATTCTTTATGCCAAAAAGAAAGGATTTTCATCTTATATTTTTGGCTTAGTGGGGACAGTCTGCCTCATAATTTTTGGCTCGCTATTTCAAAGCCATATTATCGGACTCGTACCCGATATTTTCATTACGCACTATGCCATGCACTTGGCGGTGGTTTCGCAATCGGTTTTTTTTGCATTTGCGGTTAATGATAAATTCAGAGTTATTAGGGAAGAAAATAGGTATTTTCAAGAAAAGTTGGTGGAAACTTTGAATCAATATTCGCAAAATTTGATAACAAATATCGAAGCTGAAAGACAGCGTTTGGCGGTTGATATTCACGATGGTTTGGGGCAGAATTTACTGACGATTCGCAACAAAATTCTCCGAACGCTCAAACAAAAGAACGTTTCGGCAGCCATGCAAGATACCCTTCATACATTACTTGATGTCACGACCGACACCCTTGATGATGCACGGGCAATGTCGTATAATCTACGTCCGCCGATATTGAGTACGATGGGCTTGACGGTTGCGATACAATCGTTGGTCGAAAAAGTGCGAGGTTCTTCTGACCTAAAAATTACGCTAAAAATGGAGCAATCGATTGATGGGATGATTCATAAAGACCTCGATATTAACATTTATCGTATTTTGCAGGAAGGTTTCAATAATGCTGTAAAACACGCAAAAGCAAGTAAAATCGACTTGAAAATCGTTGAAAAAGGCAGATTCCTCGAAATACATTTTCAAGATAATGGCATCGGATATGACCAAAATGAGCAAGTAAACGGACAGGGAATTTTGGGCATAAAAGAGCGTGTAACTTTGCTTGGCGGTACTATCAATATTATTTCGGAGGAAAATTCGGGTACATTACTTCAGATACAAATTCCAATAGTAGAATTACAATACAACAACTAAACACCCCCTCTGGGGGCTTGGGGGCTTATGAAAACTATAAAAATCTTTGTTGCCGATGACCATCCGCTGTTTCTGAAAGGTTTGAAAGACACCCTCCAAGACGAGTCCGATTTTGAGTTTCTCGGCTCGGCAATTAACGGAAAAGAGGCGTTGGAAAAAATAATATGCTTACAACCCGATGTGGCTACCTTAGATTTGGATATGCCCATGCTAAATGGCATTGAAGTAGCCAAAATCTTGCTAAAAAACCACAAAAACATCAAAATCGTTATTCTAAGTATGCACAAAGATGCTGACATCATCAGGGCGGCAATGGCATTGGGTATACACGCCTACGTATTCAAAGACGATGCCACCAATGATTTGGTAAATGCCATTCGAGCGGTGAATGAAGGCAAAAACTACATTTCGGTTGATACCACAAAGAAATTATTTTTCTTAAATGAAAGCCAAGAACTAATCGGTGATTTAACCAAAATGGAGAAGCTAATTCTACGAGAAATCGCCAATCAAAAGACCACCAAACAAATAGCCGATAAGCATTTTATCAGCACCAAAACCGTAGAAAATCACCGTACCAATATTTGCCGAAAACTCAATTTACACGGCAATAATAGTTTGTTAAAATTTGCGATTAAAGTGAGTGAATCTTTGAAGGCGGAGTAAACTTAAAGATTGATTTATTTCATTCTTTAACTTTGAGAGCGTCATCAAGATTTAATCCATTCAAAACCTCTACAATCTTTGAAGCGGCAAAAATGGGGAGATTTACTAACCGAAAATTTTTACCTTTGGGTGTTTTGACTTGTTCAACCGAAAAATTATTTGCCAATAACCTTACCGCTAAGTCGTGTGGGCATCTGTCCATGTACTCATGTAACGACCGTAATTTGCCTGTACTTCCAGCTTTTATTTCTACTGGAATAACCAAACCTCGCCAGTCAAGTACCAAATCAATTTCGGCATTAGCATCAGTGTTTTCACGCACCCAAAAAAGCGTTTTATCTAATAAAGAATGTGAAGTTGCTATATTTTCTTGCAGAGCAATATGATTGAATATTTGACCTCTAAATTGGTCATTAAGGGCATT
>JANNEN010000007.1:0-28595 GCA_031378715.1 Emticicia sp.
GCGGTTCGCTGCCTGCAAGTAGTTGAACGATTTTTTGAATCAATTTTTCTCTACAAATTTCTAATTGTGGAATCTCAAAATCGCCTAAAAGTCGGGCATAATGATAGATAATGAGCGGCGTTGTGGCGTAGTTATGAGCAACCTTAAAAGCATCATAGATATATTTTTCTTCTAAAATTACTTCTCTCAAAAAAGCAAAAACGGCCTCATCATACGCATTATGGGGCAACTGGTGCCGCTCAAACAAATACATCAAATTGCACAAAGCACAGACATCATGCTCAATCGGCATATTTTTCCCGAACCAAGTGGAGTAAATAAAAGCCCCAACAGCCCCCGAAGCGTCGGTCACCCCCGCCCCCAGAGGGGGAGCTAAAAACTCATTCTTACCTTTCAAATTCACTAAAAGTGAGTTTGAAAAAACGCCCCCTCTGGGGGCAGGGGGGCTGTGCAATTTGACCTTTTCTTTCAACCACTGTACATCTTCTTTTGAATGTGGAAAAGTCAAGTAAATCAAAGCCGTATCATCAATATCATCGGGGATTCTGAAATGGTCGAAGTGCTTGAAAATTAAGCCATTAGGAAAATGTTTTGAAGGTTTCGTTGGCCAAAAGTTATACGTTTTCAAGCCATCTTTATTCTGATAATCGGGGTAATTTTTGGTGGTTTTTTCGGTGATTTGCTCAATGAGTTTTTGAGATTTAGCCGAAACTTTTAATTTTACTTGATTCAGAATAAAAACAATCGTAGCCGTATAGAAAATATTAGTGTCGGGGCGGCGATAAAACAAATATTTATTATGCCGATAGGCAGGAAAAATTCCATCAGGAAAAAACGCATCACCCCGTGACTGGCACGAAGCGATGCGTTCGATTAAAGTATCCGTATAAGGCATATTTTCTTCCACAACCGTCAATATTATTTGGCATGAACATAAATTTCTACCACATTTTTTTTGGTATCAAAATTTATTTTAGATGGGTTAATCATTGATGTCTTATTACTTTTTGATAATGTAATGTCATAGACTTTTCTGTCATATTTCATTACCGCACCCGATAGTACATCAATGCCCCATCCTAATAAATTACCCAAATTAATTACACTAACAACATTAAATTCTTTGTCAAGTGTAATTAATCTTGTTTCATAACCATCTAATTTGTATTCAAATTCGGTGTTGTTCAAACTGCGTGTCACATTAAGAGAACAAGGTGTTTTACATTGTTCAACTCCATCTTTGTAAATGGTAGCACCTGCTGGGGTACTATTGAATGTAATTCTGTCTTTTGTGCCTGTGAAAATTGTCGCACAACCAGTCACTAAAAAACCGATAATAGAGATTGCAAAAATACTTTTTTTCATGTTTTCTTAGACTTAATATTTGTGTCTTTTATTTTGTCGTTTCTCTAACTAACTCATAACAGCCACTGACTTCAAACTAAACTTTCAAAACCAGCTTACCTGTATTTTCACCTTTAAATAATTTCATTAATGTATCAGGAAATGCCCGTACGCCGCCCTCGGCCACAAAAACCTTTGCGTTGAGTTTGCCTTCGGCAATCCAGCCTGCCATTTCTCTGGCGGCTTTTCCGTAGTTGGCGGCATTGTCAAAGACTACGATTCCTTCCATTTTGGCACGATTGACCAAAAGTGATAGATAATTACTCGGTCCAACGGGTTTTTCGGTGGCATTATATTGCGAAATCGCTCCGCAGATTACTATTCTTGCCCGCAGATTTATCAAGCCCAAAACCGTATCCAGAATTTCGCCCCCGACATTATCAAAATAGACATCAATACCCGCAGGACAGGTTTCTTTGAGTTGTTTTCTCAAATCACCCGCTTTATAATCAACGCAAGCATCGAAGCCCAATTCATCAACCACGTATTTGCACTTATCGGCTCCGCCCGCAATGCCCACTACTCGACAGCCCTTGATTTTGGCAATCTGCCCCACAACACTTCCCACAGCACCCGCCGCTCCCGAAACTACCACGGTTTCGCCTTCTTTGGGCTGACCAGTATCCAAGATGCCGAAGTAGGCCGTCATGCCCGACATTCCCAAAGTACCCAAATAAGCGGGCAATGGCACAAAATTAGTATCAACTTTTACGGCATCTTTTCCGTCCAAAACTGCGTATTCTTGCACGCCCGTTCCAGCCGTCACGAAATCGCCCGCCTTGAAATCTGCGTGTTTCGATTCCACGACGACACCCGCACCCAAAGCCCGCATGACTTCCCCGATTTTTACGGGTCTGATATAAGACTTTCCTTCGTTCATCCAGCCACGCATCGCAGGGTCAATTGACAGGTATTGTGTTTGTATAAGTAACTGATTATCAGCTAATTCGAGCGTTTCGTTTTCTTCTACTTGCCAACAGTCGGCGGTCGGTACTCCCATGGGGCGGGCTATAAGATTTACTTGTGTATTTTTCATTCTTGGTTTTTGATTGATAGTTAATGGCGAAATTAAAGCAATTTTCTTGAAAAATAGTATGCGTACATAAAATAAAGTAGTTGCTCGTCAATTTACCAACATTGCGGACATGAGAAGCCCAATGGCAAGATTTTTGATAAACTTTCGTTAAATAAACATGACCAAACAACAATTTATAGCAAGCTCACAAATAAAATTTTGCAATTACGCCCAATAAAGGTTTAATTTTGTAAGACTTTCAATCGACATTGAGGAAAACATGAAAAAAAGACTAATCGCATTCATCAGCATATTTATATATTCGGCACCTATTTTTGCCCAGGAGGGATTCGTTTCTGAGTCGGTTCAGGTGGGTTCGTTGGCACCAAACTTTGATATTAATATTCTTACTAAAGAAGGCACAGTCAAGCGAAATATCAAGGATTACCGAGGGAAAGTAGTGATTTTAGAGTTTTGGGCAACTTTCTGTGGCCCGTGCATGCCCGCCATGGATCATTTGGCTGATCTTCAATTCAAATTTCAGAAAGATTTGGAGGTCATTAATGTTACTGATGAGGAGCGTTGGAAAGTGGTAAATTTTTTGAAAAAACGCCCTACTTTTCTGCCCATTGCTATCGATACCGATAAATCAATCAACCAGCTTTTCTATCACCAACTTATGCCCCATACGGTCATAATCGACCCCCAGGGCTATATCAAGGCTATTACATCGCCCGAAGAAGTGACCGAAGAAGTAATTTATTTGGCCAAAAGCGGAGCAATTTTGACGGTAAAAACCAAAGCCGAATTTGCCACCAAAAGCGAAAATGCCACGGCAATGAACGCTACTCAGGCCGATGACAAGAGCTTTTATAAAGTGGCCGTTTCGGCATTCAAGGAGGGGGTGCAGTCACAAATCAACAAAAAATCCGATTTTGAGTACGAGTTCATCAACTGTACCGTGCCGTTGATGTACCAAGTACTTTACCAAACGACTCGCCCAAATCCAAATGACAGAGCTTGCTTGGAGGTATCGGAGCAAACGAGGTATTTGTTGGAAGAAAAACAACAATACAGCATGACGCTGAAAATCCCCGAAGCGATGAAACACCGTTTGGGCGAAATCGGCATGAAGCACTTGGAAGAAATTTTTGGCGTAAAAGCCAAAAACGAAAACCGTACCCGCAAGGTTTATGCCCTCACAACCAATAAAGACACCGCTGTAGTAGCTACTAATGCTGGTATGGATATGCCCTTGAAAGATTTCTTGAAACTCCTCTGGGATACCCGTGTGGTAGATATGCCAGTCATCAATGAGAGTGGATTGAACGAAGCGAGCATACTCCGAATTGCTGAGTTTCCGAAAGAAGTAACCAAAGTGCAAGAGATTATTCAGAAAATGGGTTTCAAATTAGAACCAAAAACCACCGAAACGGCGTGTTTGGTGTTGCATGATGACAAATCTAATAATTAATCAAAAAACTTTCGTAAGATTTTTGAAAACAAAACACAATTTCGTATCTTTGCAACCCCAAATGAAAGGCTTTTGAAAAAATAGTTCAAAAGCCGACCATTTTACCTGATTTTTCTTTTAAAAATACCAAATTTGGCTTGATTTGATTGCTTATCAATAAAGGTCAACTCATTAAATAAATAAAACAATGGCTAAGAAAGGCAATCGTGTACAGGTTATTTTAGAATGTACTGTACAAAAAACAAGCGGCGTAGCAGGAATGTCACGTTATGTAACGACCAAAAATCGTAAAAATACCACAGGTCGTATGGAATTGAAAAAATACAATTCATTCTTGAAGGTTCATACCCTCCACAAAGAAATTAAATAATTTTGATGAAATGGATACGGGTTCTTCTCGTATCTCACATCTCAAACTTCAAATCTAAAAAAAATGGCAAAGAAAGTAGTCGCTACACTTCGTGATAAAACCGCAGGTAAGAGTTTCGCAAAGGTCATTAAGGCCGTGAAATCACCGAAGACGGGTGCATATTCATTCAAAGAGGAAATGGTTCCGATGGAAGAATTGCAGAATGCTTTGAAAGTATAGTATCACCAAAGAGTAATTAAAAAGCCTTCTTGAATTTTCAAGAAGGCTTTTTTGGTGTGTCGTTCTCGCCATTGTGTGCGGGAACACCGACAATGGCACGGAACAACTATAATTGCTTACGTAAACGAGCCACGGGAATGTTGAGTTGCTCACGGTATTTAGCAACCGTCCTACGGGCAATATTATAGCCACGTTTATTGAGCATTTTTTCGAGTTTATCGTCTGAAAGGGGCGAGTTTTTAGGCTCATTTTCAATTAATTCTTTCAAGATATTTTTAACCTCACGGCTCGACGCATCTTCGCCCGAGTCGGTCGCAATACCCTCCGAGAAGAAATATTTGAGCGGATAAATACCGAAATCAGCTTGTACCGATTTACTATTGGCTACCCTCGACACCGTAGAAATATCCATCTCAATACGGTTGGCAATATCTTTCAAAATCATGGGGCGGAGTTTTGATTCATCGCCGTCCAGAAAGAAATCGTGTTGAAACTCAACGATTGAATTCATCGTTTTCAGAAGCGTCTGCTGGCGTTGCTTGATGGCATCAATAAACCATTTGGCAGCATCAAGTTTTTGCTTCACAAACGTCACGGTTTCTTTGATACTTTTATGTTGAGCCGAACCATTTTTGTCGGTTTTGTCGTAGGTATCGAGCATTTCGGCAAACGACCGACTCACCCGAAGTTCTGGGGCGTTCTTTGAATTGAGTATTACATCTAACTTGGCATTATTATTAGTGACAATAAAATCAGCCATCAAATAAGCTGCTGCACTATCACCAGTGCCGATACTACCAGGTTTTGGATTCAGACGGGTGATTACTTTGATTGCGTGCTTGATGGCTTCATCATCAATATCTAAACGACGTTGAATTTTTTCGTAGTGTTTTTTCGTAAATTCATCGAAGAATATTTCTATTATCTTCATGGCGGTTCCGACCGCCAAATCGTCTTGGTCTTTTCGCTCTAATTGTAGTAATAGGCACTCTCTCAAATCCCTCGCCCCGATACCCGCAGGCTCGAAAGTCTGTACTTTTTTGAGTAAACTGACGAGTTCTACTTCGTCAGTGTAAATATTTTGTGTAAAAGCCAAATCATTGCAGATGGAGCGTAACGGACGACGGATGTATCCATCTTCCTCGATACTACCGATGAGCTGCATACCGATTGCTTCGTGACGAACATCAAGTCGGAGAAAACCCAACTGCTGTACCAGCGACTCGGCCAGTGTATTGGTCGCAATCACAGGCATAGCATCACGGTCATCATCACCCCAGCCATCGCCTTGCATTTTGTAGCCAGCGTAGTCGTCTTGGTTGAGGTATTGCTTTACATCAAGCCCCTCGTAGGTTTCATATTCGCTGTATTCACTATAATCATCACTGTTACTGTCCCCGTCATAATCTTCGTCATACTCGTCTTTTACCCGCTCGCTTACGTCCATACCTTCCTCCAAAGCAGGATTGATTTCGAGTTCCTCTTCGATTCGTTGGTCAAGTTCAGCCGACGGAATCTGTAACAGTTTGATGAACTGTATTTGTTGAGGTGACAGACGCTGCTGTAGGGACTGATTAAGGCTTAGTTTTTGCATCTTGTAGGTAGAGTTTTTCCATTCATTATAGGGACTTATACAACCCCCTCCACATTTTTCGTGCCAAGTGAATGAATTTCAATGAATAAAGGAAAATATTTTTTTGCTAAATGCCAAACATTATTCAAAATAAATCACGTTGAGAGATATTTACAAAACGTAAAGTACTGATTATAAGCGTATTAAATAAAAATAAAAAATATTTTTAAATTTGACGTTTTTTTTAAAATTAGCAAAATATTTTTTCTTGAAATCGGAATGTGAAAAGGCTTTACGAAAAAAGCGTGCTTCATTTTAGAATGAAACACGCCTTTGATATACCGCTTAAACCTGTGAAGATTGAAAGCATCCTTACCTCCTGCGAAAACGGTGATAAAATCTTTATGAGCATCAATCGCTTAAATCTTCCTCAAAGGGAATTGGTACGTTGCTGCAGAAAAAAATTCGGACACAAAAACTTGTGGGTACACAGGCTTACCAGAGGACGAAAATTAAAAGTCCTTCCTTTTGGGCAGGGCTGGGTGAGATTACTACAATTCAAACGTAGCCAATTTCCTGAACTCTTCTACTCGTGCTGCAATTTCGGTTTGGGTCAAATTTTGGATTCGCTCCGTGCCGAATTTCTCTACACAAAAAGAGGCCATTGCCGAACCATAAACAATGGCACGTTTCATGTTTTCAAAGCTCAAATCATCGGTTTTGGCCAAATGCGAAATAAATCCTCCCGCAAAAGTATCACCCGCACCCGTTGGGTCAAATACGTCTTCCAAAGGCAAAGCTGGACAGAAGAAAATATCATCATTTTGAAACAATAATGCTCCGTGTTCACCTTTTTTGATGATGAGTGTTTTTGGTCCCATCGCCATAATGGTCTTGGCAGCACGACGCAGCGAATAATCACCCGACAACATTCGTGCTTCTTCGTCGTTTATGGTTACGCAATCTACTTTTTTCAGTAAAGATTTCAAATCATTGAGGGCAATATCAATCCAAAGATTCATCGTATCGAGCATCACAAACTTTGGGCGGTTGGTAAGGCGGTCTAAAATCAAATTCTGAATCGCTGGGGCGGTATTTCCGAGCATCAAAAACTCGCAATTTTGGTAAGAAGCAGGGATTTTCGGGTCGAAATTTTCCATTACATTCAACTGTACCTCAACTGTATCACGGCTGTTCATATCGTTGTGGTAGCGTCCGTGCCAAAAGAAGGTATTTTCGCCTTTTCTGATTTCCAAGCCATCAACATTTACGCCGTGGCTTACGAGCGTATCAATCATTTCCTGCGGAAAATCTTCGCCCACAACCGCCACGAGATTGTTTTCCTTCACAAAGTACGAAGCCGTGAGCGTAATAAAAGTGGCCGCTCCGCCAATAATTTTATCTGTTTTGCCAAATGGCGTTTCTAATTTATCGAACGCAACCGAACCCGCTGTAAGTAATGACATAGAAAATTTACCTGTATATAAGGATTTTTTTAGTGAAAATGTCTATTTTTTACAAAGTTAATCAAAATTTTGTCTTGATTACACCAAAAATGCCTTTTTTAGATTGGTGGACAACGCTTAAATTCTCGATTTCTATCAAACAAATAGCGGTAGGTGATATAGGTTTTATACTTTTTTGCTCCCAAGGTTTCGGTAACTTTCAACATTTTTGGGTTAAAATCAGCTATCCAGTTGAGTTCCAAGGTTTTGTATTGAAAGTCGGGTTTGAAGCATGATTTTGTAAATGATAAGGCAATGGCTGACTCTATTCCACGGCCTTGGTACTCAGGAATCACGCCAAAAATCACCCCACGGGCTTTCTCGTTGGTCTTCATCAGGGTATGATAAATCCATTTAATTTTCCCTACAAAATTCAACTTTCCGTTGATGTGCTTGATGATTTGGTTAAGCTCGGGTATCATAATAAAAAACGCAATCGGCCGCTCGTTGTGATAGCCAAACCACATCAGTTCTTCTTCCAAAATTGGCTTCATGGTTTTCATGATTGCCTCGGCACGTTCGGCGGTCATCTCGCCCGTAGCGGTATTATTTGCCCACGCCTGGTTATAAATTTCTCGAAAATCTTGGGCGTATTTTAATAAATTTTTCTTACTAATGTGTCTAAAATTATACTCAGGGTTGGCATACACACGCTGGGCTATTGCAAACATGGCAGGCCGAACTGCACTCCGAATACCCGCCTCGGTCATGGGCATAAGAAAAGTATATTGCTGAAAATAATCTCGAAATCCGTAGTTCTCAAAAAACGCTCGGTAGTAATCGTGGTGATAAAACATTCCCCAAGTTGGCTCGGCATCGTGGGGCGAAACGTGCAGCCCCCACCAGTTATCCCGCTCCCCAAAATTCACGGGGCCGTCCATGGCCTCCATGCCTTGTAGGTGCAGCCAAGTGCGGCACTTATCAAACATCGCAAATGCAACTGCTTGATTATCAATACATTCAAAGAATCCGATGCCGCCCGTTGGCTGTTCGTTGCCGTGCGTGGCGGTGTTCGGATTGACAAACGCCGCCACCCGTGCAAGGGTATTTCCTGCATCATCAAGGGCGAGCCAACGCACACAATTTGTGCCATCGAAAAGTAGATTTTGAGCAGGGTCAAAAATCTTTTCGATGTCGGCATCAATCGGGCGAATCCAATATTTTTTATTTTTATAAATGCGGGCAGGAAACTCCAAAAACTCTTTTTGTAGCTTTCGGTCATTGCCGACTTCGATTATTTGCATAGTTCTATAATTTCTTTCATACGCAAAGATACAGTTTTGAGCGTTGCGTTTTTTTATCACCCGTAACAAAAAACTTTTGTAGAAAAAAACAAAAGTGTGTTGTTAAAAAAATATCTTTGTTGCTCAAAATAAACCTTAACATGAAAAAACTCCTTCCCTTTATCTTCGCTCTGCTTACGAGCCAAGTACTTTTTGCAAAAAAAACCGATACTCGTTACTACGAGATGAGAATTTATTATTGCGAAACAGGCAAATTACCCGATTTGCTCAACCGATTTGGGAATCATACAACCAAACTTTTTGAAAAACACGGTATGACCAACATCGGCTATTGGACACCCACTGGCCAAGATAATAATATTCTTTACTACATCTTATCGTACCCCAGCAAAGATGCCCGTGAGGCCTCTTGGAAGGCATTCGCTGCCGACCCTGAGTGGAAAACGGTACGAGAAACCTCCGAAAAAAATGGTAAAATTGTGGCAAAAGTCGAAACCGTCAATATGAATTTGACCGATTTTTCGCCGAAAGTGAAAGTAAAACAGCAATCGCCCGAGCGGGTTTTTGAGCTTCGCACCTACACCGCCACGGCTAATAATATTGACAACATAATGGCACGGTTTAGGGGCTTTACCGTAAAGGCATTCAAGAAACACGGCATGGAAAACATCGCCTATTGGCAAACGATTGAAAAAGACACCACGCAGTCGAAGTTGGTTTATATCTTGGCCCACAAGAGCGAAGATGCCGCCAAGGCTTCATTTGATGCGTTCAGAAAAGACGAAAAATGGATAAAAGTGCGGGACGAATCGGAGAAAAATGGCAAAATTGTAGCAAAAATCGTGTCAGTATTTATGAAACCGACCGAGTTTTCGGAAATCAAATGACGAATTAGAAAATAATTTTTAAATTAACCAAACTATAAAAAAATGACACAAAAAACATCAAACGCATTCGTGGCCGCTTCGTGGGTAGCAATGGGAGCAGGAATGATTGGATATTTAATCGGACTCTGGCGGTCTGAAATGTTACTGAACGAAAAAGGGTTTTATTTTACAGTCCTAATGTTTGGACTTTTTGCTGTGGTATCGCTACAAAAAAGTGTCCGTGACCGACTGGAAGGGCTGCCCGTGACGGATATTTATTATGGTATATGTTGGTTTGCCACCATTTTATCAATCCTTCTGCTCACAGTCGGCCTCTGGAACGCAACACTGCTACCGAGTGAAAAAGGATTTTACGCTTTTGCATTTTTGTTGGGGCTTTTTGGTGCTATTTCAGTGCAGAAGAATACCCGAGATAATTTGCCGACTGGTAAAAATGACTAAGGGAGAGAAATTAAATACTTACTGATCCAAAAAATATAATGAAGCAGAAATTTGATGTAAAAAAGTTGTTGGCCATGTCGGCGTTTATGGTAGCGGGTGGTTTCGTAGGTTATTTTATTGGAAAATTTGCCATTCCAAAAGCTCTCTATTCATTGCCTGGGCATTATTTTGTTATTGCTTTATGTGCCATCGTTCCGATATTTTTCCTCGTTATTGCTTGGCATGAGGGCGGTCACGCATTGGCAGGTGTTAGCGTCGATTTTGATTTTCGTATGTACGTGGTCGGGCCTTTTATGTGGGAAAAAGAGCATACGGGTTGGCGTTTCAAGTGGAATAAAAACGTCAATACGGCTGGCGGATTGGTGCTGTGTTTGCCAAAAAATAGCGAAGATTTAGCCCGAAAGTTTTCTATTTTTGCCGCTGCGGGGCCTATCGCAAGTTTGGTTTTGACTGCCCTCACTTACACCGTCTATAAACTTTTGGATAGCAATAATGCTGATGTTAGCCTCCCAAAGATGTTGCTACTTATCACAGCTTTTTTATCATTCTTGATTTTTATAATGACCGTAATTCCGCTCAGTATTGGTGGTTTTTATACCGATGGGGCGAGGGTTTTACGCCTACAAAAGGGCGGAGATACCTCTCGTTTTGAAATATTGATGTTAAAGACAATCGCTGCTACGTCGAGCGGTGTTCGACCTAAACTTTTGAATATCAACGAGTTAGAAGAAATAAAAGCCATTGCCGAACGAACCAACGAGCCTTTTGGGGTTTATATTCATGGCATCATGCACCAAGCAGCGTTTGATAATGAAGATCTGGAAAATGCCGAAAAGCATTTGCTAAACTACATCGACAATGCCGAAAAAATCCCCGAGGGAATCCGAAATATGGTTTGGCTCGATGCGGCATTTTTCTACGCTTATGGTAGGAGAAACCTCGAACGTGCCGAACACTTTTGGCAACAGTTCAGACCCGCACCAATGCTTGCGAAAGCCCAAATTTATGCCACCGAAGCCAGTATAAGTTTGCTTCGTGATGAACCAGAAAATGTTTCTTCAAAAATAATTTTAGCAACAAAAGAACTCCCAAATATGATTGATAAAGGCTTGGCAGTAGCACTGGAAGAAAAGCTTAATAGCTTGAAAATACAGCTATGACTTTCTGTCTTTTAGTAGCTCCAAAGTTTGCCACGATTGGTACAGCCCCCTCGGAATATGGTAACAACCTTTCCACTTTCCGCCTTTGAGGGTTAGTAATGGCTCACCATTTCTACTCAGATAACCGTACCATTCGCCAAATTCATGGTCGGGATAATGCTTCCATGTCCAGTCGTGTACCTTTTCGAACCATTCCCAGCAACGCTCATCGCCCGTGTGGAGGTAGCCTTTTAGCAACGCAATGATGGTTTCGATATGCACCCACCAAAGTTTTTGGTCCCATTCGAGTTGCTGCGGTGGGCAGTTTTTGATGTCCATAAAATACAGAATCCCGCCGTGTTTTTCGTCCCAAGCGTACTGCAAGGTACGGAGCGTGATTTCTTTTGCTTTTTCGATGAGGGCTTTATCTTGCAGCCTTTCGCCCAAATCCATGATAAACCACATTGCTTCAATGGCGTGACCTGGGTTGAGCAGTCGTCCCTCAAAACTATCCGAAAACTGACCCTCGGGCGTTACGTTTTCCAGAATCAAACCCGATTTTTTATCATAAAACACTTCCATCACTTCGTGTACGCAATCTTTGATGAGTTTTTCGACCACCGAAGGTTCGAGCAGATGTTCAATTTCGAGGGATAAATTACACAAAATCATGGGCAGAGCGAAGTTTTTTAGCGGACGAGTTCCCGCCACAGCCTTCGACCATTCCCGCTTGGGGTTATCTTTTCTGGCTAAAATCGAAAAGAAAGTTGAGCGGGCAATTTGGGCATATTCTTCATTTTTTGTAGCCTTATAAAGTTGTCCGAAAGCCTGCGTAGCGAAGCAATCCGAGAAAATATTGTAGGGCTGAATCAAGGGCGTACCTTCACGGGTAAGCGAAAAATACCAAGTTCCATCATCGGCACGGGCGTATTTTTGCAGGAAATCAGCCCCGATTTGGGCATAATTCAACCATTCGGGGCGAGCTTCGAGGTTATTGTAGAGCATCGAAAACATCCAAACGCCACGTCCTTGCAGCCACACAAATTTATCGGTATCAAATACTTTTCCTTGCTCATCGAGGCAGGTAAAATAGCCCCCGTACTGCTTATCAGGCGAGTGTTTTAGCCAAAAAGGAAGAATATTTTCAAATAGTTCGGATTTATATTGGATAGAGTATTGCTCGAAGTTTTTCACAATTAACGGTTATGCTTAGTTTAGTAAAATATTTTGATTCTTTGCTAAGAGGGTGTGTACCCCGCAAAAATCGGAATAATTTTGTAATAATTTTATTATCTTTATTAAAATTTTTATAAAACTATAAAAACGGATTCGCTTTAAATTATTTTTTTAAGAATAGTTTAGAAAACCGAATATATGAGAACTTACATCGAAACCCTCACGGCTAATAGCGGACGAAATAGCCAACATCTACAAACCAAAAAAATATTACAATATTTGTTACAAGAAGGCGAAAAAACGATTCCCGAAATAAGAGATTTTTCGGGTTTGAGTTTGCCTACAGCCACCAAATTAATCAATGAGTTGGTCGAACAAAAAGTGTTGATTGAATCGGGTAAAAGAGAATCGACGGGCGGGCGGCCACCATCACTTTTTTGCTTGGATTCGTCGCTGGGCTATATTGTGGGCGTTGAGTTGCTCATCAATTCGTTCAGATTTAGCATCGTAAACCTCAACCACGAACTTATTTATGAGTACGAAACCGATAATTTTGACATCAATAACAGGGAAGAGGCCTTTGCATTTTTGGCCCGAATTGTACCCGAATTGATTCACAAAAAACACATTCCCGACAACAAAATCTTGGGTGTGGGCATTGGTATCACGGGGCGGGTTGATGGTAAAAAAGGCATCAGTTATAGTTTTCTAAACTTCGATTTGCCGCTCGCCGCACTCCTCAGCGAGCGTTGGGGCTACCCTGTTTATATCGACAATGACACCCGATTGATGGCTCTGGGGGAGCAAAATTTTGGATTTGCTCGTGAAAAGCCTAACGTTATTTATGTAAATCTGAGCCGAGGATTAGGCATCGGATTTATCTCCGATGGGCATTTGCACAGCGGAGAATCGGGTTTTGCGGGCGAATTTGGGCATATTCACTTCGAGGATAACGACAAACTTTGTGTTTGTGGCAAAAAAGGCTGTTTAGAAACCGTCGTATCGGGCTACGCTTTGGAACGGCAATTTCAAGATTTAAGTGCAACCAACGAATCAAAAAAACTCAAATACCGAGAAATCATTCAACTCATACACACCAGCGACCAAACGGCCAGAAATTTACTCTTAGAGATGGGTGAACGTTTGGGACAAGCACTGTCAATGTTAGTCCAGACGCTTAACCCTGGACTGATTATTTTGGGCGGAAGATTTACGGACGTTGGCGAGTTGCTCAAATATCCTGTCATTAAGGGGCTTAGTTTGTACGGTTTGTCGCAATTAGTGGCCGACTGCGAAATAAAGACATCAACCTTAGGCGACAAAACCACCATGCTCGGAGCGTACGCTTTGGTGATGGAGAATGTTTTTCAGTAAAGCCCGCCCCCGACCCCAGAGGGGAGTTATTGATGATTGAACAATGATTTTGCAAAATCCTCAGCTACTTTTTCCTCCTCGGTTCGGCTAAGTTTTATTCCTTTTTGGTGAACAAAATAATGCCCCAACTCGTGGGCAATGATGCGTTTTTGATCAACTTTGGCGTTCAAATTGACGGTAATTGTATTCGTTTTTCGGTCAAACTCTCCAATAGTTGAAGGATTCCAACGCTCAAAGCGAATACTTATTTTTGCTTTTTGGCACAAAAGTACAGCATCTTTTGTGCTAAATCGTTCGATTATTTCGTGTGCTAATGCTTCGCCTGACATTTTCAATTACCAATTTTCAATTAACAATTAACCTACATCGCATGAATATGCGGATCGCCTTCTGCCAAAATTAAATCTTGCGGCCATGCAATCTCTACGCCCTTTGTTGTGATTAATGCCTGAAATTCCCGCAAGCGTATTTCGTTGTTTCTTATCTGGCTGGGTTTTAGGTTTTTTGATAAACAAAAAGCTACTAAATTTCCAATAACTTCGCCGATATTCCACTCAATCGGGTGCAGTCTGTAACAGCCATTGGTGATATGCGTCGTACCGATATTTTTACAGGCGGGCAGAAGGTTTTCGACTCGTTGCGGAATCAATGCACCGAGCGGAATCTGAAAAGGTAAACTTTCGACATCGACGTAATTATCACCGCCAATGCTTGGGTGCAAATCTATGCGATAGAAACCCACGCCCACCGAGTCGTGAAATTGGGTAGCCAAAATCTGATTGGGCAGATATTCGGCCGAAATATCTTGCTCTTTTATCGTAAACTCAGCTTTGATTCTCCGAGATTCTCTGATGTACGGACTCATCGCCAAGCCGTCGGTTGTTCCCGTAATATCTCCTCTAAGTTTCAGACCTTTGAAGCCCAATTCGGTTTGCAAATAATACAAAAACGACAAACTTTGCTGCTTTGCTTCGTCAATGTATTGTTGTTTCTGCTCAAAAGTTGCGTGCAGCAAATCGCCCAAAAGGTAATCTATTTGGGGATAATTGACGAGCGTAATATCGGAATCGTAGGTGTTTTCGATGAAATTATCTTTGTACAGAATCCTTCGGTACGTCCAAAGTCCCGCAAATGCTTGGTTTGGCTCTTGGTTTGGAGCAAATTTATAATGCACGGGTTCGAGGGTACGGGGGCTGAGTCCCGTCAAACTCAGTAGTTTTCCGCTCCACGCTGGGGTGAGGTTTGGCACAAAACTTCGCCAAAAATCATAGTTAGCTGGGCGTTCGATTGTCCAATCTTCGTCTTCGTGAAAACTCATCGCAAAGCACATCGAAAATGCTTGTGAGTTATTCGGGTTAGCTACTTCTTTGGCACTTGGTTCGCCCGTTTTGGCTTGGCTTTCCGACCCCGTCACAAACTCGGTTTCGGTCAAAGGAAACAAATCACCCAGTTCGGTGGCATCAACAAAATAGCTTGCCGAAATGGTCGTTTTTTCGTTAGAAACTAAATCTAAGATTGTGACATTTTGTATATTATTTTCCTCAAAATTACTTGAAACTGCTATATTTTTTCTTAAAATCGTTAGTTTTCTGCTTAAAACGAACGGTTTTAGGGTTTCTTCCAAAACAGAAAGGAATACTTTTGGCTCGGCACAAAGCGGCGATACCCAACCATCACCAGGATTCAGAATCGGGTTTGCTGATGCCTCGGGTGTGAGTGGATAATGCTCTCGGTAGTAGTTTCTGACATCGACTCTAAACTTTCGATAAGCGGCCGTGCAGCCAAATTTTTCTATCCAGCCGTGTTCGTCGGGCGGAGTAGCTTGGCTCGTAAATTGCCCGCCAATCCAGTCGGTTTCTTCGGTCAAAATGACATTTAAACCCGCTTCGCAGGCAGCTTTTGCAGCGGCACAACCGCCAACGCCGCCGCCTATTATTAGTAAATCTGTTTGCAACATTAAGATATTTTCTACCACCAAGGGACTAAGGTTCACTAAGGGTTTTGTAAGTGTTTTTTTAGTGTTTCTTAGTTCCTTAGTGGTGGTAATTATTGATTAGATAAAGCCATTTTTTCGTACTAAAACGGGCAAAAAAAGTCCTCCGATGTTGTGTTCGGAGGACTTTTCATTAGACCGTTACCAAGGTTTGGGTCTTGCGGAATGTTCGGTTGAGAATGCCTCTATAAATGCTGCCAAATTTTTCATAACACCATTTTTTCAGTTCTCGTATCTCACGAAAAGACAAGGCTTTGATACCTTTTTTTAGTTCTTTTTCAAACAAACCACTCTCGAAACTGACTTTTTCTAAAATCAATTTTACGTATTCAATCATTTTCATAGACTATGAGGACTAATTGTTAAATTTTATAAGGGTAACAGGAAAACAATGTAAATTTATGAACAAATATTTGTACTTTCCAAAGAAATATCCAAATATTTACCGTTTAATCACTTTTTTTCTCCTCACCCTGCTTGGCTATCTTAGTTTATAACGCCGCAATGAGGCTTTCTATTTCCTTGGTGGTGTTAAAAAATGATAAAATTTTCAGTAGCACGGCTTCCATTACGGCATCGGGGCATGAAGCTCCGCAAGTCAGCATGATAGTTGTTTGTTTATTTTCGGTGATAAAACTACTCGAAAATTCTTGTTTTTGGTGCAAATCGTAGTGTTTTACTGAATTTTTATCAAAAATATTTTCGTGTGATTGAATAAAAAATGTGGGTAGTTTTTCTTCACAAAGTTCGACCAAGTGCGTAGTGTTCGAGCTGTTGTAGCCCCCCACGACTACCGCAAAATCGGCTTCGTTTTGGAGTAAAGCGTAGGTTGCTTCTTGGTTGTCGTTGGTGGCGTAGCAAAGCGTATCACGGGTATTGGCAAAATACCGCTCTACTTCGGTGGGTTTGGCTTGGTGCAGCTCAACGACGACAGTTTTTAAATAATCCGCAATGCCTTGCGTGTCGGAGGCGAGCATGGTGGTTTGATTTACTACGCCAATTCGTTGCAAGTCACGCTCGGGGTCGAAACCATCGGAGTATTGCCCCGCAAAATCTTGATAAAATTGCTCTTTTGGTAGCTCACGGGTAATGTATCGACCTAAGATTTTGGCTTCTTTAATATCGTTCACGACTACCGTTGGGGCATTTTGTTGGCTGTGCGAAAACGTCGCACGGGTTTCTTCGTGGGCGGGTTTTCCATGAACTACAATGCTGTATCCCCGCTCGCCGATTTGGTTTGCTCGATTCCACACTTTTTCTACGAAGGGACAAGTTGTGTCGTATTTATAGGAATCAATGCCGATGCTGGCCAACTGATTTTGGATTTCGATGGTTGTGCCAAAAGCGGGAACGATAACGGCATCTTCGGGGCGAAGTTCGGCCCAGTCGATGAGTTGATTTCCGTTGGTGTCCATCAAAAAATTCACGCCCTGCGATAATAAATCAGCGTTTACGTCGGGGTTATGAATCATTTCGCTCAACAAAAAGATTCGCTTGTCGGGGTTTTCGGCAATGGTTTTGTAGGCAATTTCAACGGCATTTTCGACTCCATAACAAAAGCCAAAGTGCCGAGAAATAAGAAATTTTACCGAGCCAAAATCCAGAACCGTGGGCGTAAAGTCTTTTTTTAGCTTATCTTTCGACCGCCGCACCTCTTTGATTTTGCTGATGATGGTACTTTTATAAATCTCAGGAATAACGAATGATTTCATATTTTTGAAAGGACTATTTGGGGCATTTATACGTAAAATGCTTAATAATTTTAATGTAAAATTTGGCTGCCGAAATACCGTTTGCTAATTTATTCACAAATCTAATAGATGATTTATATATAATGCCGAATTATCTGTATTTTCGCACAACTTAATCTTTGGGGAGTGAAAACTAATCACCCCGAAGCGACATTTACAAAAAACATATTTTGATGAGCCTGTGTTTGATAAAATACCCTAAAATTGCTTTTTTTGGTAACTGTATGCAACTTTCTGGCAACATGAAAATTAGTAAGGTGCTGATGCTGGTATTGTTTTGTGCATTAATAAATTATAAAACTTACGCTCAAAGTGTTTTTGCTCCGCTCAATGACGACTACTCAAACCTTATAGAACGCTACGAAATAAAAAGCGGTAGCCTGCTCAATCTTCATAGCAACATAAAGCCCGTGAGGCGGAAAGATTTGGTAAAACTAAGCGTTGATTTGGAAAACGACCAAAGCATAAAACTCTCCAAAAGTGATATTTTTAATCTGCATTACCTCCAAAACGATAGCTGGGAATGGCTTGATAACGAAAAACTCCCCCAAAGCGACAGCCGAAAACCACTCTGGACGCATCTATTCAAGAAAAAATCAGATTTCTATAATGTTCAAAACAAAGATGTCGATTTTCATGTGAGTCCGATTGCTCAGTTTACTTTTGCCCAAGATAACCTGACCAGCATAGCCCCTTATACTAATACCCGTGGCATTGAGTTTCGGGGGACGCTCAACCGAAAGTTGGGCTTTTATTCGATGCTTACCGAAAACCAAATCGTGTATCCCGACTACGTGCGGGAATATAACCGACAGTACAAAGCCAACCCCTACGAGGGCTTTACGAAAGTACCCGATGCTGATTCGAGTAAATATTTAGCCGACTTCTTTTCGGCACGAGGCTACATCACTTTTCAAGCCCTTAAAAGTGTGCAGTTACAGTTCGGACACGACAAAAACTTCATCGGTTCGGGTATTCGTTCGATGATTCTTTCTGACTTTTCGGCTCCGTACTTGCACCTCAAAGCCATTACGACACTCGGGCGTTTTCAGTACATCAATATCTTCGCCCAGATGATAAACAAGCAAGTGCCAGTAGCCGCCGATGGCACGGAACAGCAACCACCCAAGTACTTTTCGCTGCATCATTTGAGTATCAATATTACCAAAAACCTCAACGTAGGCTTCTTTGAAACCATCGTCTTTGGCAAGCGTCAGGTGGGTTTTGATATTAATTATTTGAATCCCGTGATATTCTTGCGTTTTGCTGAGGGGCATCTTGGCAGTGTCGATAATTCGCTGGCGGGGGCAAATTTTAAGTATAATTTCAAACGGCATTTTTCGGTTTATGGTCAGTTTGTACTCGACGAATTTAATGTAAAATACTTCAAGCGAGATGGTTGGTGGGCAAAGAAGTTTGCTTCCCAAATCGGTGGTCGTTACATTGATGCTTTTGGCATACGCAACCTTGATTTTCAAGCCGAATATAATTCTGTACGGCCGTATATGTACAGCCATAACTCAACTTACAGTAATTACGTAAACTATAATTTGCCATTGGCTCACCCGCTCGGGGCAAATTTCAAAGAGCTGTTGCTCGTGGCTCGTTACCAGCCGATGAGTCGCTTATTTGTAAATTTTACGGCAATGGCGGTGCAACAAGGAAAAGATAGCGACATCAGAAATTGGGGCGGGGATATTCTCCGAAATTATAATTTTGCTCGCCCCGCCGACTACGGGAACGTCATTGGGCAGGGCCGAACGGTAAACACGAGGTCGTATAATTTGGGCGTTTCGTATATGTTGGCTCATAATGTTTTTGCTGATTTAAAAGTCCAAAACCGAAACGTAAATCTTTCGGGCGAAGCCGACGACCGCAAAAATATGCTCTTTTCGTTGGGGCTTCGCTGGAATACTTCGCAGCGAAATTTGTTGTTTTAAGCTTTGGTATCCCGTAAAAATCGCTGAAAAACGCAGAAAATATTACTTTTTCTGCAAAATCTGCGAGAAAAGAAAAGGCACATTCTCCATTATTCATTCTCCATTATTCATTCCAAATTACCCATGTTTATTTTAACCGAAAACAACTCCGTAGCCAATCATTTTCTTGCCGAATTGCGAGATGAACGCTTGCAAAAAGATGCCATGCGGTTTCGGCGAAATTTGGAGCGTTTGGGTGAAATCTTTGCCTACGAAATCTCAAAGACACTCAGTTTTCAGACCCACGAAGTCACCACTCCGTTGGGTACGAAAACTACGCAACGGATTTCGCAAGAAGTCGTGCTGGTCACGATTCTGCGGGCGGGCTTGCCGCTACACCAAGGGCTACTCAATTATTTTGATGCTTCGGAGAATGCTTTTATTGGTGCATACCGAGGCAAACACGACGATAAAGAAGCCTTTGAAATCGAAATGGACTATATCATGAGTCCCGATATACAAGACAAAGTACTAATAATCAGTGACCCGATGCTGGCCACGGGCAAATCAATCGAGAAAGCCTACCACGCCATGCTCCGCTACGGTGTACCCGCCAAAACCCACATCGTGACCACCATTGCGAGCCGACGAGGGGTGCGATTTATTCAAGCACGCCTACCACAATGCCGCCTTTGGGTGGGTGATATTGACGAAGAAATGAACACAAAATCATATATCGTGCCAGGCCTCGGCGATGCGGGGGACTTGGCGTTTGGTGGGAAGGTTTGATGAAACCGAAGGAAACTTTGCTTGTATGACAAATGCCATGATTCAAGAAAAGACCTAAACTATCTCAAAATAGACTAAATTTGATACAAAAGTAGAATCGGAGTAACGAACGGCATCAGGCAGACCCATTGCTATGTGATACTGTTAAAGAAACCTTTCAAAAATATATTGTAAATATCTAAAATCGTAAGAATTTAGCACGGATTTCTACTTTCTAATCTTTTCCTATAACTCTACCAACGTTCCAGAATCGCACTGAAAGATAAATTGTACGTTTTCGGCTAAATCAGTTTCGGAAAATTTCTTTACTTGCCAGTCAAAACTTCCCGCATATTTTTCGGTGATTCGCTCGGCTTTTTTCATAATTTCGGCAATGAATGGGTGCTTTGATTTACCAATATTTTGACCAAAATCCTGAATATCCGCCTTGAACATCAAATTTACAGGAATCTTGTACATCTGTCCGTTGCGAGCTGCACAAATCGGCATGGGTTCGTAAACTGTTGATGAGGCATATTCGCCCAGTTTCTTTTGAGCAACTTTATATTCTTCATCAGTTTCACCAAAAATAATGGCTACTTTTTTGCGGTTGGCCGCTACCCGCTCTTCAATCTGATTATCAATTTTATCGAGCAAATTTCGGAGCGAAACCGTGTTTTTTCCACTTCTGATGCGTTCTCGCACTGACTGACGAATAAAATACGTGATTGACTGTGTGACGGTTAGCCCGATTTCGGCCATTTGTTTGAATATCAATGACGCCGATGACATTCCTGGGAGCGTATTGGGGTCGTGTAACAAAACTCGGCTATCGGGAGTCAGAAATCCATCAATGCGGGTGACGACATTAAAGCCTAAATTATTGAATGTTTTGAGCAGACTTTCTTGTATTTTATGCAAATTTTCGAGATTTGTATCGACGGGAATCCGTTTTTTGCTGACGTTCGATTTGTATTTTGTCTTGAAATCAAAAGTCTGAATCTCGCCATAAATTTCGGTTGGTGGCAGGGCAACGGCCGTACCGTCTTCCTGTTGAATGATACCGCACGAAAACTCCTGCCCCACCACAAACTCCTCAATCATGACGTGGTCTTCGGCATTGGCCGAGGTGGCCGTTACGGAGTCGAGCGTGAATAATTGAGCGTCAAGTTCCTCCATCAATTCGATGGGGTGGTATAAAAGTTTACCATTAATCGTGAGCGGAAAACCGATGCCTTCGTCAAGATTTGATGTTTTTTCCATCAAATGTCGCTTTTGGCGGTCGGTCATTTTTTCCCATTCACGTTTGAGAAATGTTGTTTCAAAAAAACATTGCTGCACGGCTTTTGTAAACTCATCAAGGCTACGTTTTCGGACAATCACGACACCAATCGAAGAGCCTTGGTGCGGGGCTTTGACCACAAACGGAAAACCGATATTATTAATTAAATCCGTAAACATCTTTGAGCGGTCGGCCACCTGCCACTCTTCACGGGTGAAGGTAAGCATCTTTTTTTTCTGCCCCGTTACGAGCGAAATGAGCTTGTTTTGCATCGGTTTGTCGATACCCACCGCCGAACCCATCAGCCCAGGCCCCAAGTACGGAATCCCGTACCATTCGAGTAGCCCCTGCATAGCTCCATCTTCGGCTTGCGGGCCGTGCATGATGGTAAAAGCAAAATCCATGATTTGGGCAAAATCAGTTGGCTGAATCTGCTTTCCTACCTTATATATTAGTTTATAAAGTTGGGTTTCGTTGAGTTCGCCCAGCGATTCGATGTAAACACGAAAGCCTCGATTGAGGTTTTTTGAAGGAAAAAAATCACGGATAGATTCTTCGTAAAGCAGTTCAGGGTTTATCTGAATAAAATGACCTAAGCTATCGACAAAGATAGGAATTGGCTCAAAAATCGCCTTATCAATATGCTCGAAGGCAGTTTTACCACCCAAATACGAAATTTCTCTTTCACGTGCTTGTCCACCGAAGAAAATACCAACTCTGATTTTATTTGCCATTATTTATTTGATGTTCACAGTTTTGGTTCTGCAAATAGTATTCCAATTTGGATTTGAGAAATTTACTATTGCTTTCAAACACTCGTTTTACAATGCGTTGCAAGTTAATAAAAAAGCCACTTGTTTTTGCAAGTAGCTTAGTTTTTTCACTTGATTTCATGTGTGACTTGAATACCATAGCTTTTAACGAGGCATACATTGCTACCCAAATCTATTTCTTCTCTTTCTTGCCAAACAACGAAAAATGCACATATCGCTTCGGATTTGCTTTCAAATCGGCCATCAGTAGGGCGATATTTGCCGCTGTTCGGTCGAGGTTTACGTAGAGCGAATCGTCTTTGGCGAGTTTGCCCAACGTACCTTTGCCTTGGTTTACTTCTTTGATTATTCCCTGCAAACCAGCGATTGAAGTATTCAGTTGAGCAACCGTTTGCCCCAAACGCATGGCGTTGAGCGAGTCGGCGAAGGTATTGGTTTTTTGCAAAATTGGCTTGATTTGGGCATCAAGATTATTGGATAATGTATTGAGATTTGCGGTCAGGGTTGCGGCATTGCCCGTGATGGCCGAAAGGTTTTTTGCATTTGCCGCCACGATTCCGTTTACGCCTGCGGTGGTTTGGCTGGCACTTGCCATGAGGGCTTTGAGAGCCACGGCAGTTTGGTCAAATTGCTTGATGATAGCCGTAGTGGTAGTCAGGAGCGAATCGACATTTTTGAGCGTTGGCGTGAGTTTGTCAGTTACTGATGCTATCATTCCTTTCTCAGTACCGCTACCGATGGTTGCTTCGTCGTCGAGGGTTGTTCCTGCCAAAATCTGTAATTTTACTACTTTTCCACCCAAAAGACCATTATCGGCCAATATTGCGGTGGTTTTATCACTAATTTTTATATCACGCTTGATGGCGAGCATTACCTTCACACGGTTTTTGTCTTGCTCGGGTTCGACCATCACAACCCGCCCAACGGCTACGCCATTGTAGGTCACGGGGTTGGAAGTTTGCAAGCCTTCGGCATTTTCGTAGTAAGTAAAATACTCATTTTCGGTGCGAAAAACGTCCAAGCCTTTCAAGAAATTAAACCCCAAATAAAATATGGCGAAAGCCACAATGCCAAGTAGCCCAACTTTTACTTCTTTTTTCATGCGAATGAATGATAATTCAAGAGATTTGCAAATTTACACATTCATAATTCATAATTCATCACTCATCACTCATTTTTCTTTCTCTTCTTTGTACGTTTTCACGGCTTTGAATATTGCATCGGCTATCTTGTCTTGACCTTCTGAGCTACCCAATATTTTTTTGTCGGTGTCGTTGGTCAAGTAGCCCGTTTCGACATAAATTCCTGGCATGGCGGTTTGCCAAAGCACCTGAAACCCCGCTTGTTTCACGCCTCGGCTGCGATGCCCCGTTTTTGAGATTTGTTTTTCGACCATGCTTGCCAGCTTCACGCTTTCTTTCATAAAAGCGTTTTGATAATTTGCCAGCATGATATTGGCCATTGGCGAACTGAGGTCATAGCCTTTATAATTTTTTTTGTAGTTATCTTCCATCAAAATAACCTCGTTTTCTCGCATCGACAGTTCGAGGTTTTCTTCGGTTTTGTGTAAGCCCATCACGTAAGTTTCGGAGCCACTGAGCTTCGATGAGTGCGGATTAGCGTTTACGTGAATACAAATAAAAAGGTCAGCTTTGTTGCGGTTTGCAATGGCGGCTCGCTCGTGGAGGGGAATAAAAACGTCGGATTTGCGGGTGTAAATCACCTTTACATCAGGCAAGTTTTCTTGAATTTTTTTACCCAATCGAAGCGTTACGTTGAGTGCGATGTCTTTTTCTTGCAATTTGCTGTGGTGCGTACCAGGGTCTTTGCCGCCGTGGCCAGCGTCAATCACAATCGTTCTGATTTTTCCGCTTTGGGCGTGAGCTATTCCGAGCGTAAAAATGGTTATTAGTAGGACTTTAAGAATTTTTAACATGATTTTATGGACAAACGTTATTTCACTATCATATAATAGCTAATTTTGTGCCATTAATTGAATGTAGAATTAAGAATGTATAATGTAGAATGAAAAAGCTATTCGATGCGTTTAGATAAATAAAGGCATTTGCGAAAGTTTTCATCAAATGCTACAAGTTTTTCGTTTATAGATAAATAAATTTTCACAAAGATACGTTTTTTGGAATTACTTAAAAAATATAGCACTTCGCCACCAACCCCAACCCAATTTCTCCCCAAAAGAGAAGGGCTTTTCTCAACCTATTATTCTAAAAGTAAATCCTTAATTTTATTTTTTTGGCTGTTCGGGTTTTTCCTTTCTCTCAATACTTTTGCCCAGTTTCCAGCGGGTGGGCGAATCCCAGGCATTGGCGGAGGCGGAGCGGCCACCCAAAGACCTACCACCAGCCCAACCAACAATGCCCGAACGCCCCGACCATTTGGTAATAAATTATTTGAAGAAAAACGGGACACCACCCGTGTGAGTATTCCTGACTCGCTACGGAGCAAAGATTCGGGCTTACAATATACCGTGAAATACATTGCCGAAGATTCTACAATTATGGACATCAAAAAACAAGCAATTTATCTCTATGGAAAAGCCAAAGTTATCTATAATGATATTGAATTAGAAGCCGATTATATCCAGCTCGACTGGGGCAAAAGTGAAGTTTTTGCCTACGGTTCGCCCGATACTACCCGAAAAGGTGATAAAGTGAAGGGCAAACCGATTTTTACCCAAAGTGGTGATAAGTATAACACAGACACGATTCGGTATAATTTCAAATCTCGAAAGGCCGTAATCAAAGGAATTGTGACCCAACAAGGAGAAGGATTTGTGACGGGTGAACGGGTGAAAAAAGATGAACATGACGATATGTACTTGGTCAATGCCCGCTATACGACCTGCAATTTGAAAGAACCACATTTTCATATTTCGGCACGAAAAATTAAGTTAGTAAACAAAAAACAGGTTATTTCGGGGCCTTTTAACTTTGTTTTGAGCGGGATTCCGCTGCCCATTGGCTTACCTTTTGGTTTTTTTCCCGTGCCAAAAAACAAAGAAGCGGGAACGTCAGGGATTATCATGGGTACGTACGGCGAAGACCCCAACCAAAGAGGTTTTTTTTTCCGTGACTTTGGCTATTATTTTGCTGTAAACGAACGCATTGGTGTAAAACTGGTCGGTCAGATTTATACCAAAGGTAGTTTCGGGCTTGGTGTACAATCGACTTACTCGAAACGCTATAAGTATTCGGGAAATCTAAATTTTCAGTTCAATTACAATAATAATACGCCAGAAGTTGTCGCCAATGATGACAAAAATAATTATAAAACTAAGGATTTTAATCTAAGTTGGTCGCACTCGCCCGCCAACAAACGCCCCGACCGTAGTTTTTCGTCGTCGGTCAATTTGCGTAGCAATGGCTTTAATCGAAATAACGTCAATACCGTCAATACACAAGAATATTTGAGTAGTACGTCCAATTCATCAATTCAAGTGGGGCGAACTTTTGCTCAAAAAGTGGTGACGAGTTCGGGTATCAATGTTTCACAAAATTTTACAACGGGGCAAACCGACGCTTCGCTCAATTATAGCATCGGCCTGAACCAGTTTAATCCTTTTGTGCCAGAAAAAAAGCAAATAGGAGAGTGGTACGAATCATTTCGGGTGGGACTGAACGTGAGTGGAGGTTACCAAGCAACTAACACGAGAGTAAACAGCATTACGAGTTATTCGGACTATAAAATTATCCGACAAAACGCCGATGGCACTTTCTCATCTATCGAAGCCAAGCCACTAACCAATGAAGAAATTAGGCTGCGAGATGCTAACCCACTGACCTTGACAGTTGAGCAGCGAGTATTGCAAAAAGCCTTGCAGGAACGATTGAGTAATGTCCGAAAATTGAATAGTTTGACGGCTCTCAACGATGTGTTGAAAGATGGGCAGTTCCGAACAACCTATTCTATACCGATTGCCTTACCCAATTTCAAGATTGCTCGCTACATTAATTTCACGCCCAGTATCTCGCTACAAGGCGATATTTTCACCCAAAAACTTAACTATAAGTACATTTCGAGTGAAAATGCCGTAAAAATTGATACTCTCAAAGGCTTTTTCCCGACGTACCAGACCTCGGTTTCGGCGGGAATGAATACCCGTATTTATGGTAAATATAATTTTAAAGGTAAGGGGCGTTTACAGGCAATACGCCACACGATAGCTCCTTCGGTGAGTTTGAGTTATGCTCCGAATTTTACTAAAAGACTTTTTCAGACCGATGAAAAAAATGCTAAATTGGGTTATGTCGTTAGGATTTCTAAGATTGTGATTGATAGTGCGAGAAATACATTTAGATACGACACCCTCCGAAAACTCCTGCCCGTTTTCCCTACTTTGGGAGCTTCTGCGGGGGCTTCGGGTAATGTAAGTTTTAGTTTGACGAATCAATTAGAAGCAAAAATTCGGTCAAAATCGGATACTGCCGCCAAGGCATTTGAGAAAATTTCGTTGCTTGACAATTTAAGCCTCAGCACGGCCTATAATCTTTTGGCTATCGGTGACTCGATGAATTTATCAAACATTAATCTGAGTGCCAATACCAATCTTTTCAAGAACTTGATAAACCTTAATTTTGGGGCAACGCTCGACCCGTATTTTTATCAAGCCGAAAAAGACCCCACGTTGGCAAGGCTAAATCCTGCGGGGCGAATCAGAAGATTTTACAAATGGCAAGTAATCAAAGACGGCGACGGGAAAATCATCAAGCCTTACGATGGGATTGCGACGCTACGCTCGGCTAATATTTCGATTTCTACCCGACTTTCACCCGAAACTTTTAATAAAGATAAAGCAAAACCCAAAGAAAAAACCTCCACCGATCCCACCAAAGCGGCCATGCAGAAGTTTATTGCCAATAATCCCGAGCTTTATCTTGATTTTTCGATTCCTTGGAGTTTGAGTTTTGGTTATAACCTCAACTATAATCGGCAAGGTTTGGCCGATGCTCAAATCACGCAAGCCGTTACGATTCAAGGAGATTTGAGCCTTACCCCAAAGTGGAAAATCGGCTTTAATACGGGTTACGACATTCAGCTAAAAGCCCCAACACTAACCAATATTACCATCAATCGGGAGCTACATTGCTGGGATATGGCCTTCAACTGGACACCGATTTCGGGTTATTCGGCCCAAAGTAGTTATTCGTTTACGCTCAATGTGCGGAGTGCCTTATTGCAAGAATTAAAGGTAAGCCGTAGAAGGCAGTTTGTGGGCAGTGGTGGGTTTTAAGAAATCCAATACTTCTTACCCAACTTTCAACTCAAAAATCGTAATTTCGGGCAAAATTCCCAAACGTCCAGGGTAGCCGATATAGCCGAAGCCACGGTTTACGTACAATTTTTGGTCGTTTTCTTCGTATAATCCTGCCCATTCTTTGTAGCGTAACTGCACGGGCGACCACTTGAAACTGCCCAGTTCAACGCCGTATTGCATTCCGTGGGTATGCCCAGCAAAGGCTACGTCGATGTCTTTGTGCTTGTCCAAGACCTGATTTCGCCAGTGACTTGGGTCGTGCGAAAGTAATAATTTTACGGGCAAATCACGGGCATTTTGTTGGGCTTTTTCCAGATTTCCATACTTCGCAAAGTTCCCCGCTCCCCAGTTCTGAATCCCCAAAATACCGATGCTTTCGCCATCAACTTTCACGGCACGGTGTTCGTCCATGAGCAAATCCCAGCCCATTGTTTTGTGAGCATTCATCAAATCTTTGAGGTTTTGCACTTTCTTTTCGGGCGATTCCCACTGCGTATAGTCACCGTAATCGTGGTTGCCGAGGGTGGAAAAAGTGCCGAGCGGAGCTTTTATTTTCGAGAAAATATCAATGTAATCTTTCACTTCGGGGGCGATATTATTTACTAAATCACCCGTAAAGAAAAACATATCGGGTTTTTCTTTCATCAGCATTTCAACGCCACCTTTGACGGCGGTTTTATTGAAAAAACTTCCCGAATGAATGTCCGATAGTTGAGCGATTTTCATTCCGTCAAACTGTTTTGGTAGGTTTTTCAGACGAAGTGTCACGTTTCTGACTCTGTAATCGTGGGCCCCCGAGAGTATGCCCCACGCCATTCCGCCAGCGTGCAAGCCGCCCACGGTCAGGGCGGTTTTTGCTAAAAACTCCGAGCGACTGATTTTTTCGGCAACGGGTTGGAGGGTTTCGGTAGAGATTTGGGCGGTGTTTCCTTCAAAAAAGTTAGCTGCCCACTTGCCCAAACGAATCAAGTCATCAATGATTAGGACGAGTACCGAAAATATTTTTGAAACAA
>JANNEN010000028.1:0-1688 GCA_031378715.1 Emticicia sp.
CAGAAAAGCAGCTTAAAAATAATAACCTGCAAAGTTTCGTACACCCTTTATATAATGATAAATTATTAGTAACAATTGATGAAAAATATTTTGCAGAAGAAAATATTTATAGTATTACATTTAATTATCTTTTTGAAAGAAGGTTTGAAATAGTCGAGAAATATTGGGAACATTATCTAAAAGATTTAGGCTATAATATTAATCCTGCTGGGTACAAATGTACGACAATCAATATTAATCATTTTAACATTGAATACCCAGACAATTATTGGACTAAAAGATATTATATTGATTCAAAGAAGTATAATAATATTGATGACTTCATTGAAAAGTTTTGGGATGAATATTCTTTAAAGATGATTCCAATTATGAACTCAACAGATTCAATCAAAAAACTAGATTTAATAATAAATAATGAAAATGAGTTACCCCGATTTATTTTCAATGGAACAGGAGGTTTAATGAAGAGAATGATAATAGCAAAATTAGCAGGTAATCCAAACTATGAAAAAGTATGTCAAGAGGTGCTTGAAGCCATAGAGCTAAAAAAAGAAACAGAGCCAAAAAAATATGATGGTTTCAAATATGTATATGGGGAAATCATCAAAAAACTTGAAAGTGTTGAGGAGTATATGGAGTAAATCAAAGTTAAGTATAGCCTTACTTTTATATGTTTTGCTGTGCAATAAGTACTAAGTAAAAGTCTAAAATAGGTTTTTTATAGATATAAAAATATAACACACCAACACCATGCGTAAACCCTTACATCATCACATCAAGCAAAGCATCTTGTGGCTGGGGCTTCTACTTGTTGCCTTCGGCACTGCCCATGCAAGCGGCAACGAAGACGACAAACCCAAAGACCGCACCCAGCCAAACGGTACTCGCCGCCTGAGCGATAGCCCCAATGGAATTGCCGAAGGCAAAGAGGCTGAGGCACTTCGTATGCAAAAGGCAATGAACAAGGCATTGTCGAGCCTCAACCTCGACTTTGTCAATGTGCAACCTGAGAGCATCATGCAGCCACTCGTAGCCGACGAAACCAACGCAGCCAAAGAGCGAGCCATGACCACCTTCGAGAAGGTAAAGTACATGAGCGAGCTAAGTGTGCTTAATACTGTACTACCAGTAGGTGTCAAAGAAACCATCGGCAATACTACCGTAGAGGTGGCAGTGGCTACGCTCAATATTTACCCAGCTTATGCCGAGGTAACTATCTATTGCCGCATGCACTTCAAAGACAAAAATGCCCCCAATGGCGAGCGAGATGTATTTTTTGGAGCTCAAAATGTCAAAATCGGCAGTGGTGGCTTAATTGACGGAGCAGAACTGGCACTTTTGGGCGATGTAACTATCCCCTTCGGCGACCACTCGTTTACGCTCAAAGGTGGCTTTGATGAAAAAACAGGAGCAGCCAAAAGTCTTACTTATGTAAAAGTAGGCTGCAAAGGCTTTGAGTATGTATCGGTCAATGGTTTGATGAAGTTTTCACGCAATCAGGTTTTGCCCTACGATGCCACCAACCGCATTGCCAAGCCAACAGGCAATTCCGTTCCCTCAGAGTCTCCGTTTTTCACGGGACTCTGAGGGCTGGGGTCAGTGCAAACCAAAGAATTAAATAGAAGAAGAGAAATATAGAGCTTATGGCAGTCAAAACACGTCAAGACCCACGAGAGGTTTTATGATTT
>JANNEN010000030.1:0-6123 GCA_031378715.1 Emticicia sp.
AAATCATAAAACCTCTCGTGGGTCTTGACGTGTTTTGACTGCCATAAGCTCTATATTTCTCTTCTTCTATTTAATTCTTTGGTTTGCACTGACCCCAGCCCTCAGAGTCCCGTGAAAAACGGAGACTCTGAGGGAACGGAAAAAACAGCATTACCCACAACACTGCTTTTAAGTTATTCAGCATCTTTTGCGTCTGTGTTTTCTTCTCGTTCAAAAATATGTAATGTACCGCCGCTATCGAGGGCGTACAGACGATTGCCTTCGAGTTGAGGTGTTGAACTCATGTTAAAGTTTGTATTTCTATCAAATTCCATGTCGTGTAACCAATCAATTTGTTCGGTTTCGATATTGAATGCACCGATTACGCCCGAATGAAAAACAAGCCCATTAAAACTCCCAGTAAAGAAAATGTGTTGGTCTCTTAGAGTCATACATTTGACTGTGATAGTTTTTCCTTCGTAACCAAGAATTGATTCAAGGTCTTTGTTTCTGCTTATTTGGGCGGTTCTGAGGTCTATTTCTATAAACTCACTGTCACGAATGGCTAATAGATGAGTTTGAGCATCATTGGCTTGTAGGTTTACACAGACTCCTGAAATGCCCGAAATAAGCCATTGTTGCTTGCCAGTTTGAGTATTAAGCCCCAATAATTGATATTCGTTTGCACTTTCTCCCCCCGAAATCTGAGCCACTAAAACATCACCAAACACCCCCATGATTTTTCGTACTACTCCTTCCTTCTCAATGGGTTTTAGGTATTCATTTCTATCTTTATATTTGCCTATTTCAGAAACTGAATATTGCCAAAGGTATGTTTCTTTCAAAATATCTAAACACTTTATTGGATTTCTGACTTCTGAGTGAAAATAGTATGGATTTTTCCAAATACCATATCCTAAAATGAACCTATTTTTTGTTTCACGAATTATAGTTTTTTTTAAATTAGATAGCCTAAAACGATACGACCAAGCACCTAAATCAATATTTTCGGATTTTGAGTCAAAAATATTTAGGAACATTTCATCTTGAATTAGACCTTGTGGAATCAACTCAAAGTATTGCTTCTTAGATTTTTCAAGTGTGTTAAATTCAATTATTTTTCCGTTTCTCTCAAAATAGATTTCTTTCTCAAAAACATCAAAATAATCTACTTCTGTATCGACTAAAATACCATCAAGATATAATCTGTTTTTATTATCAAGATAAACTATATCCTCTCCAAATAATCTGTAATTATTGACTGCTGGGATCGTATCTATTGTAAAATAATTCATATCATCTATTTTGTTTTTATAAAAGAGAAAAGAACATTGTTTTGCGTTTCAACCCAATTTTGAAAATTTATCTTAGAATTAATTTTATGTGTACTTTCATTTATATTACTTGGATTTGGAAATAAATTATTTTTCAATCCTTGATTACTCCAAATAATATCAAAAAATTCATATCTGTAAGTACCATCAATGGTATAATTGCCTCTAAACATTTGTTGAAAATTATCTTTAATGGCTGTCAGTGAAATCCCTGGTCTATTTTTAAATACATATTTCAAATTATCAATTGAGTTAATTTCGCCAAGATATGCTAAAAATTGATTTCGGAAGCTATTTTTGCCATTTCCATCTTCTGAGAGCATGTATCGTAGGGTACTCCAGTTTTTGGTTTCAATGTAGGTATTTCCTGCTTTGAGGTCATATCTACATTCGGTTTCTGAGTCGCCACCTTGTTGTGCAAAATGAGATTCAAATTTGAGTACATTTCCAAAACTTCCGTTCCATCAGTGTCTCCTGCAAGGGACACTGATGGCATTGGACTATCAAACTCAAATATCTTGATAATAAGATAAAACTACGAGTTAATCTTGCCTTGGTTCTTGCGAGTTGTTTACGTATTTTTTGTATAAACCTATTTCAAGACAAGACAGTGAATTAAAAAAGTGAACCGACAAATAAGTTTTTTTGTAAAACCAATCCATCAACTCACTTTAAAAAAAGTTTTATTTTATGCCTTTACCTCCAAAATCTCCGCCAAAACCTCATCAATTTCATCTCGCTCATAACGCAGATTTTCGATAATGAACTTCTGCCGTTCTGGGGTGTTTTTACCCATATAATAACTTAAAATCTTGGCAATCGAAGATTCTTTTTCCAAAATTACTGGTTCGAGGCGAATGTTTTCTCCGATAAAATTTTCAAACTCGTCGGGAGAAATCTCTCCCAGACCCTTAAAACGGGTGATTTCTGGCTTTGGCGAAAGTTTGGTTATCGCTTTTTTCTTTTCATCGTCCGAATAACAATAAATTGTTTCTTTCTTATTCCTGACTCTAAAAAGTGGGGTTTCCAAGATATAAAGATGCCCCTCACGCACCAAATCGGGGAAAAACTGCAAGAAAAACGTCAGCAATAAAAGCCGAATGTGCATTCCGTCCACGTCGGCATCAGTGGCTACGATTATTTTATTATACCGCAATTCTTCGAGTCCACTTTCGATATTTAGGGCGTGTTGAAGTAGGTTAAACTCTTCGTTTTCATAAACAATTTTCTTGGTCAAACCATAACTATTTAATGGTTTTCCACGCAAACTAAACACCGCTTGCAGTTCGGGGTTTCGTGCCTTGGTGATTGAACCACTGGCCGAATCTCCCTCGGTGATAAACATGACGGTATCGAAGCGTTTTTCGTTTTTCTCATCGTCCAAATGAAAGCGACAATCTCGGAGTTTTTTATTGTGCAAATTAGCTTTTTTTGCTCGGTCGTTGGCTAATTTTCGGACTCCTGCCAACTCTTTTCGTTCACGTTCCGACTGCTCAATGCGTTTTTTGATGGCTTCCTTCACGGGTAAGTTCATGTGCAGGAAGTTATCTAATTTTTCTTTCAAAAAATCACTAATAAAAGTACGAACAGTCGTAGAATTGGCTTCGGGCGAAATCGTAGCCGAACCCAATTTAGTTTTAGTCTGTGATTCAAAAACGGGTTCTTGCACCCGAATCGAAACTGCCGCAATGACCGACTGCCGAATATCTTCGGGGGCGTAATCTTTGCCAAAATGCTCCCTAATTGTACGTACGAGGGCTTCTTTAAACCCCGAAAGGTGGGTTCCGCCCTGTGTAGTATTTTGCCCGTTTACGAATGAATAGTATTCTTCACCGTATTGGTTTCCGTGCGAAATTGCTACTTCAATGTCTTCGCCTTTCAGATGAATAATCGGATAACGGAGCGAATCTTCATCGGTTTTTCTTCTCAATAAATCTAAAAGCCCATTTTGTGAAACGTATTTTTGCTTATTAAATAATATTGTCATGCCTGCATTGAGGTAGCAGTAATTCCAAATCATTGCCTCGACAAACTGCGGGATATAATGATAGTTTTTGAAAATCGAAGCATCGGGTTCAAATATCACGTGTGTACCATTTTTCTGGTCTAAGTCTTCGATGTTTGATTCGTTGGTTAGTTCACCTTTGTCAAATTCCGCCCATTTTGCTTTACCTTCACGAAAAGCGTGAACCTTGAAATAAGTCGAAAGTGCATTGACCGCCTTCGTTCCGACACCATTTAAACCAACGGCTTTTTGAAATGCTTTGCTGTCATATTTTGCACCAGTGTTAATTTTAGAAACTACATCAACGACTTTCCCGAGCGGAATCCCCCGACCGTAATCACGCACTTCGACTCTGCCTCCGTCGAGTTTTATTTCAATCGTCTTGCCGTAACCCATGGCGTATTCATCGACGCAATTGTCCATTACTTCTTTCAGCAGTACATAAATACCATCATCGGCCGCCGAGCCATCACCCAGTTTTCCTATGTACATACCTGGTCGTAGCCTGATGTGTTCTTTCCAATCAAGTGACCGAATACTGTCTTCGTTATACGTTGCTTCTTTAATCTCAGCCATTTTTTAATGATAATGTTTTGTAATTTGGGTTTTTATATTTTACTTTGTAACTCAAAGTTCTTTTTAATACATACTCAACATGAAACAGCAACAAAATAAAAAATCTTGTGTTACTTTGCATAAGTTTTTGTACACTAATTATAGCACGGGTGAAAGTGATTTGACAAATAACGTTATTGATATGAAATTAAGCAAGAATATTTTTTTACAAATTTTTTACAAATTTACGCTTTTTATACTAATTGTTGGAAAATCTTTTGGGCAAAATCCTGTGGTTACGCCAACTGGGCCAACGAATATGCCGACGGGTATCCCTACCAATTTGCCCAACACGGGCAATCAACCAATGCCAAATATGCCTTTGCCTGCCAAGAATCGGGCACTACCTACCAATGACATAAACGCAGCCCGAAACGTTCAGGCAAATCCAACAGATCAAAGGGCAATCACAAAAGAAGATTCACTTTGTATGATTCGAGAAGAAGAAGCCAATGAAGATGCCGCAAAAGCTACCCTGAGAAGAAGGATTTTTGGTTATAATCTTTTTAACACGGTAAAGTTCGATCCGACACCTGCCATAAATATAGCAACGCCAAGCAATTATGTTTTAGGTCCAAACGACCAGCTACTGATTGATATTTATGGCTACTCACAAACGATGTTTAAACCGATAGTTTCGGCTGATGGATATATAAATTTAGAAAAAGTTGGATTGATTTATATTGCGGGTTCTACCATTGAGCAAGCCAAAGATAAGATTACCAGTCGTTTATCAAAAATATATATTGGTTTAAATTCTTTTTCGGGGTACCCTGCCAATACATTTTTGAATGTTTCATTGGGAAATATCAGAAGTATAAAAGTAACCGTTACGGGTGAGGTGATTGCCCCTGGCACTTATACACTATCTTCGCTTTCTACGATACAAAATGCTTTGTATGCTTGTGGGGGGCCAAATGAAGTAGGAACTTACCGCCGAATCAACGTCATTAGAAACAACCGAATTGTATCGACTTTTGATATTTATGATTTATTGATGAATGGTTTTGCAAAAAATAATATTATCCTGCAAGACCAAGACGTTATTCAGGTGTTGCCGTATTTATCAAGGGTTGCGGTCAAGGGAAATACAAAAAGAGAAGGTTTGTTTGAATTATTAGAAGACGAAAAAATCAATAAAGTGATTGAGTTTGCGGGCGGGTTCAACGCCTACGCCTATCGACACCGCTTGAAAGTTTATCGTAATACTGCACGTGAGAGAAAAATAGTGGACGTGATGGAAAGCGAGTTTAATACTTTTAAGATGCAATCGGGTGATTCGGTCGTTATTGAGCGAGTACTCGAACGCTACGAAAATATGGTTTCAGTAGGTGGAGCAATTTTTCGGGCAGGAGAATATTCGTTAGAATCAAATCCGACCCTCACCCAATTAGTAAAATCAGCCGAAGGACTAAAAGGCGAAGCACTCATTGGTCGAGTTTCGATAATGCGTACCCGAGAAGACATGATTGTTGAGAATATTTCGGTCAATTACGAGGATATCATCAAAGGAAAATCTGCTGATATTGCTCTTAGAAGAGAAGATATTGTAACAATTCCGTCGATTTTTGATTTGACCGAACCAGCTTATGTTCGTATTCAGGGAGCGGTCAATAATCCTGAGGGAGTTGATGGTATTGAATTTCCCTTTTTAAGAAATATGACCATCGAAGATATCTTAGTGAAAGTTGGAGGCCTGTCCGAATCAGCTTCGTTGGCAAGAGTCGAAGTGGTCAGACGCAAGCGAAACGTTGATCCTACACAAGCAAATGCCCAAATATCTGATACCTTTTCGTTTAATATTAGTGCCGATTTGAAGGTTGATAAGATGGGTTCTAATTTCGTATTGTTTCCTTTTGACGAAATTTTCATTCGTAAATCGCCCAATTATGTCAAGCAAACTTTTGTCGAAATCCAAGGTGAAGTAATCTTTCCTTCGATTTATGGCATAAAAAGTAAAACCGAGAAAGTATCCGATCTCATTGAGCGTTCGGGTGGCCTAAGTCCACAGGCATATTTGGAAGGAGCTACGCTTGTTCGTCAGATTCAATTAAGTGAAATTGAACTTGCACAAAGGCAAAGAGCAATTACCGAAATTACTGGTAATATACGAGATAATCAAGCCGTTGAGGTAGAGGAAGTGAATGCTAAAACAGTTTCTTCTATTGGAATAAATCTAACTAAAATCAT
>JANNEN010000086.1:0-6763 GCA_031378715.1 Emticicia sp.
GAAATCATTTACGCCACTAAGCCCAAAAAGTTCTAAACTTTCTTTTCCTTGCCATTTGAAACGGTTTTCGGTGGTATTTTCAATACCCGTACCATTCAGAAGAATGCCCGTGGGGTCAAAATGAGAAATATCATTTACTACTAAATTCTGCCCGCTTGCACTAAAAGTAGCTCTTGTATTGCCCAAATGGTCTTGGTAGCATTATTTCAAAGAACGATATAATGAAATCAGAGTGCCTAAAAAAGGACACTCTGATTGGACGGGAATTACTTAAGTCTGCCCTTTTTTCATAAATACAATGTTATCAGCATTCGCTTTGGGTGTTCCAAAGAACTTTCTTCTGAGTAAAATATTTAAAAAATGTCCTTTGAAATACTATGTGGACAACTATTAAAGTTACAACACATACAAATTGATAAACTTGCGTAACTTTAAAAGTAGATAGCATATTTTAAAGTCGTCATAGAATTAATCTAAATAGGGCTTTACGAAAGTTATCTTGCCATTGCACGCTCAAAGAAAATCCTCACATCATCCATATTCCATCCATCCGATGAATCTATTTCAATAGTTTTATTTATATTATCTCCTAAACAATAGATTAGTTTTTGAGTATTATATTTTCCAAATGTGACTTTTTTCTCAAAAAAAACTACTTCTTTTTTGTCAAGCCGTCTCATTTTTGAATTGAAAATAAAATATCTAAATTCTATATCTAAAAAATCCTTATCATCGGTAATTTGAAATGGCTTCCATTTAAGTTCATTAAAAAACATATAAATTATGATTGCGACTGTCATTACAATTTTAATGGTCAAGTTGCCTTTGTAATTGGGTATCAGAAAGGAAATGCCGACTAAAATTGCAATAATTGCCAAATTTGTCAAAATACTTTTTTTATAATTTACTTGAATTTTCATAGTGAGTTGATAAATTTAACAATTTGTGATGAATCTTGTTTGGTTAGTCTTTTAGGTGCATACGGAACTTGATTTAGTTCGGCATTAGATACTATTCTTTTAGTTACTGGGTACTTTTTATGTGTATCAATAATATTTTCTTTTTCATAAACAAAAGCGTATGGCCCCAGAGTTATAGATGCTTGTCCTACATCTAAAAAAGAATCTGCAAAACTTGCAGCTTCAAAAGCTTTACCTGTAAGTGTTTTAGATTCTGTGATGGCACTTTTAACACCAGTTATACCTCTTATATTACTCCCAAATCCTCCTGTCATAATACCAGGTAAAAGCCCCCCAACGGCATCGGCAACTTCGGCAGCTTCCTCGGTTCCTCCAGCCTTTCTTGTAATATAGCCTGGTATTGTACCCGATTTCTGCATTGCTTCATCTTTTGTTTCAGCCATTTGGCCTATTCCCATAACTACCTCTCCCCAACTCAATGTCATGGCAGCGGTACCACCAGCAACTGCTCCTACCCCACCACTTGCAACCATGTACCAACCCGACCCAATTACCCCAACAAGTCCAAAAAATACAGTTGCGATATTGCCCGCTGTTAAACTATCTCCATTGACATCAATAAACTTAATCGGGTTATTCCCTGCATATTGATAAGTAGATAACCCCAAATACTTATCAGCGAATCGATCAACTCTATCCATTCGCCCAATAGTCGGATTCATCGTTCTCGCCCCCAAATTAATTCTATTCAGCCCAAAGGTTTTTTCAGATTCTTTGCCTTGAAACTCGTAGCGGTTTTGGTAGTTGTTTATTTGCCCAACGCCTCGCAAGACCACGCCCAGAGGCGGTTGGCCGCTGCCATCAAATGCCGTTTGGCTCAACACTACCGCAGGTGGATAAATACCATTGACGGGTGCTGCCAGCGAATCTCGAAAAGTGAGCCTTGTGTTGCCCAGATGGTCTTTGTAGCATTATTTCAAAGAACTATATAATGAAATCAGAGTGCCTGAAAAAGGACACTCTGATTGGACGGGAAAAAGGACACTCTGATTGGACGGGAATCATTTTTGTCCAATTATTTTTGCTTATTTCTATCCATATACTCATAAAGCATCTGAATAGTCAGTTCTTCTTTGATTTTCCTTTGTTTTTTCAGCCCAAATAGATGCTTCCACGTCAAAGTATTAAGTTCTGCTTCATCTAAAAAATATTGATGGAAATCGAAATTTTCAAAACTTACATTGAATTCTTTTGCTAAATTATCTAATAAATCAACTGCTGATATTCCATCATCAATTTCTCTAAAAATGAGTTCTGGTGAGAAGTTCAAATCATAAGGATATTCTTTTTCAAAAAAAAGAATAAGATTTTCAAGTGTAAGTTCCATTTTATTTTTGCGTTTTATCATAAACTGTTTGTCCTGCTACTTGTCCGCCATAGAAGCCGCCGATTCCTGCTCCAACAGTGAGTATTCCATGTGCTACCCAGCCATAAGGGCCTGCAAAATCTATCCCTGACGCTGTCAATGCTGCACCTGTTGCAGTTGATGCTGCCCATGCACCAGCCCAGCCTCCTCCTTCAACCGCTAAAGCTTCTACTGTATTTTCGGCAGTTGCTATATTATAAATGGATATTCCAGCACTAACTCCAACCAAACCCCGTCCTAAAATTGGCGGGGTTCTGCCTATAACTTTGCCCCATGTATTTGCTCTAAGTGGAGCATTCATTCCTTTGAATGGTAAACCTACTCTTATGGGTAATTTATTAAACACCATACTTGGTATCTTTTTTTGCCCCCACTCTGTTTGCCTAAAATATTGAGAGGCTATTGAAGTACCCGTGGTAGAGTTAGCAGCATCTAATTTAACCCTTGTAGAAATGTTGTTATCTCCTAAGTAATTCAGTGTTTGACCTGTACCGTAAATCATACCATTATAGTCGTATGAAGTTCTTTTTCCGTAAACAGTTACACCCTGTCCATCGCCGTTTAGTACAAAACCAGTACTCTTATCATAGGTAAAAAGGGATTTACTATTTCGATATTGGTCATAATCAGCACCGCCTGGGCAAGTTGGGCAAATAGCAATATTACCACTGCCGTTTACTTCGGTAGGGCTTAAACCAAAAAGGTCAATGTAATTTACGGGGTCGCCATAGTTAAAATGATAAGGACTCCAAGATTCTTGTTCGTCTGTGAGCGGATCAACTCTATCAAACCTGCCAATAGTAGAGTTTATCGTTCTCGCCCCCAAATTAATTCTATTCAGCCCAAAGGTTTTCTCGGATTCTTTGCCTTGAAACTCGTAGCGGTTTTGGTAGTTGTTTATCTGCCCAACACCACGCAAGACCACGCCGAGAGGGTCAAAAGCGGTTTGGCTCAAAACCACCGCAGGGGGGTAAATGCCATTGACGGGTGCCGCCAGCGAATCTCGAAAAGTGAGTCTTGTGTTGCCCAGATGGTCTTTGTAGTCGTATTCTTGAATCCAACCACCCGCACCATCGGGAATACTCCGCCCTTCGTCATTGGTAACTTGATAAATTTGTCCATTTTTTAGAATAAATTCTTCGTAAAACTCCCAAATCTCTCCCGTTGAGTAAACCGTTTTTAGGAGTGTGCCGCTACCGTCATAATAATGATTTATTTTTCTACCATCAGATAATTGTACTTCGATTGGCTGTTTCAAAAATGTATCATACACAATATTAGTAATCTGCTCATTAGCATCAGATTTTGAGCTACCATCGGTGTAATACGTGTAATTTCCGTTACCACGTGGCACAAAGTCGGTTTCGTGGTTGCCACTAATTGCATCGGTTACGGAGTTTAGGGTGTTGCCCGTGTAGGTATAGGTGAGGTTATCGATAGCCCCAAAAGCAGCCCCCCCCGCCCCCAGAGGGGGAGCCGTTTGTCCGCTTCTTTGAAGATTTAAAATATTACCGTTTTTATCATAGCTGAAATTCGGCATTGAGAAATCTTCTCCATTTATTCCAGCGTAACTTGCTGATAATAAGCGGTTTGCGTCGTCATAGTCAAAAGTATAACTGCGTAGAGTATTGTCTTTGCTTGTTTTCCAAGATTGCTTACCTATGTTTCCATCATAAAAATTTGCTGCGGCAGGCGTTCCTGTTTCGTAATCAAGTTTGTAGCTGAAAAGGTCGTTTTCGGTAGCATTTGGTGTTAAACTTTTTGAAACGTCAAGGTTAATTCCGAGCAAACCGCCTCTGATATGATAGGCATAATCAATGGTTTGCAAGCCCGTGCCATTGCTCAGATTTGAGGCCTGTGCCGTGTAAGTGCCGCCATTGGTTGCGGGATTCCAAAAGAAATTTGGCGAAATTATCACTGCTTTTTGAGCTAAATCGTTGGTAGTCGAGGTCGGAATACCATCTTGGGGGCGATAGATGTATTCTTTGATATTTTGGTACGTTCGGTCGGGTCTGATTTTTTTCTGCGTAAACCGCCCCACTTCATCATAAGCATAACTCGCCATCGGGAAAAGTGGCGTAAGTAAATTATCACCAATGGCATAATTAAAGCTCAGTTTTAGCCCTACGTGGTCAAAAGTATATTCCTTTTTAGTGGCTTTTGTGGTTGCGTTATTTTGAAATGATATTCTTTGGAGCTGTAATTGTCCCGCAAAATTATAACTATTGTACCCGATAATTGCGGCATAAGTGAGCGTACTTTTGGTTGAATATGCCTTTCGGTTTTCGATGATATTTAATTTTTCATCATAATAAATACTGTTGGCGTTCCAGTCGCTGGTGCTTTGGTTTTTGGTACGAGTACCCGTTAGCAAGCCCGTGGTATTGGTTAAGTTAAGCAAATACCCATCATCAAAAAAGCCGTAGGTATCATAATAAAAAGTTTGGTAAACATCGTTTGCGGCCGTAATCGGGTAGCCCTTGTTGAGCGAATAATAAAGCGGAAGGCTTGTGTTTCGCTCTTCATAAGTCAAACTCGGTAGATTATCAATCTCTGTTTGCAGGGCGGTACGGGAACGTATTTCGGCTATTTCGCCAGTCATTATTGGGCGATTGAAGACATCATATTTTTTGAAAGTCCAACGCTGGTTTTCTTGCTGCAAACTACTTTGGGCGTAAACCAATCTATCCAACACATCAAAAACATTGTAACTCCAGCCGCCACTCGGCACGTGGCTTTCGGTGGTTCGCCCTCGTTTGTCGTACTTGTAGCTAAAAATACCACCTTTAAAATAAGCATCGTTTTCTACGAAATTCGTAGCATTTTCAAACGATTTTGGTTGAATAACGTACTTTACTCGGTCAAACTCATCATAAATATAGTGCGTACGCATGTACGAATTCGCTCCTTCCTGCACATCTTTTTGAATCAATTTGCCGTCATTGTCTTTGTATTCGATGGTTTCTTTGCCACGCTCCGAAATTGAAATATTTTTGAATAGCGGTACGTTCCAAGTACCATCAACGTTCGCTCCGTTAGCGGTCAAATCATACTTACGAATCGTATTTGGCTCGACAACCAAATATTTAGCTTCAATAAATTTGTTGGCGGAACGCCAAGCTTGCCCTACGCCAAAAGTTTTTTTCGGACGGTTTAAAGGCGAATTATCGTACTCTGAAACATTCGAGAAAGGGGCAGTATCACCATGCACAACAGTAGGAAGTGGGGCGGTAGCCCCACTTCCTGGGTTTGAAAATGGAATGTACGATTTTTCGATACGCCCCAAGTTTTCATACACTTTGGCATCGGTAACAATATCATTTTGAGCATCAAAACCAGCCAAATAATTGACGGTTTGGAGAGGTCTGCCCAAACCATCGGAGTAGCTTACTAAAGTTTGTTTATTATTATAACCAGCTAATAATGAGGTGTTTGCGATGCGTGGAATGAACTCTTTTATGAAATTATTATTGGCAGAAAAATTATATTCATACTCGTTTAGGATATGTCCGTTATGGTCTTTTGCTCTCTTAAATCTGCCAAAACTATCATATTCAAAATAAGATTTTAAGCCATTTGGGGCAGTCATTTCATTGATGCCAAGTAGCGGAATATCATAAGAAAAGTTCGTAGTAAAGGCATTTGCTCCACCCGAATTTTTGGTTTCGGAAGTCGGGTAGGAGTGAATAATTGCATCGAAAACGCTATTACTATAAGTAAAAGCAGTTGGCGAACCGCCGACAATTTTATAACTCAAAAGATTACCATACGTATCATAACTATCTAACTGTAAGCGTTTTACGTAGCGATTGTCTTTTGATAAAATACCATTATCCAAAGAAGATTGAAGATAATTTGATTCAAAAATAACACTTGAATTTTCAAACAAAAAAATCTCTTTTGGGTAAACATACTGATAAGCACCATAGGCACTTGCAAGAAAATCAGTCACTCGTCCGCCCAAAAACCTATTCTCAGTTTCGGAGGGTAATTTTACGAGGCTCGTTTGCTCAATCGGCGTATTTATTTGGTTGTTTGCTCGCATCCAATAAAACGGACTTCCAAAATTAGAATTATTGACATCAAAATCAGTTACATAACGGTATTTTTGAATATTTATTTTTCCATCAGATTTGAAACTACGCATCTGTTTTGGTTGAAAAAAAGCATTGTCGTAGTCGGTTTCGGACTTTTTATAAACAAATTTTGTGTCGTCTGTGTCGTCATACGTATATTCTTCGGTACGAATTTGCTTTGAAATCCCCCAAGCGGCTTGATAATTTTTGTAAATATACTCACCTTCGCCCAAAAAACATTCGCAATCTTGCTCATTTACTCCGCCTAAACCCGAAAAATCAACGAGTTGGTAGAGTGCCAAATTTATCGGTGGCGTGTTGATTTCTTTGATATTGGCAAA
>JANNEN010000129.1:0-6706 GCA_031378715.1 Emticicia sp.
ATAAATGACATCACTTTTGATGAAGAAATCGTCAAATCAATGTCCCGAGTTGTGGCATCGAATAACCTAAAAGCGGCTGCCGAAAACGAAGGTCAAGCACTTTTGATTACCAAAACAAAGGGTGCAGAAGCTGATGGAAACGCAATTAGAATTTCGGCCGAAGCAGAGCGTGAAGCCGCACGTTTGCGTGGACAAGGATTGGCTCAGTTTCGTGAAGAGATTGCGAAGGGTATGGCTGTTGCTGCCGCCGAGATGGAAAAAGCGAATCTCGATCCTTCGATTATTTTGTTTTCACTTTGGACAGAAACTTTGCGTCAAGTTGCCCAAGATGGCAAAGGAAACGTTATATTTATGGACGGTTCGGTTGATGGTTTTGACAAAACTATGAAGCAAATGATTGCTTTGAATCAAACTGCTGAAAACAAACAGAAAGCCAAGTAATGATAATTTTCGTTAATAACTTCCCGAAAGTTTAAAATTTTCGGGGAGTTTTTTTTGCTTAAAAAATCTTGTAAGCATCATAAACCATCTTCAAACCTACGCCAATGAATACAGTTCCCGATACGTATTTGATATACAGAATGGTATTATCGTGGAGTTTGGTTTTTATTTTATCGGAGAAAATAGCGAAGCCTGATTCCATCAAAAAGATAACAAGAATACAGGTTGTGAAAAACAAAGTTTCGTCCAAGAGGTCATATTTATAGCCTTTGAGCGATGCCGAAACGAGCATCCAAGAAATAAAATTTACTGGATTAATGACATTTAATAGAAATCCCTTGCCAAAAAAATAGAAAAAACGAGCAAGCCTAAATTCTTGCATTTTTGAGGGATTTTTGGTCTTACGGAATTGGACGAAACCCAAAGAAATCAGTAAGATAGAACCAACAATGCGTGAATATAGCCCAAAATTCGGAATATCTGGCAAAAACGAAGTACCTACATAAGCAAAAATAATCATCAAAATATCTCCAAACACTACGCCCAGCGAAATTTTTATGCCAGCCTTGTAGCCATACTGAATGCTATCTTGAATGAGTGCAAAGAATACACTCCCAAAACCAAAGCTTAGTACCAATCCAGTTACAAATCCAATTATTACCGCTTCAAACATCTTACAAACCTTTTAATCGTGCAACTTTTAAAATCCCTGCTACACTCATTGAGTCGGTTATCTTATCGGCCAACACCATTGAGAGTGCTTCGGTCAGCGGTAGTTTTTTTGTCTGTAATTGTTCAGTTTCTTCGGGGTGACTTTCGGATTGTATAAGATTTTCAGCAAGAAAAATGTAGGCAACTTCATTACAAACAGAGTTCGACGTGTGTAGTCTTGAAACCAAACTCCACGTTTGAGCAATTAAGCCCGTTTCTTCTTTTAATTCCCGTTTAGCAGTTTCGAGAACTTCTTCACCATCGGGACAACCACCCTCGGGAATTTCCCAGGAATATTCGTTTAGTGGAAAACGGTATTGACCAACGAGCCAAGTATTACCATCGACATCAACTGGGACAACACCAACGGCAATATTTTTAAAATTAACAGTACCGTAAATACCCAACCCACCGCTCGGATTAATAACGTTTTGGTGGACAACCTGAATCCAATTGTTTTCGTATTTAACCTCAGTATCAAGGATTTGCCAAGGGTTTATATTTTCATTCATGGCACAAAAATAGGCTAATTTTGCTCAAAATGAAGAATTAAATGCCTTAAATTTCATAATATATTCCTAAGAATCCCCCTATTTAAGTCGATTAATCCAAAATTTCTACCTTGAAGACAGGAGAGAACTTTTGGTAGTCTATTCCTTAGCGGCTCGAAATTTCACCTTTTTTAACTTGATCTGATAAAAATGCCTTCATAAAGTTATAACGGCTTATTTTCTGAGCGTTCGTAGTTGGAGATTTGGATCGATGATGGAAAAACGGTTTTCCTATAAAAATTTTGACCCGCCCTAATGGTACACCGATGACACCGATTGAGCAGATTTGCACTGATTATTAATCGTTATATCTGCGAAAATCCACTAAATCTGTATAATCAGTTTGATATTTACTTTTATAGGAAATCCGTTTGATGAAAACTTGCCATTGGTGAAATACCGAGAATTGTTGTATATTCGTTAATTATCCTTTAAACTTATGACAACGTCAATAGAAAAAAAGCTATATCTTGCTCAAACTTATACGCTCAAATGTATTTTGAGCTTTGTTGTTTTCTTTTTATTTATCCCGAGAGTTTTTGCTCAAACCAATGCGTTTTTTGATTTTTTTCCGCAACCCGCTCAACTTATCCAGCGAGATGAATCCAATGTCGCCATTGTGTCTATCTCGGGTAAAGTTTTTACAAGTACACAAACCGACGTTTCGCTGATTGTTTACAAAAACAAAAAAGTGTTTTTTTACAAAAAACAAAAACTACTTTTCTCGGCTGTAAATCAACCAGCTAATTCGGCACCTTTTAGCTTCACACCAATAATTAATGCCGAACTATCGGAATATGATTTTAAATGCTACACTTTTATCGGGAAAGATTCGGTGCTGATAAAAGATGCAAACGAAGTAGTTTGCGGTGATAATATCATCATTTATGGCCAATCTAATGCCCTTGCCGAACCAGTTGATGAAATCGTAAAGTTTAAAGACGAATTTAAGTTTGGCCGAAGTGCATTATCAAATTTTGAAAAAAACGAATTTTCTTGGGTAATATCCCGTCAGTGGAATCATTTTAGTGCGGGACTCATAGGTTTAGAAATTCAGCGACAGTTGATTGGGAAATATAAGATTCCGATTGGTATCATTAATGGAGCTGTCGGTAATAAGAGCATTGACGAACTGAGCCTACGAGATGAAGCAAGCCATGACAATCCATCAACTATTTATGGGCGTTTGCTGAAGCGTACTAAGGCATTGGGTTTGGATAGAAATGTTCGGTTGATTGTTTGGCGACAGGGCGAAAGTGAAGCCCTCGAACCATCGTATAATAATAATTACGACAAAAAGTTTGATAAACTTCGGAAACAGCTTTACGAAGACTATCCTGCTCTTAAAAAGATTTATACCTTTCAGAATAACATTTATTTTGGAAATAATACTTCGGCGGGCAATCTGCGGGATTTTCAGCGAACAATTAAAAGCAAGTACACCGATTGCGAGGTGATGTCCACGTTTGGTACGCCTACCTTTGATGGATTGCATTATAAATACGAAGGTTATCAGCAAAATGGCGTGCAGGTTTCGAGGCAAATTGCCCGTGATTTTTACGATAGTAAAGATACCGATGATGTAGATGCTCCCAATGTTCAATCGGCGTATTTTACTACCAAAAAGGATAGCCTAATTTTAGTTTTTGATAAAAATCAAAAGATTATTTTTCCGAAAGAAGAACCTAAAAAAGATGTTAATCACCCTTCAAGCAATGTGAAAGATTATATTTATCTTGATGGTAAGGTAGCCGATATTAGTGGTGTGGCTGCTACAGAAAACTATGTTATCTTGAAACTAAAAAATCCGAGTATTGCTCAGAAAATCAGTTATGCACCAGACTATTATACAGCTGACTTTTTGATGGTTTTGCCAGGTATCAATCAAATAGTAAACGCACGTGGCGTACGGGCATTGACGTTTAAAGACGTTGTTATTGCTACTCCCAAAATACAAATTCAGGGGGAGTGGGATAGTATTTCAAATAAACGAGTGGTAATAAACTGGGAAACTCCCAAGTTTTTAAACTTGAATTATGCCATTGAGAAATCCCAATTCTCGGCCAATAATTTTTATGAATTTGTTGTTACAGGTGCGGCTACTTTTATCGATAACAAGGTAAAGAAAGGAGTGAACTATTATTACCGAATCCGAGTAAAAGATGCTTCGGGTGTAGTCAGTTATAGTAATGTGATTAAAATTTCGACTAATTCAGACGCAAATACGAGTATTAGCAATATTGATAACGATGATTTATTGGTTTATCCTAATCCTGTAACTGACGGGGTTGCTTTGACCCTTACGCCGCTCTTCGAGCAACCGATAAAAACAGTTCATATCAGTGATGCACGGGGAGTTCGGGTACTGAATGTTCAAAACTTAAAGCCTGAAATTTTACTCCAAACCCAAAATCTGAGTGCAGGTGTATATATTATTGAAGCAATTTTGGAGGATAATACAAAAATAATTAAGAGATTTGTCGTTCAGTAATACAAAAATCACCTTACAATTTCTGTTTGAATGTTTAGCAAATTTCTCTTAAAACTCTGCCTCTTTTTGAGTCCTCTGATAGTCTTAATGATTGGGTATGTAATAGCCGACCCTTTCAAAATTATCAGAACCTACGAATCATACCCTGATAATTATGCCAAAAGCCTAAATCGAGACCGCATCTCGACCCAGATTTTTCTTAATAATAAAGATAAGTATAACTACAAATCCTATATTTTTGGTAGTTCACGATCAAGCGTTTTTTATGCCCGTTCGTGGGGCAAACACATCAACGACACTTTGCCTTATCATTTCGACGCTTCGTGTGAAACAATTTCGGGAATTGCTACTAAACTTAAATTTATTGAAGAAAAAGGTAATAAAATTGATAACGTTTTGCTGGTACTTGACCGCAGTATCTTTAATTATGAGCAAGATACACTGGGTAGCGTATTTGTGCAGGATTATCGGGTGAGTGGCTTAAAATGGTGGAAATACCACACGATTTTTGTGAATACTTATTTTTCAAAAGGTTTTTTTGTGGCTTTTTATGACTTTGCTCTGGACGGAAGCTTTCGAGATTATATGCGTACTTATCTCGAATTTCGTAGAATAAATTATACGCCAGTTGTTAATGATTTTGTGTTTACGAGCTACATCGAACAGATTAAAAAAGATTCGGTGGTGTATTATAATCAGCCCAGTTTTTTTTATGAACGTTCGCCAAAAAAACAAACGCCGCCTCCCGCAATCAAGCCATATCAGCTAAAATACTTGGCAGCAATTCAGAACCAGTTTCGTAAAAATAAAACAAAATATAAGATAATTTTAGGCCCTACCTACGATCAACTGTATTTCAACGAACAGGACAAGGCAACCTTAGCAAAATATCTTGGCAAGGCAAATATTTATGATTTTTCGGGCATAAACGAATACACCAGCGATAAAACCAACTACTACGAAATTTATCACTACAAACCGTCAGTTGCAAATGACATCATGCAGCGAATCTATGCTATAAAGTAAGTTCAAAAGAGAATTTTACCCCAAATTTTCTAACATTTGGTACATCGGTATAGGCAAGACGGTGAATGGCTTCCACTCGTAAGACTTTAAAAATATTATTGATTCCGTAGCCAAGCTCGATGTAAGGTCTGCGATTCAAGCCACTAAACGCATTTTCAGTATTGCCCAAAGCAATAGGATTCATTTGCTGATTTTGCTCCGAAAGACTGCCAATTAAAAATTTTCCTGTCGTGAAAGTTCGCCATTTTAGTTTTTTTATGAGCGGAAATCGGTTGAAAAGTAAGCCTTCAAAATCGTGGTTGTAACGAATTGAGGCGTATTTATCGCTCACAAATTCAAAATTATTCATCAAGTTAAACGAATTACTGACGATAAAAATCGTTTCGTTACCCAAATGGCTTTTGAGCAACGGATAAGGCACCGTTCCGAAAATTGCTCCCGCTTCGGCTTTGTAGTAGGTTTTACCAAAATACCCTAAGTTGAGCGTATGGCTATATTTGGCGGTGAGTTTATGGAACGTAAAGTCACTCTTGAACAAGTCTTTTACCCCAAAAATATAACGAAACGTTATCGTTGGTGATTTTGTTGTGCCAAAACTTAGCCGCTCATTATCGCTCACAATGGCGAGTTCGTCACGGGCAAAGGTTATTTCGGAAATAAACTCTGAGGTATTAAAATGAGTGATCAGGGGTGAAGTTTCTTTTAGACTCGGCTGCCCTCGGTACGAAAACCCATAAAGCGGATCAAAACTGCGGGTACGAAAACCCAGCGTTGCAAATTTTCCCTTGCCAATTTCTCGTTGAAACTGGAATCTTTTTTCTTTTTCATAGAAAGGTCGCATGAGTTTATTAAACCGCAAATAAGCCGAAAATACAGCACCCAAGCCCAAATCTTCATTCCGAAAGCCTACTTGTTCGATGTCGTGGGTATATTTTAAGCTGAGAGTTGTCCAAGGTTTGCGGCTGATGATTCTTGTTACTTCACCACCCATTTTCCAGACTTCATCTTTGGTGCCATAAGCCAAATATCCTTGTAAAATCCATTTTCGACTAAACTCAAAATTCGTTCGCAAGCCGAGTCGTAGCCGTACGCCCTCCACATCGTTGATTGCTCCCGAATATACCAGCGGTCCGAGTTCGATACCCGTGTAAATTCTCTTGTATCCGCTCGAAAGTAACAGGGCTAAGTTTGTATATCTCCTTACTATTGGTACGTTTTTGATGGTGTCAATCATGGCGTAAGCCATTTGTTCTTTTGCCGAAAACGGCTCGGGGCGAGCTTTTTGCCAAAACAGAGCATCACTTTCACCAAAATCTGGGGCAATTTCGATGCCTTTGTCAAAAAACTTTGTATCTTTTATTTTATCAGTAATAATATCCTCGTTATAGTTCGTAAACTTCAAAAGCATACCCGCCGAGCCTCTTGTTAGTTCATTTACATCAACCAAAATCCGATTTTTTACGGGAAACCAAACCTTTCCGACGGG
>JANNEN010000164.1:0-29563 GCA_031378715.1 Emticicia sp.
AAGTCGAGTCAGGGCTATAAAGTGATATAGCAGGCTGTGACATTCTTCGATAGTCGTTGGAAGGGCTAAATCTTGCATAACACAAAGGTAATCTTTTTTATAGAAAAAAATAATGACATTAGATGTGCTAAACAATTACTATTAAACTCAATTTAGCAAATATCATCATCGAAGATTTTCCCACTATTCAAGTCGAAAAATCTCTTTTCAGGTCGAATAGTATTCAATTCGGTGTTGGATTTTATTCCCAAAAACACCAATCTTTACCAGCAGATGTACTAAATTCAACAATTAATGGAAAACCTGCTCGTGAAATATTCTTTGATGAAGAAAAAAAGTACCTACTAACCATAGATTTTAGACAATATTTTACAAAATCTAAAACCTCGCTAACAGGTTTTTATATTTCCCCTCACGTGATGATAAACTATCCATTATTTGAAAAACTAATGGTTGGAGCCAATATCGGCTATCAACAAATTATCAAGAATAAATTGGTAGTAAATATTGGCGGCGGGTGGACAAAAGAATTAGACCGAAAAAATGTAAAGCGAGAAGTTGGAACCAAGCCTCGCTTGCAAGTCGGACTCGGTTGGGGATTCTGATAGTTTTATTATTGTTGTAATACTCTATTGACTTGGAAAATAGAAACAAATGTAATATTTCTTGTCCAAAATATCCTTCTCACTCAACTTCAATAACACCCAAAATCTATTCTCAGATTTAATATTCAGACGCACGATCGGCAAGAGAAAAATAGACTTAGAAGCAACTTGGCTGAATATTTTTAATACCAAATCGCTGCTGAGTGTCAGCAACGGAGCTTTCAATTACGTAGAAACAGCTTATATTTTACGACCTTCACAAGCAGTTATGAAAGTTCGGTTTCCAATTTAAAAAACTTGTTATTCCTCAAAAATAACATCATGCTTCAATTCAAAACCCGCTAAAAGTTTTGATTTGGCGGTTTCGCCAAACTCGGCATTTGAAAACAAATCATATTTTTGGTTTTCGTTCAAAACATACACCCAAATACTTTCATTCATTGAGTCGATTATCCAATATTCTTTCACCCCAAAACGCTCATAATCATTCCTCTTTTCGATGTAATCTCTTGCTATTGAGCCTTTTGATACAACTTCAACCAACAAATCGGGTACGCCCTTGATGCAACTCTCGCCAACAATATCTTTTTGATTCGTTGAAACAAAAATAATATCGGGCTGAACCACATTACCGATATCAAACATGACATCTAATGGAGCAAAAAAGATTTTACCTGATTTTTGCGGCAAAATAAAACTTTCCAATATTCGGTTTACGTTGGATAATATTCTCTGGTGTTTTGGTTTCGGTGATGCCATCTCTAAAAGTTCATAATTTCGTATCTCGTACCTTGATTCAAGCGGTAACTCATCTACCATTCGCTGATACGTCCATTGCTGATTTTCTATTCTTGCGATCATTTTCTTCTCGTTTATAACTGCAATTTAAAAGATTTTGAACAAAACACAAAATATTAAAACCCAAATCTACAACAACTCATCATCGGCAGGTTTGGCCGTTGGTGGAGTGTATTTTTGGGTTGAGTCAATGTATGCACCTTCACCCGCAGTATAAACGCAATCGCCTGATACTGAGATAGTTGAGGGCTTCAAGAACGTTCCTTTTTTGTATTCGAGGGATTTATCGGCATAAACTTTCTGAAAGAAACCGCCCCAAGTTGGCATCGCAAGCCTTGCTCCTTGCCCCAGTACAATATCACGAAAGTGAATCGTTGGGTCGTCGCCGCCCGTCCAGCCACCCGCTACGAGCGTTGGCGTGATGCCCATAAACCAACCGTCCGAGAAGTTGGAAGTTGTACCCGTTTTGGCCGCAATTTCGTTACCGTCCAACACGCCATATCTTGATAATCCCGCCGCAGTTCCGCCAGGTTGGGTAGCTCCTCGCATCAGGTGAATCATTTTGTAGGCCGTTTCTTGGCTGATAACCTCCTTGCTATCAGAGTAATACTCCTTGATAATTTCGCCGTGTTTGTCTTCGATTCTGCTCACAAAAATCGGTTCGGTGTATTTTCCTTGGTTCGCAAAAACGCAATATCCCGACATCAATTCATAGAGCGAAACATCACCAATGCCCAAACATATCGCTGGAACTTCGGGAAGCTCACTCTTGATTCCTAATTTATGGGCATATTTAATGACATTTTCGGCCTTAAACTGACTTATCAAGTAAGCACTTACAGTATTGATTGATTGCCCGAGTGCCTGACGCAACGTCATGGAGCGGTATGAATATTTTCCATCGGAGTTTTTGGGAGTCCAACTGCCACCTGGCACGGCAATCGTAACGGGCTGATCGGTCACTCGCTCACAAGTCGAAAACCCGTTATCAATAGCGGTGCAGTAAACAAATGGCTTGAAGGTTGAGCCAGGCTGACGCTTGCCTTGATAAACGTGGTCGTACTTAAAATATTTGTAATTGATGCCCCCAACCCAAGCCTTGACGTGGCCGTTGCGGGGGTCCATGGCCAAGAAACTCGAATGTAGAAAATATTTATTGTGCCGTATCGAATCCATCGGTGACAGCACCGTATCTCGCTCGCCTTGCCAGGTAAACACCCGCATTTTGGTTGGTTTTTTCATTTCCTGCCAAACTTTGTCCAAATCACCATTAAAGGCTTCTTTCAGTTCACGAAAACGGGGGGTAGTTTTGGCGATATTTTCGATGTAGTTAGGAATCTCCTCGTAGCGTCCTTCTTTGGTTTTGGACTCCGATGACCACGGACGGCGACCTTTCCAGTGGGTATAAAATTTCTTTTGTTGGTCTTTCATATTTTCCCGCAATGATTCCTCGGCGTAAGCCTGCATACGAGAGTCGAGCGTTGTATAAATCTTGAAACCTTTGGTATAAATATCGTTTTCGGAGTAGCCTTCTTTCACTAACTCGGCTTTGAGCCAATCTTTCAAGAACTGACGAAAGTACGGAGCAGGCCCCGAATTATGACTTTCGGGAGAATAATTCAAGATTACGGGTTTTTTCTTGAAAACTTCGGCTTGTTCGAGCGAAATTTTATTGTATTTCAACATTTGATCAAACACAATATTCCGACGGGTACGAGCCGCCACGGGGTGCAACTTGGGGTTGAATCGGGTCGGATTTTGGCACATTCCTACCAATACAGCCGCCTCTTCGGGGTTTAGCTCGCTCGGTTCTTTTCTGAAATAGGTCTTTGAAGCCGATTTTATACCGTACGCACCGCTACTAAACTCAACGGTGTTGAGGTATTTTTCCATGATTTCTTGCTTCGTGTAGCGTCGCTCCAACTTAATTGCCGTCATCCATTCTTTGGTTTTGATGAGCAACTGCCGCAAGCCTGGCACGTAATAAATCGGCCCACGGTAAAAGTCAGTTTCCCGAAGTTTGAATAAGTTTTTGGCTAACTGCTGCGAAATCGTACTACCGCCGCCTTTGCTTTGTCCCGTCAGCACGCCCGTTACGGCACGCAATGTACTACGGGCATCAATGCCCGAATGTACCGTAAAACGTACATCTTCCGTAGCCACGAGTGCGTTCACCAAGTTGGGCGAAAGTTCGTTGAAGTCAATCGGGCTGCGGTTTTCGTAGAAAAACTTGGCGAGAACCTTTCCATCGGCCGAAATGATTTCGGAAGCTACATCACTTTTGGGGTTATCAATATCTTCCAAACTGGGCATTTTGCCGAAGAGCCAAAAGAAATTAAAATTAACGGCAATCAAATACACAACAAAACCTGCGGCACCGTAGCCCGTAAATTTCCAGATTTTGGAAATAATGTTTCGGTATTTACCATTTTCTAACAAAGGCGGGGACATTTTCATTTTTATTTGGGTCGATAGGTGTGTTTTTGAACTTAGTTTATTGTGGATTGGTAGAGATGTAAATTTGGCATGAACACAAAATCCTTCACGTTATACGTGTACAATTTTATTTGATTCACTATCGCAGTAGCACCAATGATTGCATCGGGAATCTGTAAATGGTGACTCAACTTGTATTTTTCGATTAACTCAATAGATTTCTCAGAAACTCTTTCGTCAAATTGAATTACATCGTAGTATTTTATTTTCTTTTTCATCTGTAAAAGCTCCGTTTTGTTAGTCATTCCTTGCAATAACTCCATTACAGTAATTGATGAAAGTAGAATATTATCGTATCCAATAGCTTCCATTTGGTTGATGGTAAGTTGATTACCATTGAAAGCATGAATCAGAATGTTTGTATCACATAAAACCATAGTTATTTTCTTTGCCAAGCGTCATTTCTAATATCTTCAATATTTTTGGGGTTATCCCGCCAAATCCCAAATAAACCTTTCGGATCTAAATCCTTATTTCCTTTCTGAATTTTTGGTTTTAAATCTGCCACAACTTGGACATTATCAATCTTAGCAATCTTAAAATAAGAAAAAAGCTGCTCTATTTCATCAGAATTAGATACTTCAAATGTAACTGTCATAATATTTTATAATTTTTGATGTATTTACGGCAAATGGTTCAGAACTCTAAATCGCACGGGCAACCCCGTCAGAACTCAGAACTTTATTCAAACCTCCTCCTCAATCAAATATTCGTCTTTCTTGAAATTTTGCTTCACGAATAATTCACCGATAAAACCCGCCAGAAATAACTGCGTACCAATGATAATTGCCACCAATGACAAGAAAAAGAACGGATTATCGGTTACGTTTCTATAACGTAAACCTTTGCTGATATTATACAATTTCTCGAAAAGTAAGTACATCGCCATAATGCTACCAATCAAAAACGACAACACGCCCATCGTACCAAAAAAGTGCATCGGGCGGCGGCCAAACTTATTAACAAACGCCACCGTGAGCAAATCAAGAAAGCCAAAAACGAAACGTTCGAGGCCAAACTTAGTCGTTCCGTACTTGCGGGCTTGGTGTTGCACTACTTTTTCACCGATTTTTTTGAAGCCGTTCCACTTTGCAATGATGGGAATGTTGCGGTGCATTTCGCCATAAATCGTAATACTTTTTATGACTTTCGATTTGTAGGCTTTCAGTCCGCAATTAAAATCGTGGAGCTGTACACCCGACACCCAACGAGAAATACCATTGAAAAGTTTGGTGGGAAGGGTCTTGGTAAGTGGGTCAAAACGTTTCTTTTTCCAGCCCGATACCAAGTCGAAACCGTCTTCTGTAATCATGCGATAGAGTTCAGGAATTTCGTCGGGGCTGTCCTGCAAGTCAGCGTCCATCGTGATTACGACCTCGCCTTGGGTATGCACGAAAGCGGTTTGGAGAGCGGCCGTTTTTCCGTAATTACGAATAAACTTAAAACCCCTAACTGCCTGATTATCAACCGATAAGCGTTTAATTACTTCCCAAGAATCATCGCTGCTACCATCATCAACGAACAAGATTTCGTAGGAAAAACTGTGCGTTTGCATCACCCGAACAATCCAGTCGTGGAGTTCGGGCAGCGATTCGGCTTCGTTGTAAAGCGGCACAACGATTGATATTTGTAGTGGTTGGTTCATAAATATAACAGTCCCCCAACCCCAAAGGGGGGATTTCTGGTTACCGATGCTGTCAATTTAAGATTTTTAAATAGTTTCAAAATTCAATTAATTTCAGTTTCAACGCTGGCAGGGTTTTGAACCCTGCCAGCGTTAGATAGGTAAATTCCTTAAATTGACAGCATTGTTTCTGGTTACTCCTCTTCTGGGAACTCAGGGGGGGCTAAATAATAATCTTTCATTAATGCCCGAAATTGATCGGAATATATATTGCTGTTTTTTTTACGAATCGCAAGCGTATTTTATTGATAATCAAGTGTTTGTACACTTTGAAAAGTAGCAATAATTCTAAAAACTGGCATTGATTCATCGTGACGAATCGACATTTTTTTTGACAAATATAATTCTTTTTTTTGTGCAATGGCTATCAATTTTTCAATCTCGAATGGCGGCAATAGCACCACAAACCTTCCATCGGGTTTTAGGAGGCGTTTTACGGCCGCAATCAATTCATCAAAAGTCAAAGTAACGGCGTGGAGAGCTTTGTTGGTTTGGGCATCGGGCGACTTTAAAGATTGCTGATAAAACGGTGGATTTGAGATAATTAAATCGTAGTTTTCGCCTGCCGTAAAATCTTGAATCCGTTGTTGATGAACCCTGACTTTATTACTAAATCTACTTTCTGAAATATTTATAAAGGCTTGATTATAAGCACTTTCATCAATTTCAACGGCATCAATCTTGGCATCAGTACGTTGAGCCAACATCAGAGCCAAAAGCCCAGTTCCAGTACCAATATCCAAAATACGGTTTATATTTATGACATCAGTCGAAGCACCCAAAATACAAGCATCGGTGCAAACTTTCATCGCACAACGCTCTTGGTTTATCACAAACTGCTGAAATGTAAATGAATTTTTGGGCATGAAATCAATGAGAGAATGAGTGAATTAATGAATGAGTGAATACAACAAAACCACTCATTGTTAATTGTTTACTGATAATTGAAAATCACTTTCTCCCAAAATCGGCGGGATTTTCGCCCCAATAATCGGTTTCCCATTTTAGGACTTTATTAGGATAAGTATTTTCTTGCAACCACTTTACGGCACGTTGCAGGAGGTCAAAAACCTCTTCGTTTCCTGCGGTTTCTTCGAGTTTTGTATTGGCTTTTTTGTTGCGAACCCAACTAATGGCCGTGCGGGAATCGGAGTAAATCGGCAACGGAGAATTTTGTTTTTTGAGGTAAGCCAAGGCATGAACAATCGCCAAAAACTCGCCAATATTGATTGTAGCCTGCGGAAACGGCCCTTTATGAAAAAGGCGTTCTTTGGTTTTGAGATAAAAACCTTGGTATTCCATGTCTTTCTGAACCGAATTCCAAGCAGCATCAACCACAACCGACTCCACGTTGGGCGGTGGAAAAGCCGATTTAGGCAGTTTGGTTTGTTGCCCTTCGGCGGCTTTTTGGGTATGCTTCCAGTAGTTTTCGGTCAGGGCTTTTTCGGCTTCCGTTCTCGACTCAAAAGCCTTGTATTTTGCTCCCGCTACGCCATCGACTTGTTTTTTACAATCGTCCCAAGAGTCATAAACGCCTTTTCGGTGTCCTTCCCAAACGGTATAATATTTTTGTTTTTGTGCCATTTTGCAAAATTGCAGATTTTTGTTGTTTTTGAAAGTATTTGGCAGAAAAATTCAAAAAAAAACCATGTCCAAAACCTTTTTGCATTTGTTTTGCACAATTACAAACGATTTACTCGTTTTTTTGGTTTTTAAAAGATAAATAACAATATTGCAAAACGAAAATTCTTGATTTTTTAATACATTTTTCGTTTCAAAACTAAAGATACAATGACAACCGCATCGTTCGATTTTGATACTGTTGAAGAAATAGACAACACCTTTATTAAAGCCGTAAAATCCCTTTTTAAAGGACAAAAAATAAAGGTAACTGTTGAAGCGGAAGAAGAAAGTTATGATGACTTTCTATCGGCTAATCCACCAACAAGGAGGATTTTGGAAGAACGCCAAACAAGTCCCGTTGCTCACTCTTTTGTTGGTGTAGAAGAGTTGTTAAATGCTATTCCAAAATAAAACTTTATGAGAAGATTGTCGTTCAGAACGGGCGTTTTTGAAGAATTAATAGCATTATCGAAGACTAAATCTGATGTTTTTGATAAAATCATGGTATTACTGAAAGATACTCAGCGAGATCCGTTTAGGGGATTAGGCAAGCCCGAACTATTGAAACACAACCTGAAAGGCCTTTGGTCTTGAAGAATCACCCAAGAACACCGATTAGTTTACGAGGTAAATCAGCAAGAAATAATCATCGTCAGTTGCTTAGGTCACTATGATTAGATGAATAACCTATTAAAAAAAACCTTTCCTCAGCGAAGAGAAAAGGCTTTTCAAAAAAACACTTTCTTATTGGGTTACTTATAAATTAGATGGCTATAAATGCTTAGTTCAAAATATCCTCAACTTCATCAAATGCCAAGCCCCACGCCTCGGCTACGCCTTTATAAACAATCTTTCCGTTGGCCACGTTGAGTCCTTTTTTCAGTTCTTCGTTTTCGTTGCAGGCTTTTTTCCAACCTTTATTGGCCAACTGAACTGCGTAAGGCAACGTTGCGTTTGTTAGAGCCAAAGTTGAGGTGTATGGCACCGCCCCTGGCATATTGGCTACGCAATAATGCACGATTTCGTCAATGATAAAGGTCGGGTTTTCGTGGGTTGTTGGCGTACAAGTTTCGATACAACCACCCTGATCAACGGCTACATCGACTACTACTGTACCCGCACGCATCAATTTGAGCATATCACGGGTAATCAAATGTGGAGCTTTTGCCCCAGGAATCAACACTGCACCAACCACTAAATCCGCTTCGGCGATTGCTTCGAGAATATTATAATGATTCGACATTATCGTAGTAACATTGGGCGGCATAATATCCGACAAATGACGCAAACGTGGCAAACTCACGTCCATTATCACAACCCTTGCTCCGAGTCCTGCGGCCATTTTTGCGGCCTGCGTACCAACGATTCCACCGCCCAAAACCAAAACCTTGGCTGGTGGCACCCCTGGCACACCTCCCAACAAAATGCCTTTTCCGCCCGATGGTTTCTCTAAATACTTTGCTCCTTCCTGAATCGCCATTCGGCCTGCTACCTCCGACATTGGCACCAAAAGCGGCAAACTACGGTCGGCTTTTTCGACAGTTTCGTAAGCCAAACACACCGCCCCACGCTCAATCATGGCGTGCGTCAATGGCTCTGATGATGCAAAGTGAAAATAAGTAAATAACAGTTGGTCTTTCTTGATGAGTGGATACTCCGAAGCAATCGGCTCTTTTACCTTGATAATCATTTCGGCGATACCGTAAACTTCCTCAATCGTGGGCAATATCGTTGCTCCCGCTTGGGTATATTTTTCGTCTATAAAACCGCTACCTTCGCCCGCAGTTGCTTGTACATATACCTCGTGTCCGTGTTTTTTGAGTTCGGCTACGCCCGCTGGGGTAAGAGCCACACGATTTTCGTTATTCTTGATTTCTTTTGGTACGCCGATTATCATTGTCGAATGTATATTGATGAAGTGTAATTGTGATACAAAAGTAACATAGAAAGAAAATATTATTGTTATCTTTGAAAAAATAAGAAAATATTGAGGTTCAATATTATTTTAACAAAAAATATTTCTGTATCAATAATTGATTTATTCATCAAAAAGAAAATTATTCGGAAACAATATTCACTCATTCTATCATTCTATCATTCACTCATTCTATCACTCACTCACTCATTCTATCATTCACTCATTCTATCATTCACTCATTCTATCACTCACTCATTCAACACTCCATGTCCCTCGACGAAACCGACCGAAAGATTTTGAGGCTGCTCCAAGAAGATGCCCACCTGACGCTGAAAGATATTGCGAAGCAAATCAATCTTTCGCTCACGCCCGTACACGACCGAGTGAAGCGTTTGCAGCACGAAGGAATTATTGAAAAATACGTAACGATTTTGAATAAAAAGAAGATTGGTCAGAGCCTGACGGTTTATTGTCAGGTGACGCTCATCAAACAAACCCACGATACGTCGGAGGGCTTTAATGAGTCGATTCGGAACTTGCCCGAAGTGGTAGAATGCAATTTTGTGTCGGGCAGCTTTGATTATATGCTAAAAATCATCGTGCCAGATATGGAAAGCTACCATAGATTTCACCAACAAAAACTTTCGATACTATCTGGGGTTTCGCTGATACACAGCTTTTTTGTGATGTCGGAAGTGAAAAGTACTACGGTTTTGCCGATTTGACGTTGGTTAATGGTTAATGGTTAATGGTTAATGGTTAATGAAAATCATTTTTGTTATTTGTTAGTTTCCAAAATATCAAAAAATTCACTCATTCGCTCATTGTATCATTCACTCATTGATTTTAGCACGCAAACCGAAACCCGATTCCGTGAACGTTTTCGATTTTTACGGTGGGGTCTTCGGCGAGCATTTTACGTAATCTTGTCACGAACACATCAAGGCTACGCCCCAAAAAATAATCATCACGCCCCCAAATAGCGGTTAGGATTTCTTCACGTTTGATTATTTGATTTTTGCGTTCGCACAAAAATTTTAATACCTCGGCCTCACGGTGGGTGAGTTGCTCAGTTTTTGTGCTTGATTGCAGTGCAAGTTGCTGATAATCAAAGGAATACGAGCCGATTGTCCAGTTTCCGATGCCGCCAATTATCTTGTTTACTTCTTTGCGTTTCAAGAAAATCTTTATTCTAAGGCTTAACTCTTCGATGCTGAATGGCTTCGTTACGTAGTCGTCGCCGCCGATTTTTAGTCCCGTGATTCGGTCTTCTTGCATGGTTTTGGCGGTCAGAAAAATAATCGGTACTTGCTGGTTTTGCTTTCTGATTTTCTCGGCCAACGAAAAGCCGTCTAACTCGGGTAGCATCACATCAAGCAAACAAAGATCGTATTTTTCTTTGCTAAAACTCCGCCAAGCCTCTTTCCCGTCTTGAAAATGCACGATTTCGTAACCTTCGAGCTCGAGGTTATCTTTGGTCACAAAACCCAAATTCGGGTCGTCTTCTACGTAGAGTATTTTGGGCATATTTTTAATTTACGACGGGGTCGCCCGTGCGAGTACGAGTTCGATTTACGAGGTGTGATTTACGAGGTACGAGTTCGAGGTACGAAATACAGATTTTCGGAAGAGACGGACGTACTTCGTAAATCGTAAATTAAAGGGGCATTGTAACTTTAAACGTACTTCCTTCTCCTACCTCACTAACCACATTTATTTGCCATTTATGGGCTTTGATGATTTCGTTTACGTAACTTAATCCCAAGCCGAAACCTTTGACATTATGGAGGTTTCCCGTGGGTACTCGATAAAACTTCTTGAATATTTTATCAATGCTTTCTTTCGGGATTCCGATGCCTTTATCCGTCACCGAAAAGACCAAAGTTTCACCAATATTTTCGGTTTTGATAGTAATACAAGGTGGTTTTTTGGAATACTTTATGGCGTTTTCGAGAAGGTTTCTGATGAGGCTCACCAACTGCGTTCGGTCGGCGTAAACACTTGATTTTGAGGCGTTTAACTCGATTTTTAGGCTATCTTCCAGCTCGGCTTGTACGCCTTCGGTTACTTCATTTATCAAACTGTGGAGTTCTTGCAGTTGAATGTCGAGTTGCATTTTCCCTCGTTCCAATCGGGCGGTATTCAGCACGGTTTCGACTTGGGTTTTGAGTCGATTATTTTCTTGACGGATAATCTGCACGTACTTTTTTAGGCGTTCGGGTTGCTCCATTATTTTTGCTTGGCTCAACACATCGGTAGCAATTCTGATTGTCGAAATCGGCGTTTGAAACTCGTGGGTCATGTTATTCACAAAATCCCGCTGTACTTCGCTGAGGCGTTTTTGTTGTAAAATCACAAACATTGCGTACCCAAAAAACACCGTCACGATGAGCGTAATGAGCGACGAAATCAGCCAAATATCCAAGCGGCTCGCCAAGAAGCTGGTTTTGCTCGGAAATCTTACCCCAAAATAATTGAGATATTTATCGGTTTTGAGCAGTGGTTTTGCCGAAATACTACTTTCCTCAAAATCGGCATCAATGTACGAGCCATAGACTATCTTTTCGGTGTCACAGTCGTAGATACCATATTCAAAGGCAGTATTTAGGTTTTGTTTCTTAAATTCTTCTTTCAGGTAATGCTCCAAAATTTCGGCTTCGAGCGGAATACGGAGATTAGCCACGTAATAATCGGACGAAAGCTGGCTAACTGGATTATCGAATTTGGAGAGTTTGTAAAGCGTAGAAATCCGATTCGCTACATTTCGCAGCGAAATCATGACGGTTTGTCTGAATTGTTGTTCTTTTAGGTCAAAAGCACGTTTTACCCAGTAAGCCTGCACTGCGATAATTCCAGAAATCGAAAGTGTGCCGAGCAAAACTAATAATCTGATGGTATTTCTATTCAAAACGGGACAGTTTTTTCGTAAAAATACGTAATACTTGGTTTATTAACAAAAATAAAAGTATTGTTTGTGAAATACTTATTAAGTGGTCATTCGTGTTAAGGAATGAAAAACAAATAAAGTAACATTCTTACACGCCTTCTTTTTCCGTTATCCTGCCCAATTTTTTCATTAAAGAGCGTTGCTATTTGCAGAAAAAATTGATTGTCTAACGAAAAAAATAGCCAGTTTAAGAATGTTACTTTATATGTTTTTCATTCCTAAGAGGTGTTTTTCCTGTAAAAGCAATGATTTTTCTTTGAAAAAGCAAATTTTCTGCGGTTATTTGTAAAGATTAGATTTACAAATGTATTTTTGACACTTATTATATACCCCTCTAACCAAAATGCAAAAACTCCAAACCACTGATTATTTAGTTTTCCTGTTTTACTTCGTCGTCGTGGCGGGCTACGGCTACTGGATTTATAACAAAAAACGGTCGGCCGAAACCTCCACCAAAGATTTTTTCTTGGCCGAAGGCTCGCTCACTTGGTGGGCTATCGGAGCATCACTAATTGCTTCTAATATTTCGGCCGAGCAGATGATCGGAATGTCGGGCAATGGCTTTTCGATGGGCTTGGGTATCTCGACCTATGAGTGGATGGCGGCCGCTACGCTTATCATCGTGGCGGTGTTTTTTATGCCTATTTATCTCAAAAATAATATTTCGACCATGCCGCAGTTTTTAAGCCAACGCTACAATAAAACCGTGAGTTTGATTATGGCGATTTTTTGGTTGCTGCTTTACATTATGGTCAATCTTACCTCGATTTTGTATCTTGGAGCGTTGGCAGTATCGGGTATTTCGGGTTTAGATTTTTATACTTGCATGATATTTTTGGCTATTTTCGCAATCATCATTACCATCGGCGGCATGAAAGTTATCGGCTATACTGACGTAATTCAGGTGCTTTTCTTGGTTATTGGGGGTTTGGCGGCTACTTATATTGCGGTAAAAATGATTTCGGGCGAAGACGGACTCACGGGCTTGACGAACGGCTTCAAGATGATGACCCAAAACCACGATGATCATTTTCACATGATATACCCGAAGGGAAATCCAAATTATATGTCGCTGCCTGGCCTAACGGTGCTTTTTGGTGGAATGTGGATTGTAAATCTTAATTATTGGGGCTGCAACCAATATATCACGCAACGTGCCTTAGGAGCCGACCTCAACACCGCCCGCAGTGGTTTGTTGTTTGCCGCATTTTTGAAGTTATTAATGCCCGTAATCGTGACGCTGCCTGGCATTGCGGCTTACGCACTTTACCAAAAGGGAATGTTTCAGACCGATATGCTTGATGCAAATGGGGTTTTTAACCAAGACCGTGCCTATCCTGTGCTACTAAATTTGCTGCCCATCGGCCTGAAAGGACTTTCGTTTGCGGCATTGACGGCGGCGGTGGTAGCATCGTTGGCGGGCAAAGCCAATAGTATTTCGACGATTTTTACGCTTGATGTTTTTCGTCCGTACTTTGCCAAAGATATGAGCGAAAAGCAACTGGTTGTCGTCGGTAGAATCGTCATCGTGATAGCCATGATTTTGGCCATTATTATCTCGCCTTTTATGGGAATCGAGAAAAAGGGCGGTTTTCAGTTTATTCAAGAAATGACTGGATTACTCTCGCCAGGAATCTTTGCGGCATTTATTATGGGGTTTTTCTGGAAAAAAACAAACTCGGCGGGAGCGTTTTTTGCTATCGTGGGCGGTTTGATTATTGCCGTATTGATGAATTTTGATGGCGATGCAAAAGCCATGGAAATGCTGGGTTTCAATAATTTATTTCCATTTGATGATTGGAGTGCCATGCCGTTTCTTGACCGCATGGGTTGGGTATTTGTGATTTGTGTAGTGGTGATGTTTATTCTTGGTTTGGCATTGCCCGATGAGAAAAAAGGGCTTGAAATTGATGCGTCGATGTTTCGAACTACTACGGGCTTTGCCGTTGGGGCAAGTATCGTAATTGCGACGATTGTGGCACTTTATACTTATTTTTGGTAAGTTTTTTTACCACAGAGGAAACCGAGGAATACCACAGAGGGTAGGAGAGCTTATTTCGGTATTATACTCCGAAATAATTTTCCAATTCAGAAAGGTACTGCAAGAAATTGTGGTACCTTTTTTATTTATCAAATAATTTTAAGGCGAAATGATTACTTTTGCAAATCTTTAACTGAACACCTAAAAATCCTGCGTACGTAGGGCAAAGTTTTATGAAAATTGCCGCCATTGATATTGGTTCTAATGCCGCCCGAATGCAGATTTCGTCGGTACTGACGAATAAAAATAAGATTAATTTCAAAAAAGTAGAATACGTTCGCTTTGCTCTTCGGTTGGGTATGGATGTTTTTAATGGGGGTAGTATCACGCACGCCAGCGAGGCTCGTATCAAGAAATTATTGCAGGCCTACCAACTACTCATGGAACTCCACGAGGTAGATGCTTACATGATTTGTGCCACGAGTGCCATGCGTGAAGCCGACAACGGAGCCGATATTGTGGAGCGAATCAAGAACGAGTTGGGTATGGAAATTCATCTGATTGAAGGCGAACAGGAAGCCGAACTCATCAATGACGTAATCGTGTTGGCTCTGGAAGACGACAAAACTTACCTGCATATCGACGTGGGCGGCGGCAGTACCGAACTCAATATTTACCGTGGACAGCAGAAAATAGCGGCAAAATCATTCAAAATTGGCTCGGTTCGCCTCCTCGAACACAAAGAAGCCCCCGACGCTTGGAAAAAAATACAAGTCTGGGTGGCCGAAAATACGCCAAAAAAAGAGCAAATCATTGCCATCGGAACGGGCGGCAATATCTCGAAGCTTTTCAATATGATTGAAGGCAAAAAAGATAACAAAGCCAGTCTGAAAGACCTCGAAAAGATGCGAAACTACATTGATAAGTTTAGCTTAGAAGAACGCCAAAACAAACTCCAACTCAACGCCGACCGTGCCGACGTAATCGTACCCGCATCGGATATTTATATTTCGGTCATGAAATGGGCTGGATCAACCGAAATCATGGTACCCGATTTGGGGCTAAAAGATGGAATTTTGATGTTGGTCTATGAAACGTTGATGAGCGAGGGGTGAGGAGTCTTGTCCTAAAATAGATTTACATAAGTTTGTGTAAACCTATTTTAGGACAAGGCACTTTTTAGTTTCTTAATTTTTTTTACTTTTCATTTATCAATAAATCAAATACCGCACTTTCAGCGTACCATCAATATTATTGCCATTACCAAAATCGGCTTTGATTTTGAATGTTACCCGAAAAGCTTTGTCGTACATCTCGGGGAATAGCTTTTGTTGGTCAATTTCTCTTACTTCGATGATTTCAATTTGTGAGTTAGGAACGTCAATAAAAGACTTTGAAATTTGCCCGCCTTTTGTTTCTATTCTAAGCGACGCATTCCAATCGGTAATAGATCGATTGCCGATTTTTTTTACGCCCAACGTGAGATTATTTTTAAATATCTCATATTGTTTTGATACTATATTATCACCCAAAGTCGGAATTTTAAACATACCCAAAACGGACACACTAATTCTTTGCTCTGGTAGTGATTTGCCTAAAAACTTTATGACAGATGTTTGTGCTGGGTCTATTAAAGTAGTGCCACTCACACAATCCGAAAGGTTTTCAATAAATTCGTAGTTTTTGCCAAAGATGGTACCTTTAAATTCCGATAATTCTCTATCTATAGCATTTGTTATCGTGATTGTCTTAGTTATGAACTCAGATTGACCTACGCTATCAAAAACTCTAAGCGATATTGTGTAAATACCATTAATTTCATAAATAAATTCTGCATCACGAGAGGTATTTCTGTTTACCGTTTTGTCATCTCCCCACTGGAACTGTACAAGGTTATCTTTTGAACTTGACAGATTTTTAAGCCTCACTTTCCCACCTTCCAAAAGCTGAAAATCAAAATCAGCTACTGGCTTTAAAACTTTATTAACAATGTTTACGGTAGTAGTTAAAGAATCTTTAACAGTGGCGTTTTTTGCTATCAGTTTGACAAAATACTTATTATTTTCTTTGTACTGATGAGTAAACAAAAAAAATAAGTCACTGGAACGTGTTGAGCTGGTATCAATTGATGCCAGCTGAATTTCATTATCACCCCAATCTATTTTAATATCAGTATTGCTTTTCAAGCTCAAGAGCTTGACACCTAAAAAAACATTTGCATTAATATCATATCTAATCGACACCAAAGAACCAGATGGCGTGGTGTCAAAAATAAATTTGTTTGTTACTATTGGTTCAATAATAGGCTCAATAATAGTAACGGGTTTTCTTTCACAGGAAGTAAATAATATTGTCAGTAATACATAAGTGAGTATTTTGAAATTGTTCATAAGAGTATGGCAAAAATAGTTGAACACTTATCATTATCGTTTGTTGTAAAGCCCCCTTTGATAATTTTTTTTCGTTCCCTCAGAGTCTCCGTTTTTCACGGGACTTTGAGGGTTGGGGTCTTGGCTAACCAGAAAATTTAATACAAGGCAAAAATTAAGATTTAGAAAAGTGCATAGACCAAAGCCTCAGAGTCCCCGAAAAGGGAGACTCTGAGGGAACGGAAATAGCCGTCTTTTTTTCTTTACAACTCCATAAAATTACAAAGAATACCGAAACAAATATCAGATTTTTCATATCAAAAATAGTTTTTACCCTCTCAAAACTCTGAGAGGGCAGAATGTGTATAGAATGTGATTTTTCATTGTTTTAAAAATCAAAATACTGCTCATAAATCAAATATTTCATCTTCAAAGTACAATCTATTTTTCCCTTGGGGGTGTTAATTTTTATTTTCCACGTAACCCAAAAGGCTTTGTCATACATTTCGGGAAAAAGTTTGGGTTGATTTACTTCCTCAACTTCTAATATTTCAAGTTCGGAGTTATTATCAGTAGCAAAAAAGCCATTTTCACCCGAAAAATAAGCATACCAACCACGTTGTTTCAAACTATAATTTGAGGTAGGATATTCATTCAATATTGCCAATGATTGTTTACCAACTTTGAAATTATTTTTCACAGTGCTGTAATTAATGCCTTGTGTTGGCATAAAGTCGGCTATTACAATATTAACGGCTTGACTATTAAACTGTGATGTGGGAGTACCTAACGGAAATGATGCCAAACCTACTCCATAAAAATTATTACTTTGTTTGGATTTGAGTAGAATATTTTTGTCAAACAAAACACCACTCAGCACCGAACTATCCACTTTGAGATATTGTGTTACGTTCGTGATATTGATATTAAAAGTAGAGTCTGCCCTGTACCCTAATTCATTTTCAAGACTCAATAAGAAGGTATATTTTCCGTTCTTTTCAAATAGAAAAATTGGATTTTCCGACTTTGATTTATAAGGAGCATACCATTTGAGCGATTTAAAATCCTTGGAAAGATTAGTAAATTTAATACTCCCGTTTTCAAGTAACTCATAAGAAAATTTAATCACGGGTTTGTTTTTCGCTGAATCTATAATGGGTTTAACTTTTGTTGAATCAACGTTTGAGATACCAACATCTATTTTGGTTGGTATAGGGGTGTTATCTTTTTTAGTACAACTTATGATGCTTATCATCAAAATTATTATAAACAATATTGATGATATTAATGAGAATTTTTGATTTTCCATTGCCTTGACGTTTAATTTGAATGAAAAAGGCATAAGAATTAAAGTTTAATTCTTATGCCTAATATTAATTACTCCAATATAATTTTCTTGGTTTCCGAAATATCACCAATAGTTAAGCGGTAATAAACTGTTTCATACACCTTAAATGCTTTGTTTTTAAGTGTAAATGGGTACTTAAAATCGCCAATATCATGTAAACTGTTAGTAATTGTTTGTATTAGAGTTCCTGCTTCATCAACTAATTCTAACTTTACAATCGAAGGTGTTTCTACTTTGAAAGCAATGGTGTTTTCAAAGCCCACATAAGTTGGATTTGGATAGACCGATGAGTTTAATACATTTTGAGCAACTCTGAAACTCGAACTGGTATTTATAAATATTCGCTGAGTAGTAAATACATTTCCCTTTGCATCTCTCATATAACACCGCCAAGTACCATTCGTAGTTACTAACTTAGCGGTATAAGAGCTATTGCAATTACCAACAGGATAAGTGGCAATAGTATAATCATCGCCCTGAGTCCAAAAATAACAATTAAAGTCAGTTGAAGATTTACCCATTGCACCAAAATTAATAGCAACTTGCTTGGTATTACTATTGACCTGTGTGATTAGTACTGGTACTATTTGATTACTCGGAATCGGTGTTTTTGCTAATAGACTACTTATATTATTGAAATATTGGGTCGAAAGGTCACTCAGTCCAGTATAGTTAAAATGAGTATTATCGTTCTGTCTATGTCCAGTTGCTAATGTCAATATATCAGAATTATTAGCTCCTAATACCGCTGCTTTTTGACTTCGTGAGTCCCCCTGACCAGTTATAACCGCAAGACTTGTAGTGCCATTGTTGTAGGAAACATTAGATACTGCCCAAGCTAAATCAGAATTAAAGTGCATTCTGCTTTTTTCAATCACATTATTCAAATTAGTTGTGTAAATAGTCGATGTAACAATACTATTATTATCCGTTTCTCCTTGATGCCAGATTACACCTCTAATGCCAAATAAAGAGGCATAATAATTTAATGAGTTTCTTAATGCACGATATGGCTCCCCTGCACCTACACCATTTCCCCCTCCTTGTGAGCATCTGTCATTTCCAAAATTTGTACTTCTACTTATTGTAGGATTATCCGCTGTAAATGACCAATCATCGGAGGTTGTCCCAGACAAACCAGTATTAAAAAACATTACTGGCACAACTAAGTTTTGAGTCATATCAACTATTTTAGTTCCCAAAATATTATATGCCCACGGCTGGTCAGCATTGGGGCTTATGGCAGAAGCTGTTGGGTTTAATGCCCCAAATACTGGATATTTTGGTAAATTACCAGTACATTTATTAGCCGATGTTTGGGAAGATGAAATGATACAATCATAAGTAGATGAAGGGCTTGCGGATGAATAACTAACTGAACCCTCTCCAACCGAATTTGATTGCCCCGCAATCACAAAAACCTCCCCAACACCGAATTTGAGAGTTGAACTTGTAATCTGCGAAGTACCATTTTGCATGATTCGGACATTTAGGCGATACCAGCCAGTGGGTATATTCACACTTACTCGAAAAACTTTACCTACACCTGGGGTTGGAAAAGCTGTCCAGTTGGTTTGAGTTGCGGTTTCAGTACCAAATTTATTCAAATACCTAATTTGATACTGTATTTGCCAATTTGATGGAAAGGGGGCGGCAAAAGATTGCCCAGCGATAATTACATTGGCGTTGCCACTATTATCTCTTTGAAATACTGCCCTGTCAATGGGCCATGAAACTGTAAGTTGTCCAAAACTCATTTGAGCTATCAACAAAACGATGAATAAAACGATATATTTTTTCATGATTGAAATTACATTTAAAGATGAATGAATTATTTACCGGTGAATAATTTTGTGGCGAGCAAAGGAATCTTCGCTCCGTAAGTGGCATTAATCACCTTTATAAACTCATTGGTGATAACGGCTTGCCCGAGTGCGGTGGGCGTAATGCCATCAGTTGAGAAGAAATTGCCGCTTGGGTAGCTTGGGTCAATCTTTATACCATCGTTGGTTACGAAGCTACCCGTTAGTACTTTTTCGTACAAAGCGTACAAATCAACAACTGGTAATTTGTATTTTTCGGCGTACTTGCTCAGAAGAAAATTATAGCCATTGGGCGAAGCAAAGCGTTGCTCATCGGTATCTAAAATGGCTTCATCGCTCAATGGATTTTCAATACTCAAACCAACCTTACTGGCTAAAGGTGCAACGGGATTCAATAAATTTTCAACTGCCGATTGCGGTAGAAATATATCATTTGCCGTAGCTTCTCGCACATGAGTTTTTGACCAATGCTCAATATAAATCGGTTCGGTTCCGTTGAGATTTTGAATGTTTTGCAGGTTATATTGCTTAAAAACGGGAAATTTGAGCATATTCGGCACATTAGCAATGATACCTTTGGCTTGTTTGCTCGCAAAAAACTCTAATAAAACCAACTCGCCCCGTGATTCTCTTTCAACCATGTAAGAAATGTACGTTCCGTAACCTCCCGAACTAATATATTGAGCGAAATCGTGCCAACCTAATTCAAAAGTAAAGAAATCAATATTGGTAGTTTTCTTAGGCAAAAGCTCCAAATACGAAACCTTTTTGGTTTCATTATTCGCTAAATTTCTTTCCAAATGTCGGAAAGAACGGTTATCAAAAAGCGAGCTTACATTATCCTCATTTCCTTCAAAAATATCAATCACTTTCTGATACGGCATCGCCAAATTATCAACTTCACCAACAACCTTCGGTAGCGTAGCATCTTTCTTAGTATCATCAAAATTTTTCGCTTCCGTAAATTTCAAAATACCGTTTTTCTCCACCGAAACACTTTTGTTTCCAGTGCCGTTGCCTTCGAGTAAAGGTTGCTTAAAGTCAGTAATCCCCATTTGTTGGGCAAGTAGAGCGGGGAATGAAGTTTGTTGGGCGGCAGCATAGACACCACCATTATGTACACCCGCCGAGAGCGATGAGCCAATGGCTACGTACTTGATGCTTGCTCCTTTGGTTTTGGCGAGTGTTCCCAAATCGGGCGTTTGGGCTTGGGCTACCATCAGATTAGTGCATAAGCCTAAGAAGATGGCACATAGTTTGCTGGGGGGGGTAAATTTACCCCATTGCGTTCTTGTTTTCATGATAAAAGCGTTTTTGTGAATGTAAAACATTGATTCTAAAACCGAATCAAATATAATAGATAAACGTACACCTCAACATTAGAATTACATTTCCATTGATTTAACGGTCGAAAAATAATTGAGCAGTGGTATTTAACAACAAAAATATGCCAAAACCTCGTGAGATATGGCATAATTCTGAAAAACCCATACCGAACTACTTAATTTTTGCCTCATAAAGAGCTACTTCCTTCGGAGAAATATCGGTAATTGCGTAGGGAATTTGCCCCGTGATGGTCATTTCGTCCAAGACATCGACGGTATTTTTGTAGTTTGAGTCGTCGTTTGGGCGAATGATTACCGTGAAGTTTTTCCTGTCTATTGCTTCGCTTCGTTTTGTAATGATGAGTTGGCGAAGTGTTTTGCCGTAAGAAGTTTCGTTCAAAAAACTGGCATTGAGTGATTTGGTGTCTTTTTGGTGCCAAAATATACGGTTGTCTTTGCCCAAAATTAGGGTTAGGGTATTGCCATTTTTGATTTCTGATTTTGGGCCTTTGTTGTCGGGCATATTTAGTGCCATCGTAAAATTTGATGTGAACGTGGTCGTAAACACAAAAAATGTTATGAGCAGAAATCCCAAATCGACCATTGGGGTCATATCTACTCTCGGTTGGCGGGTGTTGGTGGTGAGTTCGGCCATTGTTTTGGTGGTTTATGCGTGTTTGATTAAATATTTAGACAAATATATAAATATTATTTTAAAATTGCAATAGAAATTTGGAAAAATTACTGATATAAATAAAAAAGGAAGTCTTCGCTCAAAGACTTCCTTCTACTATCCGAACAAAATGGAATTTTGTTTTACTTTACTTTCGTTCAATAGATAAAATCTTAAACTCGGTGCGTCGGTTGCGTTGGTGTTCGGCTTCGGTGCATTGCACACCATCACCACAGGCATTGACGGGTTCGGTTTCGCCCTTGCCCACGCCCCTCATTCTGGGTCTTGCCACGCCTTTATCAACCAAAAAATCTACTACTTGATTGGCTCGCCGTTGTGAAAGATTTAGGTTATCTACGCCATTGCCACGGGTGTCGGTATGGGAGCGGATTTCGATAATCATGTTGGGGTTTTTTTGCATCGTTCGCACGAGTTTTTCGAGTTCACGGGCAGCATCACGCCTGATTTTATAACTTTCGGAGTCGTAATAAATATTGTCTAATTTCACCACGTCGCCCACTTTGTAGAGTTTTGTATCGAACAACGATCCGATGGCCGCTGGCACTGTTTTTTTACGAAAAATATTAATAATACTGCGTTTTTCTTCGATTTTTGCTACTAATTCCGATGATTTTCCGAAATTTTCTTTGAATGATTCGAGCAAATAGTCGCAGTTGGGTTCACGCTTAAACTCATACGAGCCATCGGCACCCGTGGTCATTTCCTGAACATCGCCCGAACATTGATTGATGAATTTTATCTGTACGCCCGCAATCGGTGTGCTGTCTTTTCCCGCCGTTACGATACCCCGAAAGATGGTCGAAACGAGGTTTCCCTTGCGGCGTGCTACCAAGATTTCGTTGGCGGCTGGGGTGGTGGTTTCTACTTTGGTTTTCTTTGGTTTTTCGACAATCACAACTTCTTTTTTTAGATAAATATCTAATTTTGAAGACTCGTAGTCGGAGGCATCTTTGTTTGAGAAATTCAAGGTCTCGGTTTTATAGCCGTTCTGTTTTATATAAAACGTAAATTCGTTGTCGGCTTCCAAACACAACTTAATTGTGCCTAAGCTACTCGTGATAGCACTTTCCCGAAGGGTGGTTTCGCCCTTGGTTTCGTATTCAAATCTGATTCGGTCAAACGGTTTTTTGGTTTCGCTGTCATAAACATTTACCACTACATCACGGCAACCGTAGAGCGTACCGAGGCGGGTAAATTTCCAGATATCATCATCAATTCCGCCCCGCTTACGGTTACTACTCAAAAAGCCAGTGCTTCGCTCGCTGTCAGTAATGATACCGAAATCATCTTTATTTGAGTTGAGCGGACTACCCAAATTGCGTACTTTTCCAGAGGCCATACCCGTAGCGGTATTCATCGGGATAAAAAAAATATCCAAATCGCCCAAGCCAGGGTGGCCATCGGAGGAGAAATAGAGATTTCCTCGCTCGTCAATAAACGGAAACATTTCGTTGCCACGGGTGTTGATGGTTCCGCCCAAATTTTGCGGTTTTGTCCATTCGCCATTATTGTAGCGAGTCATCCATACGTCCGTTCCACCATAGCCACCTGGCATATCCGACACGAAATACATGATTTTATCATCAATCGTGAGGGTTGGGTGACCGCACGAATAATCGTTACTGTTGAAGGGGATTTCTTTTATTTTCCGCCAATCGTTGTCTTCAAAATCAGCGGTATAGAGTTTGAGTCGGTTGATAGTGGCATTTTTCTTCTGTCCAAAACCACCGCCGCCTGAGTTTTGATTATTACGGGTAAAGACGATTTTTGAGCCATCATGAAAAAATGTACACGGCCCTTCATGGTATTTGGTATTGAGTGATTTACTAAATTTTTTGGTCGCAACAGTTGGACTCTCTTCGTAGTCCAATTCTTTGCTACCAGTGATGTATTCGCTCCCTTTACGACCAATGGTTTTTGTGTCGTTTGAGGTGGGCGGCGTATAATAATCATTACCTAATTTTTTGGTGGGAGGCAGACCTTTCTGGGTTTGGGTTTGCGAACTCGACCCAATGGCCGATGCTCCGTTGGTTTCACTACCAAGTACTTTTAAATCGTCGAGGAAAAACAAATCAAGGAATGAGGAAGAATCCCAGTTAAATACTCGCCTAACCCCAGCGTTTGCACTTCGCCCTGACACAAATACGAGGCCTTTCTTGTAGTAAACTGGGCTGAAATCAGCACTGGTCGAATTGATTCCGATGTACTCTACTTTGTAGCTGCCCGCATTTCGCTCTAAGGCTTCACGGTTACTGTTGAGCTTGATAAACTCAACTCCCCGTTTATCTTGTTCTTGGAGTTCGTTGTATTTCTGCCAGTATTGATTGGCTTCGGGGTACTTTCCATTGCTTGAAAGTACCTGTGCGAAATGTCGGTAGGCTTTTATATCGTCATTTTTCAGAATTGGATTAGTACTTAAGACATCACGAAAAACTCGTTCGGCGTTCGCATAATCTTTAACTAATCTATAAGAAAGAGCCAAGTTAATTTTAGCTTTTACGATTTCATCATCGGTTGCTCCTTTGCTTTTTTTCAATGCCGATTCATACAGCTCAATCGCCTTTGCATATCCCAATGACTCATACTGAGTGTTAGCTTTTTGAAACACTTTTGAGGTATTTTGGGCAAATGTAGCAAAGGTAGCAGTAGTCAGAAATATCAACAATATGAGTTTCTTCAATAGCATTATAAGATAATAGCTGCTTCTTATTTAATTAACGAACGATTAACAAAAATCATGCCTTTGTGGCAAGATAGAATTTGAAGTTTTTGTGCGAAGTTCCATAAACAATCTAACTGCTTCGCTATCAACACTTTGACTGTGAATAAAATTCGTGATTAGGCGTTGAAAGATTATAAAAAAGTGCCACTTTTCATTACGTTTTTGGGCGTTTTGATAAGTGGCACTTAGTGGTTAGGTATTTACTTCAAATTATCTTGCAAGGGTGAGATACTTAACTATGTGTACCCTTTGACCGTCTAATTCGTAATCCAGAGCGAAGTAATATGTACCATCGGGTACGCCTTCGGTACCGAACCTAATACCTTGATTTGATTTTCCGTCCCAACCAGTAGTTGCTAATATTCCGTCCTTATCTTTAAAGACTACGTGACCCCATCTGTTGTAGATGTCACACGCTAACATTTTAGCTCCCTCTGGTAGCGTGACTTTGAAAGTATCATTCTTTGTATCCCCGTTTGGCGAGAATGCTTCTGGAATGATTACTTCATCAACCAATGGTAATATTAATACTGTCGGCGTTGATTCGTTAATTTCGATCTTTGTACCTGCATTTGAAATATCAGTTACAACTTTTCCATTTCCGATTGCCTTTGCATACGCATTATTATTGAATGGCCCTTTGATACCGTTATGGAACACCTTGACGGTGAAGAATAATGAATCTAACTGTCCTACTTCCAGTCGGCTGGTTGAGTCGGCGATTAATAAATTCACGTCATCTTTTCCATCAAATTTTGGATTCAATTTCAAGGTGCTATTCTTACCTACTGATGATCCCACAACTTTGTACGTTACGCTATCAGCAAATACTTTGCTTAGGCTGTCAGCTACCTGTACGTTGGTCAATTTAGCGTTGCCGAAGTTTTTGACAAGGGCTAAGTAAGTGACAGTGTAACAAGTGGCATCAACTTTTGCCGTATCGGCTACTGATAATGCAATTCCGATTGCGGGGCGATCTGGTGAAATATCAATCTTGAACTTGATTGGCGTTAATTCATCATTGTTAGTTGGGTCTCCATCTCCATCTGGGTCAGCATTTACACCGTTGGTCGAAATGTCTTTCTTACCGTTAGCTGTTGCCTCTGCACTGTTGAAGAAGTTAGTGATTGTAGCATCTTTCAAATCTACTTTTACGGTAAATCTTAATGCAATCTTTTGTCCCTTCTTGATGCTACTCAACGAATCAATCAACATATTGGTATTCAAACCACGACCCGTATATTTAGGATTTGGTGTTAAACCTGCTTCGGCTACTATCTTGATGGTGTCGTTTAGAATCTTAGCTCCACTACCAAATGCACGGTCGAGGTCATCTTTGATTTGAAGTTTCTTCACATCTTCACCACCGAGGTTTGTTACATAAATCACAAAAGGTACATTGTAAATCATGTCTTTGACTAACACTGCTGGGTCGCACACTTTACTCAAACCTATTAGCTGACTTGACGCTGGGTCGTTGATAGTTGCTTCGCTCGAATTATTCGACAGTACATTGTCTGTTTCTTTGATTTTGAATAACTCGGCTTTATTAACAATCTTGCCTGCGGCTGTTACTTTGGTATTATAAGTAAACACTGTACTATCACCTTTTCTTAACGAATCAAGTTTGAGCGATACGATACCATTGGCAAATGTTGCATTGCTGCTTGCCGCCACGAACGTTAGTCCACTCGGAAGTATATCCCTTACTTCGATACCCGTTGCTTTTACTTGACCGATATTTTTGACAGTTACCTTGTATGTTACGCTTTGATTGACAGGAACAAGGATAGCCGAGGCCACTTTCTTCACTGCAATATCAACTATTGGTGTGATTGGTGTTACACCACCACCTTCGCAAACTGTCAAGGCTACTTTCACGGCAACTCCGTCAGAATAACAACCTACTGCACTACGCTCAAACACGTAGTATGCACCTGCTCCTACCGCACCAGGGTTGGTTACGATTGGTGAGTTTGGCGAACTTGTGGTATGGAACTCAAACTGACCACTTGCCATTGGCTCGCTCATAGTTGCTGTGTTCAGGTCTGCTGTGTTGAATGGGCATACATTCTTGATTTCAGCAATTACCTTCGGTGCATCTACTTTCTTGCCAACTGTTACAACGATTACATTTGATTTCTCACTTTCGCACTTGCCTCCTACTGACTTACAGATAGCGGTATAAGTTGTTTTTTCCGCACTTGGTGAAACGTTGATTACTGCACCCGTTGAACCGTCTGACCAAAGGATTGTACCTGTGCAACCAGCGGCTGTTAAGGTTGAAGTTCCACCGAAACAAATCACATTGTTTTTACACGAGATGAATGGCTTGTTTGGATTTCCTACGGCAATATTATGTCCTTCCGAACTTGGGCTTTCGCAATCACCAATTTTGCATTTGGCTGTGTAAATCGTTGTGCCGTCTGGAATAATAGTGATTACCTCACCAGTGCTTCCATTCGACCAGACGATTGTACCTTCACAACCACTGGCTCTAATTGTAGCCGATTCGCCTGCACATACTAAGTCAGTACTACAAGTGAGTGTCGGTGTTGAAACCGTACCTACTTTCACTTGCACTGGGTTAGATAATGGACTCGAACAAGTGCTTGACACATTGCATACTGCAGTGTAAGTTGAAGTTGCCGTTGGCTTCACGGTGACTACACTTCCTGTCTGACCCGTTGACCAAACTACTTTACCCGTGCTGCAACCCGTTGCCGTAAGCGTGATATTCTCTGGCTTACAGATAGTGGTTTTTGATGCAATCACAACTGGTGCGGTAACTTTACATTCACCACCACCACAATCGGCAGTGATTCGTACTATATTCGATGCAATACTTTCACTACAATCATCGCTGCAAGTTGCGGTATAAGTACCAGGAGTACTTACGGTGATGGTTTGTGTTGTAGCTCCGTTGTTCCACTTAATTCTACCTAAACAACCCGTAGCTGTTATTTTCGCTACTTCCGTACCACATATATTGGTTTTGTCGGTCGCAATTACTGGCGGTACTGGTGGGTTCACTTTTGTAATTGTGATTGATTTCGAGGCATCACTAACACCACAAGTGTTTGTACAAATGGCGGTGTATGTACCCGTTTCTCTCACAATTAGCGTACTTCCCGTTGCACCCGTACTCCACGTTATCGTTCCGCTACAAATTGAGCTTGTGAGCGTTGCAAAATTTGCATCACAACAGATTGTTCGGTCTGTCGAGATAAGTGGTGCCGAAGGTTTTCCACCAGATGTTATCGTAATCGTTACTGACGCAGGGCTTGTTCCACAAGTATTTTTGCAAGTCGCCGAATATGTTCCAGCAGTTGTGACCGACAAAGTACTTGTTGTTGCACCCGTACTCCACATTGTTGTACCTGTGCAACCCGTTGCGGTTAATGCTGCTGTTTCGGTTCCACAGAGGCTTGTTCTATCGGCGGCTACGGTTGGTGCTGGTGGATTCCCGCCAGACGTTATCGTAATAATAGCCGATGCAATACTACTTGACCCACAATCATTTTTACAGATAGCTGAATACGTTCCAGCCGTTGCTACTGATAGTGACGCTCCCGTTGCACCAGTGTTCCAAGTAACGATTCCTAAACAGCCCGTTGCGGTCAAAGTAGCCGTTTCGGTTCCGCAAATATTTACTTTATTGGTAGCTACCGTCGGAGCATTTGGTGTTGTACAACCACTACCACAATCTGCTTTCGCTTTTATGATAAGTGGTGTCGAGGCTGTACTTGTACCGCAATCGTTTTTACAAGTTGCTGTAAATGTTCCGATTACTGCAACTGTCAGAGTATTACCAGTTACACCCGTACTCCAAGTTACGATTCCTGAACAACCCGATGCGGTCAAGATTGCTGTTTCAGTAGGACAAATCTCAACTTTGCTCGTAGTTACGTTTGGTGCCGATGGATTTCCACCGCTCGTAATTGTAATTTTATCAGATGAAAGACTCGTTCCGCAATCATTTTTGCAGATGGCTGAATAAGTACCTGCTGTTGTAACTGATAGTGTGCTACCTGTTGTACCTGAACTCCATGTGACAATACCCGAACAACCCGTTGCTGTTAAAACTGCTGTGTCCGTTCCGCATATACTGGCTTTATCTGCTGTTATTTTCGGAGCATTTGGTGTTCCTCCACTTGAGATATTCACAGAATTGGAAGCTCCACTTGTACCACAGCCATTCACACAAGTTGCTGAATAGGTACCTGAACTTACTTGAATACTTGTTCCAGTTGCACCTGTACTCCATGTAATTGTACCCGAGCATCCCATTGCCATCAAAATTGCTTTCTCAGTTCCACAAACACTCATTTTATCAGATGAAATGATTGGGGCCGCTGGTGAACTACCTTGATTTACTACAACATTTTGACTCGGAGAACTTTCACCACAAGCATTGGTACAAGTTGCTGTATAAGTACCTGCTGCACTAATCGTTACTGTTGAACCTGTACTTCCGTTACTCCAAGTTACGATTCCAACACAACCAGTAGCAACCAAGTTTGCTTTCTCTGTTCCGCAAATATTTGCTGGATTAGGAGAGACGGATGGAGCTGTTGGCAATTCTGTTTTCCTGATAACCAAAGCATTACTGTTTCCACTTTCACCGCAAGCATTAATACATGTTGCAAAATATGTCCCTGCCACGCTGACGCTTATCGTATTTGTCGTTGCATTTGTACTCCACTTAATTGAGCCATTACAACCTGCTGCGGTCAATACTGCACTTTCGTTTCCGCAAAGTTCGGTTTTGCTTGCACTAATAATTGGTGATACTGGTGCTGCCCCTGCTGAGATTACAATCTGATTGGATGCTCCACTCTCACCACAATTTGTGCCTGTACACTTGGCAGTGTAAGTTCCAGCAACCGTTACTGTTATGCTTGTTGTCGTCACGCCATTGCTCCAAACGATACCACCTGAGCATGCTGTTGCAGTTAAAATTGCAGATTCATTTCCACACAGATTAATTTTATTTGTGCTAATTGAAGGAGGTGTTGAGGTACCACCCGTCGTGATTACTACTGCATTGCTCGCTCCACTTTCGCCACAACTGTTGAAACAAGTTGCGGTGTATGTGCCTGCTACGCTCACTGTTAAACTCGTGCCAGTTACGCCTGTACTCCACTTGATGGTGCCTGCACAACCCGTCGCACTTAATGTCGTCGTTTCGGCATTACATAGGCTCGGCTTGTTGCTGCTAATCACTGGG
>JANNEN010000187.1:0-6842 GCA_031378715.1 Emticicia sp.
AAATCAAAAAATAGAAAAGTACATCGCTTTTTATAACAGTTGCTTGCTAAAACCGTTGAAATGGAAATTCAAAGGTTTTTGCAAAGCTGAAAAATTGAAAAATATTAAACTGTCAAAAACTTAATTCCTATTGCACTAGACGTTTCTCTTAAATCGTTATTTGGGTCTGATATTGATATGAAACCTATAACTTCTCTTGTTCCTAAATATCTATTATATCCTTGAGCTTTCCTGTTATCCATTTTGAATGGGTCTTCACCACGCTCTCCATAAGGATAAACTCTTAAACCATTTTTGTATAAAAAAACATGTCCATAACCTATAACCTCAACTCCCATTCTACGACTAAATGTTAGCTTTGCGGAACGATTTAAAAAGTAAATTTCACATTCTACATTAATTAAGTTTGTAAATAAGTTATGCTCCCTAATCCTATAAACCATTTTACCACCTTCAAAAAGCGTTGTTTCAATAAATCCTTTGTCATTATCAGTAATTTTCGATGTAATTTTTGCCGTTTTTAGGTCAAGGGCTTCAAAAATGCGATTTTCAATCTTTCCATTGACAATATCACGGTAATCTGAATGAGTATTATCTTGTTTTAATTCATCTTGTACTTTAAGTTCAATTAAAAAAGCATCGCCTTGATTGTAAACAACAGGATTTACAAGTTTTGCAAGTGCATCCTTCAAACGTAGAAGCTTTTCTCTATTCCAGTCGCTTTTTAAATTCGTAATTTCTAAAACAGTTCCATGCTCAACATCATAGTTACTCCTTTCAATGGTATCATGTAAAACGCTTATATTTATAAACTCTTCTTTTATATCTCCTTCAAATTTCCCCCAATCAGTTACAAGAACCTCAATTTTTGCATTTTTTTCATCTTTAATCGTTTCTAAATAAAGGTTTTGCCCAAGTCTATCACAAGAAAACCTACCAATCCCCTTTGCACCTGCATAAGCTCGTTTTACCTTAATTTTATCTCTATAATCATAACTATCTTCCTCTGTACCTTCTTTTTTTGCAGAATATGCTACAAAAAGCCACTTATTTATCAAATCATCATAATTCATTCCTTTGCCATTATCTTTAATAATAATTTTTGCACTATCGGAATAAATATTTCCAAATATTACTTCAACTTTTGTAGCATGGGCATCGTAGGCATTTTTTACAAGCTCAAACACAGCGATAAAATCATCATTGATTAAATCACTACCTATGATATTTTTTAATGCCGAACTTATTTTGAATTGTAATTCTTGCTGCATTAGTCGAGTAGTTTCTTCAATATTAACCCACTTTGCTCACCAAAAAGAGGAGGAATGGCATTGCCTATTTGTGTATATCGTGGCACTTCTTGCGTTCTGAGTTTGCCCCCAGTAGTATATTTTCCTCTAAAATGATACCAATCAGGAAAACTTTGGATACGAGCATATTCTCGAACAGTCAAGATTCGAGGCTCTAAATAATGAATGTAGTCGTCAGGAAGAGTAGTAATTGTGGGGCTTTTTTCTGTACTACTCAAAGGAATTATTGTGTGTTTTTTAATTTTATATTGCTCTCTAATTTCTTTGCTTAAGTCTAAGTTCCTTCGATTTACTGATAAATCTAAAATAATTTTAAATCTATCAATAGTGCTTTGTTGATGCTTGGGAAATCTGTGACTGTCGGCAATCGTATTTACATTGCCTTCTCTCATTAATTTTTGATAAGCGTTTTCGGTTTTGGCATAAATTCCTGCTTCAAAACTTGGTGTATCTGGTGAAGGTTTTAAACCATTCACTTTTAGTAAGTCAGAAATAGCATCTCCAAGATTTGTATTTTCACTGATACCTTTACTTGCCAAAAAGATAAATTTGTTATTCTCTAATGATTCAAAAAATGAATTTACCTTTTCTTGACTTGCATTGTTTAATGTTTTTTTGATGCCCACAAGTATAAATCGTGTTCTTTTTTGTGGCACTCCATAATCACCAAAATTTACAAGTTTTCCTTTAACGTAATAACCAGCCTCATCAAGTTTTTTTGTTACCTGAGAAGAATAAGCAATGCCTTTACCTACATTTTTTTTAAATTCCATTGTAAAACCTTTAACATTTTCAAAAAAAATGATTTTAGGTTCTACAATTTCGACAAATTTTATGTAAGAATTAATTAAATCGTTTCTTAAATCGTATTCATTTCTTCTTCCTGCCATAGAAAAACCCTGACATGGTGGTCCACCTGCTACCAAATCGACAGTTCCTTTAAGGTTTTCTAATTCTTTTGGGTAATTTGTTAATACTTCATTTATATCGTGGTTTTTTACAGGAAGCCAATTTGCCCAATCGAAATGCTTTTTTTTGTCAATAAGATTATGACTTAGTGTTTTAAAAGCATCTGGGTTCTTTTCAATGGCAAAAAGCCCCTTCCAACCTGCATAATGGAGTCCTAATGAGAGTCCACCGCAGCCTGCAAAGAGATCAATGTATGTACGCGTTTTATTCATAAATTGCTAAAAGAGTGCGAATATATCTTTTTGAGTTGAAAAAGTAACTTTTATTGCCAAATTATTTCCTACCCCGCCCAATTCTCTCTATCTAAGCTACGGTATTGAATTGCCTCTGCCAAATGCTCAATTTTGATTTCGTCCGAAGCTGATAAATCGGCAATGGTGCGAGAAACTTTCAAGATTCGGTCATAAGCTCTTGCCGAAAGTCCGAGGCGTTCCATTGCTTTTTTTAGTAGAGCTTTTCCCGCTTCGCCAATATCACAGATTTCTTTTACCATTTCTGGTTGCATCATGGCGTTTGAGTGAACGTCTGGATATGTTTCAAAACGTTTCGTTTGTAACTCTCTTGCAGCAATTACTCGCACCCTTATTTCAGCAGAAGTTTCGTTTTTTCGAGTAGAGGCAATTTGATCAAAACTTACGGGCGTAACTTCTACGTGCAAATCAATTCTATCGAGCAATGGTCCCGAAATTTTATTCAAATACTTGCCCACTGTACCTGGGGGGCAGCTACATTCTTTTTCGGGGTGGTTATAATACCCACACGGGCAAGGGTTCATGCTTGCCACCAACATAAAATTTGAAGGAAATTCAACGGCTTGTTTGGTACGAGAAATGACCACTTTTCGCTCTTCGAGTGGCTGACGCATTACCTCCAAAACCGTTCGTTTGAACTCAGGCAATTCGTCCAAAAATAATACGCCATTGTGTGCCAGCGAGATTTCGCCAGGTTGCGGATAACTCCCGCCGCCAACCAAAGCAGCGTCTGAAATTGTATGATGTGGCGAGCGAAAAGGTCGGCGAGCAATCAATGAGGATTTAACGCCCAATTTTCCTGCAACCGAATGAATTTTGGTCGTTTCGAGGGCTTCTTGCAGCGTAAGTGGTGGCAAAATCGAAGGTAAACGCTTGGCAAGCATGGTTTTTCCTGCACCTGGTGGTCCAATCATAATGACATTATGTCCGCCCGCTGCCGCAATTTCCATGGCTCGTTTGATGTTTTCTTGCCCTTGCACGTGCGAAAAATCGGCATCATATTCACTTACTGAATTAAAAAAAATATCTCTCGTATCAGTTACTAATGGCTCAATTTCTCGCTTTCCAGTCAAATATTCTATCGCTTCCGTGAGCGTATTGACGGCAATTACATCTAAGGCATTGACGATGGAAGCCTCCATTGCGTTTTCAGCGGGAAGAATGAAACCTTTTAGTTTGCTTCGTCGGGCTTCAATCGCAATGGGCAAAACGCCTTTGATTGGGCGAAGTGTTCCGTCCAGAGCTAACTCACCCAAAATTACGTAATCTTCTAAGTTTCGGGTTGGTTTGATTTGCCCCGACACTGCTAAAAGCCCGATAGCCATGGGCAAATCATAAGCCGAACCTTCTTTTCGGACATCGGCAGGAGCAAGGTTTATGACAGTTTTTTGTCGAGAAATTTGATAATTACAATTTTTCAGAGCAGCATCTACTCGTTGTTGGCTTTCCTTTACCGCACCATCGGGCAAGCCGACAATCGCCATTCCTGTTCCTTGCACCACACTCACTTCAACGGTAATTAGTGCGGCATCAACACCATAAACAGCAGCTCCGAAGGTTTTTGACAGCATAAATTTTTTGTTTTTTTGTAAAATAAATACGGGTTTAGGATTTAGGGATTAGGTTTTAGGGGGAATAAAGCAACCTAAAAAAACTAACCCCTAAATCCTAATACTTACAACCTCATTGTTCCCAACGCCAATCTTTACCGATAACTAATTCGTTTTTGAGGTTTTGTTTTATCAAAAACTCCTTTGTTTCTTGGTCATTCATTTTCTTCACGGGAAGTTCGTCAGCTTCGGCTAAGGCATAAAGCATCATTGCCGTAAAGCGAACGTTGTTGCCGATTTGTTTTTTATCAATCAAATCGAAGCGGTCGCAGTTGGCATGATAGCAGTTGTAGGCTTTCACAGGAAAATTACCAGAGGGCGAACAAACTGGCACACCCTGAATCATAAAAGGCTGATGATCAGAGTGTAAGCCCGCCGAATTGGGATTTGTATTCGTAAATGTTGAATCAATATCTTTTATTTTTTTGCCGATTTCGTCAAAGAATTTACGCAATTCTGGTCTTCCCATGGCATTAAATCCCTTGGCGTTGTTTACCATATCGAGATTAATCATCAGCTGCACTTGGTCGAGTTTTCCTTCGTCTTTGTATTTTTTAACCATTGCCTTTGAGCCGAGCAAGCCTTGCTCTTCGCCCATAAAAAGCACGAACTCAATGGTGCGTTTTGGACGAAGATTTAGCGACTGAAAAACCCTCGCAATATCCATGACTGTAAATGAACCGATGCCGTTGTCCATTGCTCCCGTGGCCAAATCCCACGAGTCGAGATGCCCACCAATGATAATTTTTTCTTTTTTGTGTTTTTTTGAACTTCCTGGCAAAGTTGCGATTACGTTTCTGGCACGAATCGGGCGACTGAAGTTTCGCATATCCATTACGGCCAAAAGGTTTTTCTCCTCGCTCATCCACTTCCGAATGGACTTGCCACTTTCGACCGAAATACAAACCGCTGGAATCGGAATCAACTCGCCCGTTACCGAAGCAGTACCCGTCAGCAGCACGCCACCATCAACAGCATTAGCGATAATCACGCCCGAAGCTCCGTACTTGATTGCCAGTGCGGTTTTTTCGGATCGGTGCAGGTTCTTTTTTCCCTTGTTGGTCGGCGACTGAATATTGATATTAAACAAAGCTATTTTGCCTTTTATATCATCTTTTACTTGTTCGAAATCAGCTTCGATGCCATCACCACAATCAACCATTTGGCCTTGTAGGTGCGAGGAAACGGGCGAATGTGCCAAGGCTACGACCTCAACGTCACGAAAATTATCGCTTCCCTTTGGCACGACTGATAAGCTGACGGTATCTCTGGCCCACGATTCTACCTCAAAAGGTAGGTACTTTACGTCTGCAAAACCGTATTCTTTCAGTAGTTTATAGGCATACTCTTCGGCTTTTTTTCCGTTGGTGCTGCCAGTAAGCCGATGCCCGATTGTTGAAGTGGCTTCACCCAAAGTTTCGTACGAACGTCCACGATAAAGTACATCTTGGTTGATTTTAACAAATACTTCTTCAAGGCTATCTCGTTTAATTTTAAACGAAGAAAGAGCGGCTACGATTACTAAGGTTATGATTACAAAATGTTGTTTTTTCATTATATTTTTTAACAGTTATAGTTGGTATAGATGATAAATTGTATTATTTCTGTAATATTAGTTGTAAAAATCGTTATTCTTTCATTTTTCCGCAAAATGCCTTTTCTTTTTTCGACAAATAACGCCCAAAATGAACTATTTTTTCAAAAAACCACGTAAATAGGTCTTACTTTCGCTTCCTTCATTATCCAATTGATAAATAGTTGATAGATGTTTTGAAAAATATGCACAAAGTTGTAGTTTGAAGTAGAAGCAACAAATAAACAACAATATGTACAGACAAGCGTACAAATCTTCTCAATAGATTGGGTGTTGTGAGTCATTGATTCAACAAATATAATGTATCCCGCCAATTTATTTATGATTTATGAGAGGAATTTAGGACGCTAACGTTCCTAATCAGACCTAAGGAGTAGAAGTTTAATAGGTTTCTTGATTTGAGGAAGTATTTTTGATTAAATTAATCCTACAAAATCGCATTACGGCCACCGTATTTTGCAGAATAATAAGTTATTCTTCAATGCGGTTTTTTTAGGTAAAAAGATAAAAAAAAAGGCTTCTCGTGAGAGAAGCCTTTTTCTATTTTAACAAGAAACGAATTAAGCCTCTGGTGCTGTTTCGGTAGTTTCTGCTAATGCAACTTCCGCTGCGGGAGCTGCTACTTCTGCAACTGCCTCAACTGCTGGTGCAACTTCTTTCACTGCGGGAGCTGCTATTTCTACTGTTGCCTCAACTGCTGGTGCAACTTCTACTGCGGCAGTTTCTTTTTTCTTAGAAAGTTTCTTCTTTTCGCCCTCTACCATGGCATCTTTCAAGGCTGAAAGTGCTGATAAATCACCGAGAGTGGCTTTATCATCGTTGTTTGATGATGAAGTTGTTGAGGCTTCTTTTCCGCCTTTTTTCTTGGCCTCTTTTGGAGCGTCTTCCTTCGGAGCTTCCCAAGTTTTTGAGTGAGAAAGCATGATTTTCTTCTCTTCCTTGTGGAACTCTAACACTTGGAATGTCAAACGCTCGCCCGCTTCGGCAATTGTTCCGTCAGCCTTAGCCAAATGCTTCAATAAAGCGTAGCCTTCAATTCCGTAAGGAAGTTCGAGCGTTGCTTGCTTGTCATTTTTCGAGATGATTGTACATTCTTGGTCAGAGTTTA
>JANNEN010000200.1:0-20058 GCA_031378715.1 Emticicia sp.
AAAACCCCTCGGCCGATGCCAAAACCCGCATCGTGTTTTGCCCCCAAATCCTCTTGATGTCTTTGGTGGAGTAGCCTCGGCGGAGTAGCTCAATGGTTACGTTTTTTATCTTGCTTACGTCCTCAACGCCGATTACGTCGCTGCCGCCGTCCATATCCATACCGATACCCACGTGGTCGATGCCCACGAGCCGCACCACGTGGTCGATGTGATTAACGACATCTTTCACGGTCGGAATATCACTCGGAAATTTATATTTTATCTGCCGTAGTTCGGCATTTAGTTTCTTTTTTTCTTCGGCTGATGTTTCGGCTTTCATGGTTTGCATTCTGATAGTACGAATCGAAACGGCTACTTCGGCCGAAGGTTTTTTCAAGAAATCAGCCACAAAATTTATGTGAATCACGCCACCTTTTGCCGCCAAGGCTTTTATCATATCGTCGGTCATGTTGCGTTTTACATCGCACAAAGCACGACACGACGAATGTGAAGCAAAAACGGGTACTTTACTCAGCCGCATGACATCATAAAATGCCGAGTCGGACAGGTGCGACACATCAACCACGATACCCAAACGGTTCATTTCGGCAATGCAGGCCTCACCCAATTTGCTTATGCCGCCGTGTTCTGCTCCCTGCGGGTCGCCCGACGAATCGCTCAAATCATTATTAAACGAGTGGGCGAGCGTAATGTACCGCAGTCCCAAATCACGGTATAATTTCAAATTTGTGAGGTCGGTGCCAACGGCCCAGCCGTTTTCCATACCAATAAAAACGCCTAATTTGCCCGCTTTTTCGGTCGCAAAACCTTCTTTGGCAGTCATAACTAAGCTCACTTTATCAGCATTTTGTCTGACGGATTCGTGTATTTTCTCAAAAATTTTCAAGGCCTTTTCTTTGGCTTCGGCATTGGCTTCGGGCGTGCGTTTGCCTTGCCCCAAATAAACTGCAAAAAACATTGCGTCCATGCCACCCGCTTTCATACGGGGAAAATCTATCTGCGTGCCGTCGGTGTCGTAGTCGTGTTTGGCTGCCACATCGAAGCCCGCCATATCCATCATGTTGATAGGCACGTCGGCGTGGGTATCAACGGTGTAAGCTCGGGCGTGTATTTTATCGGCTTTTTTGAGCAAACGTTTTTCGGCTTTGTCTTGCGAAAAAACTGAAAACGAGATAAATGTGAGTAGTAAAAGGTATTTCATGAGGTAGGTTTTATAGATGCTTTTAATTTAATTTTCGCCCTTTCCAAGTATATTCACTTTTGTCTTGGGCTACAATTCCGAAGAAAATGACATAAAACGGATAAACGATTTGTACAAAAGGAATGAGCCAAATTAAGGATTTTTTACATAAAAAGCTGACTATCAATGATAAAAAAATAAATTCAGCCGAAAATTTCAAGAAAACCATTAAAAGAAAATTTGAGAAAGTAGTGAAATCTAAGAGCCAACAACCAAAGGCCAAAGGCAAAGCCAAATTTACCAGAAAGATAAAAACCGCCAATGCCGTTGTTTGCCAGTTGTCGTAATGCCGCCATTTGCTCGCCCAGCGTTTGCGTTGGTTATAAAACGACCGCCAAGAACCGTGGGCTTGCGTGACTACAATAGCTGCTTGATTTTTAAGAAAATGCACGCCATCGGGATATTTATCGGCAATTTTGTGCATCAAAAACTCATCATCGCCCGAGGCCAAGGTTTCGTTTCCAGCAAAGCCTCCGACATCATAAAACGCTGATTTTAAGTAAGTTAGGTTCGCACCATTGCACATATTAGGCTTGCCCACAAACATCGAACAAGCCCCCGTACCAATCAAACTCGCAAACTCAATGGTTTGGGCTTTTTCAATGAGTGAATGAATGAATGAATGAATGAGTGAATTTTGTTCTACTATTGTACTCTCGTCAAAAGTTACTGCTGCACTAATCAAATAGGCTCCCGTTTGGGCTTGAAAATCAACAATCGTTTCTAACCATTCTGCCCCTACTCGGCAATCGCCATCGGTGGTGGTTATGAGGTCAAATTTTGCCAGTTTTATTGACGAATCAATGGCTCGTTTCTTGGGTGACGTATTATTATTTTTTGGTGGTAATTGATTGATAATCAAACTAATAGAAGTATTTTTCTGAAATTCTTGAACAATATTTAGCGTATCATCGGTCGAATCATCATCGGCAATAATTACTTCAAAGCGTTCTCGTGAAAGCGTTTGTTTTTCTAAATCTTGCAACAAAAAAAGAATATTCTTCGCCTCATTCCGAACGGGGATAATGACGGAGATGCCAAGCCCCCCCAACAACCCCACCCCCAGCCCCTCCCCGATGGAGAGGGGAGCAAACCCCGCCGAAGCGTCGATTACTCCGAAGGTGAGAGGCTTTTTAGCTCCCCCATCGGGGCAGTTCGACGGCTCGACGGGGGGGGCTGTTAGGTCGATTGTTGGGCTATTCAACCAAACCCCGACCAAGCCCACATTCATCAAAAAATAAATACCCGTAATTATTAAAAGACTGATAATAAGCATTTTAGGTTCGTTTAGTGGTGAGTTTTAGTTGCCAAACAAAAACACTACCGACAATGACGGGCAACAAAACATTGACCAACCAAATCATAAAAGTTGCCGACGAAACGGCAGCAACATTCGCCCCAAAGAACCCAAAATAATAGACCGATGTCAGCGTTCTGATGCCCAAATCGCCCAAGGAGTTGAATGCAGAAATGAGCGTTTTTGTCAAAAAAACAATACCAATGCCTACCAAAATAATATTTAGCGGCAAATTAATCTGAAATATTTTAAACATCAACACAAACTGAATCGTAAAAATTAGGTATCGACTGGCGGCAATCAGCAATAAGTTCCGCAACTCCAAAACGGTGTAGTTTTTGAGAACAATTAAATATTTCTTTAAGTAGTTGAATAAAATATTTCCTTTTGTAAGTGGGGTAGATTGGTAAAAGTCCCTCTCCTGTGGAGAGAGATTTAGGGTGAGGTTTGATTTACCACAAAAGATATTACAGTTCCAAACATTTTTCGATAAAAAAATACTAATATTTGATAAATTATTGCCCAAATAAACACCAAAAACTATTGAGATTATCAAAATAGTTACCAAAAAACTGTGTACAAAAATAGGCGATGGTTTTGCCCAAATAATAAAAAATACATAAGAAATCGTACCAAAAACTAACGAAACGTAAAGCTGAATAGCATTTCCGAGCAAAATTGCTCCGATACTTTGCAAACGTTTATCCGATTTTAGCAATAATATTTTACCCGCATAATCCCCAATCATCAGGGGCGTGGTGGTGCCGAGGGTTAGTCCCACCAAAACGCCTTTATAGGCTTGCCAGAAATTTGTACTTTCGATTTTTGAAGCTAATTTTTGCCATTTCCACGCTTCAAATGCCCAATTTACGGGCGTTAGCAGCAGAATTATACAAAGCAATAAAATATTTTTCGGTAAAAAAATTAACGCAAAACTCGCTTCAAAATCTTTAAAATGCCCAATCTTAGTTTTGATTAAATCGTACAAAAGATACATCACCAACAAAAAAATAAGAAGTTTTGCCCAAGCCAAAGCCCGCTTTGATGAAAGGTATGAGATTTTTGAGTTAAATTGCATCTATGAATCAAGATAAGATAATATTGGGCGTTGATCCTGGTACTCGTGTGATGGGCTACGGCATTATTTCGGTGCAGGGCAGTACCCTAACGCTCATTCAGTACGGTATCATAAAGCTCGACAAATATAGCTCACACGAACTGAAATTAAAGAAAATATTTGAACGAATTACGCAACTAATCACCGAGTATTTGCCCGATGAAATGGCCATCGAAGCTCCGTTTTATGGCGTGAATGTGCAGTCGATGCTCAAATTGGGTCGAGCTCAGGGCGTGGCTATTGCGGCGGCACTCAACCGTGAGGTGCCAATAGTGGAATATTTGCCCAAAAAAGTGAAGCAATCGGTTACGGGAAATGGCAATGCCACCAAAGAACAAGTGGCGTATATGTTGGAGCATTTACTGAAAACAAAGTTGGAAACCCAGTTTTTGGACGCAACCGATGCCTTAGGCGTGGCGGTATGCCATTATATGCACGGCAAAACCAAGGCACTCACGGGCAATGGCTCAAATAAAAAAGGCTGGTCGGCGTTCGTAAGCGAAAACCCCGAACGAATGAAGTAAATCACGGCATCATACTCACTTTTTCTTTCTCGAAATTCATAAATAAAAAATCAAACGGGTCGATGTATTGATTGTTTTTTTTGAGGGTATAGTGCAGGTGCGGCCCCGTTACAGTTCCCGTTGCTCCCACTTCACCAATCGTTTGCGAACGCACCACGTGTTGCCCTCGCTTGACCGAAATTTTGCTTAAATGCCCATAAATCGACTCAAAACCGTAGCAATGCTTGATTTTTATGTAGTTGCCCAAATCAATTTTGAAGCCAACTTCAAGCACATCGCCATCGCCCGTGGCAATGGCTTTTTCGCCCGTAGCTCCTTTTAAGTCAATTCCCCGATGAAAAATCGACACTTTATGCACGGGGTGATTGCGAAAACCATAAAACGAATTAATATTTACCTCCTTTTTGAGCGGATACCCCGCAGGAATGGCATGAATGAAATCTTCTTTGAAGGGGTCGCTATAAATGTGGCGGAGCATTTCGTTTACTTCCGTCATGGGCGTAAGTTGGGTTTCCCAGTAGTCACCTTCGGCTAAATTATTGTGTGAAAAACTTTGTGCAAAACCAAAAAAACTTTCTGTCAGCAAAAATAGTATGAGCGTTAATTTCTTCATTATCAGCCTTTTATCCGATTGGTCTGTATGCAAAATTACGTTGTTTTTGAGTAAATATTGCATTTTGCAGAAATTGTACTATACCTTCCATGAATAGTTATATTGATTCCTCTTCCCGACACAACCACTGTCTTGAAAAGTGGGTTGTATCGGGATTAGAAAATAAATCAACCCTAAACCCGCTTCACTCGTGCATTCAAAGTAAAAGCAAGTCCCATCGAAAAACCGACGGTTTGGTTGCGTATGGGTAGCTGCACCAATGGCAAATCAAGCACCCGAGAAAAACCGTGCTGGTAACGCCCCTCCATAAAAAACTTGCCGCTGCGAAATGGTATCTCGTAGCCCAAAGCCGCTACGCCACTAAACTCGGCGTTTTTGAATAGTCCAGTGCCAAGCCCCGTCCGAATCGGAAAAATATTAAATACCCGAATAACCGCCCTCGAATCGACCAAGTACCCAACCGATGGTCCGAGCAAAATATAGGCATGCCCTTCATCGGGCGAGCCGAGCTTGATTTTTGCCAAAACGGGCAACTCGACGTGGTTATTTTTCAAGGCGATGCGTCCACCAATCGGAATGTTTATTCCCAAGAGATTGTTGTCATTGCCGATTTTGAAAGTTTCGTTTATCACAAATCCTTTTTGGGTAAAAGCTAATTCGGGCTGAATCGCAAACCGCTCGGTGATAGGAAATTCGGCAAAAATCGCCCCCGACGGTGCGGGCAAAAGTTTAAATTCGGGCGTGATGTTTTCGATCAACTTAAATTTTGTCATCGTTGAACCTGTCACTCCGCCACGCACACCAACAAAAATTTGGGCAAAAGTGACATTCGCCACCAAGACCAGTACAAGAGTTTTGAACATTGTTCTCATTTTAGTAATCAGTTTTAATTAAATTTGCAAAAAATGAGTAATAATCTCGAATAAGCGGTTTGGTTATTATTTTGGACATGAACGCTGGCAGGGCTTAAAGCCCCTGCCAGCGTTTTGGATAATTTCTTTCCTTCAAGATGCTATTCAAACGCCGAGCGTTGCACGATAACTGTTAATGAAAAGTTAATGAATTTACCCGAAAATTTTATTGCCCAAATGCAGCACATTCTCGGTGCTGATTACCCCGCTTTTGTCGAAAGCCTCCAACGAGAAACCCCAACCGCTATTAGACTCAACGCTCACAAAAAAGTATCCGACGGTGGTTTGTTTGGTCAAAATCTCGAACCCGTAAAATGGAATACTGACGGGCGATATTTGCCGAAAAGACCAAGTTTTACGCTCGATCCTGCCTTTCATGCGGGGGCATATTACGTGCAGGAGGCCTCATCAATGTTTGTGGCTGAGGTAATAAAGCAAACCCTTGATTTGGATAAACCCCTGATAATCATGGACTTATGTGCCGCTCCTGGCGGAAAAACCACGCTTTTAGCTTCATTGCTCAACCCAAAAAGTTTGTTGGTGGCCAATGAAGTGATCAAAAGTAGGATTGGGCCACTGAAAGAAAATTTGGAGAAATGGGGTTTCCCGAATTATATCGTGAGCAACCACGACCCCGAAGAAATGATTGATTTGGAAGGTTTTTTTGATTTTGTACTCACCGATGCCCCATGTTCGGGTGAGGGGCTTTTCAGAAAAGATCCAAAAGCCAGCAAGGAGTGGTCGGAGGCGGCCGTGCAACTATGTTCGGCTCGCCAGAAACGTATCTTGCAAGCGGCTGCCATGCTGGTTGCACCCAACGGATATTTGTGCTATTCGACCTGCACTTATAACGAGTACGAAAATGAGCAAAACGCAAGATGGCTTACGCAAACTGCTGATTTTGAGGAAGTTAAGCTAAATATTCCCGCCGAATGGGGCATCGTAAGTAAAGCAATGGGCTACCAGTTTTATCCCCATCGGCTCGAAGGCGAGGGGTTTTATTTGGCAGTTTTCAAGAAAATTCGGGGAGAAAAACAGGAAGCTCGGGGCAAAATAAAGTTTAATCGTGTGCCACAAAAAAAAGTAGATTTGTTGAAAAAATGGTTGGCCAAACCCAATAATTTTGAATTTTACGAAAAACCTGAAGGAGCTATCGTGGCGATTCCTGCAAATTTGATTAACGAATATGCAACCGTTTTTAGGGCTTTGCAGAAGCGTTCATCGGGTTTTGAGATTGGACAATTCAAAGGTGATGATTTTATTCCAAGCCACGATTTGGCCTTGAGTACCGCCATTGCCACTGATTTGCCCGCCGTTGAGTTATCAAAAGAGGATGCCTTAAAATTTCTGAAAAGAGAAAATATCAACATCGAAAATGCTCAAAATGGTTGGCTTCTGGCTCGTTATGCGGGGCTAAATCTGGGATTTATGAAGGTAATCGGTAGCCGAATAAACAATTATTTACCCAAAGAATGTCGAATACGCATGGATATTCCTGAGTGATTTGGGATTAATGTACCGAACGGTCAGACCTGCGGTGCAGACCTTGTTTACGAAGCCATAATCTTGGCTTCGACGTAACCTTTGGCAACTTTCAAAATACGGTAAATGTCTAATAAATCCTCTTGTTTCGTACTATCATAAGCCGCACTGATGCTGTATTCGTTATCTTTGAGCAAGATAAAACTCCAAAACTTTCCCGTAATTACGACTCCGTGAAGCGTTTCTTCTATTCCTTGATTCAGTTGCCTAACGACCAACATTTCGGCTAAAAGCTGTCCATCGGGGTCGGAGTTACCTCTTTTTGTTCTTTTATATTCTTGCAAAAACATATAGGGTTTTTCGGGTTTGTATTTACCCTTTGCCACAAACCAATCGGCTCGCCCTGTCAAGATAAAATCATCAAATTCGGCTTCTAATTTTTCGTCCGCAAAGGCCGTAAAATTTTTACCGCTAAATTGTACTAAACTAAGAATCGGGGCAATAAAATTTAGTTTTAGTGTTTCTTCGTTTATGTCGTCTAAGCGGTCTTCAAATAGTTTTCTCAGATTACCAAGATAGCTTTCGATTTCAGGCTCAATTTTTACAGATGCGTCAATCCAAGTTTGTAACTCAAGCAGATTTTTCACCCGTATTATCCCAAAAGAGTTTTCGATAAAAGCCTTATCGCATTTTTCAAAATTTATTTTTAGTTTTGCCATTTTCTTGAAATATTTTGATTAAAAGTAGTTGTTTTTTTTGGTTTTCAAGTGGGGGTTTGTTGTCTTGAAAATGTTTTCAGTTTCTTTTAGTCCTCCAAGAAGTACATTATTGGTCTAAAACCAACATAAACAGAAGGCCCGTCAAAATTCTTAACTGATACAATTCTCAGGTCTTTTTCTTCAGAATCCCTGTGTCCGCCTTTTGTTTTACCTGCTGATAAAATCATCTCCGCCACATTTCCGCTCATGTTATACATTCCTCCATCAATAAGATTGAACCTATTCGTTGCTATTAATGGGATTAATACACCTTTCTTTTTGGTATTAATTTGTGAAAATGTTCTAAAATTAGCCAAGTAACACTGTTTGTCATTAATCAGTGTATCGCCTAATCCAGTAGCATAAATAGCATTTTTATAGGAAAAAAAAACTGAATTCGCCCATTCAAAATTTGTTGGTAATCGTACAACCGCTGTCTTCAAGTACTCCTTGGATTGCTTAAATAATGACTCCACCCACTTACAATATTCAGTTGCCGCCTCCTGAGAAATGCAGACAATCGGGTATTTCATATATTTCTTTGAATAAAAATATTCACGTGAGGAAACCTTATCTTCAAAAATCCACTTACTTGAATCAGGCAGAATTTTTGATAAAATATCTTTCTTTTGCTCGTTTTTTAAATAATTCATGAATTCTTGATAGTCACCAACCGAAACTTCGTGATCATAAATGTAATAATATTTAGTGCCGTTTTCCTTTGAGCCTGGAATCAAAACAAAACCAGAACGAGGGTCTTTGGTGATATGATTATTAGCTTTTTGAGCGAAACCAACAAAAAAGGTTATAGATAGCAGAAAAAACATCGAAAACTTATGGATATTCATTATGCGATATTATGGGAATAAAAAAAGCTGTGATGTTTTTTGGCGAACTATTACCTAATTTCGGTCAGACCTGCGGTGCAGACCTTGTTCTTTCCCCAAATTAAAAAAGGTCAGACCTGCGGTGCAGACCTTGTTCTTTCCCTAAATTAAAAAAAGTCAGGCCTGCATTACAGACCTTATTCACCCCTTCAAAAACCGAATCAACAAAACTTCAATCAACAAGAACAGCAGAGCCAGCATAATGCAGTATTTCCAGAGGGGCGTACCGAGGTTGTTTTCTTGGAATGTTTTTACAAAGTCACCGTCCAATAAATTATCAAAAATCGTTACGTTTTTTTGTCCCGCAAAGAGCGTTCGCAGCTCGTCGGGTGTATAAAAATCCAATTTTGATTCTTCGTTATCGTGGTTGATAGCCAAGAGTTTTTCGGTTTTTCCGTCTAATTGCAATTCATAATAACCCGATTCAAGTGTTTGATTATCAGTCATTTGGCCCGACTTGGGTAGTTCCATCATGAGCGTATTTCCTACGGTACGTTGCACTGGGATTATCTCAATTTTATTGTTGGGTGCGGAACGCCGCTCGGTACTTACATTTTTGAGTTTATAAGTAGCGTTTTTCTTGACATTCGGCAAATCCAAGTTGATGCTCCCTTCACTAAAATTATAGGCAGCACGCTCTTGTTTGGTACTCATGGCTGCAATTTTGAACATCGTTGGCACAAAAAAAGCGTGTTCGGCAAAGTTTCCGTAGGGTTTATCAAGGGGCGATGCACAGATATATATCCGCCCCTGCGATACTTGAGTTGAGGTGATAAAATTCTGCATATTCTTGAAGGTCAGAATCTTTTCGCCCACGCCGCTCCACGTCCAAGCGGGCTGCATGGCGGGCGTTGTGACTACACCGAGTGAGGTTGTGCGTTCAAAAACATCAATAAAAAACGGATTTTGTCGGTTGGGTTCAGCAATCGCCAGTTGGCTTTGTGGCGACACGGGTGAGTCATTCAAGCTGATTGATTGAATACCAAATCCGCTCAAAAACTGATTATAAGAAGCAATATCGGGGCGAGCCGAAGGGAAAACTAAGAGATTTCCACCATTTCTTACAAACTCCTCCAAACTTGCCCGAAAACTACCCGAAACCTGCTCTACACCTTCCAAAACAATGAGATTAGCATTTTTAAATTGCCCCACATCAACATTCGTGGCACTATATGCCCGATAATTGAAAAGGCTATCGTTATCAAAAACTTTCCCGATGTAATCGGCCGCACTGCGTTCTTGATACAAGTGCAAAACCTGAATCGTGGGCGAGGCATTCAGCACAAAATAATAATCGTTGTCGAAGGTAATCGGTTGGTCATCGAACGAAACTTTTCCCCGATGAAAACCTTTGTCTTTTACCGTAAAATTAAACGTGGCCGTGGCCGAGGCGTTTGGGGCAATATCGACCGAGGCCGTGGAGGCTTGGGCGTTATCAATGAATAGTTTTACGGGGAGTTTTTCGATGGCTTCGCTGCCCGAATTGAACACTTTTACATACAATATATTATTTTGCATTTCACGAATAAAGGGCGAAGCCAACCAAACCGAATCGGTGAATACATTTTGGTTTTTCTTGCCTTGTACTGGCACCAAGAAGAGTTTATTCAATGAATCTAATTTGATTTTACGTAAATCTCCCGCCGTACTTTTCTGAAAGTCGCTGAACCAAAAGAATTGATTATTGGCACTGGCATTGTGTTTTTGAGCCAAACTATTTTGGCGTTTATAAACACTTTCGAGCGTCCGAGGATTCGATGATAAACCGACCGAAGTAAGGCGGTCTTTTACCTTCACCCCATTGGTTACGGCTTGGTCTTCGCCCGAAAAGTCGTTCGTAACTAACTGAACATTAGGCGATTGGCGAAAAAACGTAAGCAATTCATCAATCTTAATGATGGCCAAATCAAGGTAGCGTTTGTTTTCGGTAGTGTTTTGCATACTCAACGAATTGTCGAGATACAGGCTATTGACACCCAGCCCCGAAGTACGATTTGTTGTGCCGTTTTTGGCGGGTAAAAACGGTTGGGCAAATGCAAAAACCAAAAACGCCAGAAACAGAAGTCGTGCAGCCAAGATAAGCCATTGCTTGATACGGCGAAACGAACTCGTTTGGGTTTCGACGGCTTTCAGAAACGCCACATTCGTAAAAAACACTCGCTTGGTGCGACGAAAATTGAATAAATGAATAATCAGCGGCACCGAAAGTGCCAACAAACCCCAAAGAAAAGTCGGAAAAAGAAATTGCATATCACCCCAAGCCCCTAAAAGGGCTTTAATTTTTTTAGTTTATAAACTAACGTAAAAGTCTGAAAATACTTTCAATAAAACATTATGTTTTGCTGATACTTACGATATTTTCTACTTTATGAATGAAGCACAGCTTCATGCCACATTGATTGCCAATTATTATGCCAAAGCAAATGTCAAAGTTTGATTAATTGCCCACAAACTCAACAGACTTCATCATGTCTGCTTTCTACCGAGAAAACATCTCATGCCCCTGAATCATCAAACGTAACGCTTGACTTCATCTGTTTATATTCTGCCCTCAATTAAAGCCGAAGACTACTTCAATCGCTCTTCAAATAGTTTCAAGATTCGCTTGTATTCGTCCATCCACGAGGTAGGCTCCACAAAACCGTGGTCTTCCATGGGGTAGCTGGCCATTTCCCAGTTTTCTTTTTTTAGCTCAATGAGGCGTTGTGCCAAGCGGTACGAATCTTGGATATGCACATTGACATCAACCATGCCGTGACAAATCAGCAAATGCCCTTTCAGCCCCGCAGCATGATAAATCGGTGAACTTTTGCGATAAGCCAAGCTATCGGCCTGGGGTTCGTTCAAGATATTGGCCGTATAGCCGTGGTTATACGCCGCCCAGTCGGTCACGGGGCGAAGTGCCGCACCTGCCGCAAAGACATCAGGCGTTGTAAACATACCCATCAGCGTGATAAAGCCTCCGTACGAACCACCATAAATACCGATTTTCTTGGCATCAATGCCGTATTTTTCTACTAATAGTTTTGCTCCGTCCACGTTGTCGGTTAGGTCTTTGCCGCCCATAAATCTATAAATGCCCGTTCGGTGGTCACGCCCGTAGCCCGCACTGGCTCGGTAGTCAATATCCAGTACGGTGTAGCCCTTATCGACCAACAAATTATGAAACATATACTCCCTCGAATACTGACTCCACCATTTGTGGGCGTTTTGTAAATATCCCGCACCGTGTACAAATATAACTGCGGGGCGGCCTTCCGCTGATTTACGATTTGCGGCTGACGATTTACGATTAGAAGACTGGGAAGGTTCATAGATTCGGGCAAAAACTTCTACGCCATCACGAGCCACGAATGAAATAACTTTGGCATCTTTCCACGGGTAAGCCTTAAATTCATCGGTCAATGAATACGTTAGTTGCTCGGCTTTTGCATTCGGGGTATTTTCCTGCAAAAACAGCTCCCAGGGCTTGTTGATGTACGAATATCGAACGGCCAACATAGATTCATCGGGCGAAAGCGTTACGTCATTTGCCCCCGTCATGCTTGTAAGTTTTGTTCGTTCGCCACCTTCAATGGGCATTTTGTAGCAATGTTGCTCGCCCGAATGTGCTTCGTTAGTCGTCAAATAAAACGATTTTTTATCCCGTGAAAGTTGCACTTGCTGCACCTCAAATTTGCCTTTGGTGAGTTGCTTTTTTTCGCCCGAAATAACATTTACGGTATAAAGGTGCGAAAACCCATCAACCTCCGACTGAAAGTAAAGCGTTTGGGCATCAATCCACCCCAGCCCGCCACCAAAACCAATGCCAGGGCCGCCAATCCAAGCCTCATCGTGCTGACGGTCGAGGAGTTTGAGCTTGCCCGTGGCGGGGTCGAGGAGCATAATCCAGCGATCTTTATTGTCCACCGAACGAACACTGACGACTGAATATGAACCATCAAGCGACCAAGACGGACTCGTAACAATGACCTTGCGAGGCGTTGGTTTTCGCTTCGTGGTGTCTTTTTTGGCGTAGTCTTTTAGGTATTCGGGTTGCTCCGTTATTCCCGCAATATCTTTCGTAACTACCTGATAGACAGTATCTTTGCGGACATCGTAAACAAAATTTTCGTAGCTTGCCAAAGGCGAACCAACCTTCGTGCGGGCGGCAATATCTTCCGTAAAACCCGACTCCGTTACGTAGCTTGGCACGATGGTAGCTTTGGCGTTTTTGGGCTGCACCGAAAGGCGATAAGTAATGTACCGCAGGTCGGGGCTAATCTGCGGTTGTTCCAAAGTTTTGTCTTCGGTATAGATTTCCTTGGGGCGTTTGGGCTGGTCAAGTTTGGTTAATTTCTCGGCCTCATCTTTCTTTTCTTTGCGTTCTTTCAAAACATCAAACATGGCCAACTGGTCAGCTTTCAACCATTTTTCTTCATCGTTGGCGGGTTTTGGTTCGGCTCGTTTGCTTCCCGTCAAAAAATTGGATAGTTGCGTAACCGCACCATCTTCCAGATTAAAACTGTACAGATTATTACTTCGGCTAAAAATAATTTTCGTTTCATCACCACTAAAATACGGGTTCGATTCTCGTTCGGTAGTATTGGTTAATTGCTTGATTTTCAGCGTTTTAGTAAACATCAAGAAAATCTCACCCTGTTTTTCAAAAACCTTCAAGCCACGATTTTGAGAATAAACCCCCGATTGGGCGGGCAGAGAACGGCGTTCAACAGGTGAAACTTTTTGGGGCGTTCTGTCGGGAAAAGCGAATTTATACAACGAATCGCCCTTGTTTTTATCGGGATTCCACGAAAAATAGAGTGTTTTACTGTCTTCCGACCAAAAGATATTGCTCGGTGGCGTACCAATCCATTTCGATTGGTCTTGCATAATTTTTTCGACGGTCAGGGCTTGGCCGAACAAGATTTGAGCAGCGAAAATGCTGACCATAAGCAGGAATATTTTTTTCATTGATTAGCGGTAGGGGTTTCGGTAAAATCTTTACAAAAAGTAAATATAATCAACCTGTATCAAAAATACGCTGACTGATTAGCTGTTTTTATACACCCACAAAGAAATCAGGCAGGATTGCGTAACACGGTAGCAGAGGCGTAAGAAAAACAGGCGGACGTTTGTCTTTAAAAAGTATCTTGATGTAGCCTTGGGTAAACTTACTATTCGTAGCTACATACTGTTGGATTACTTGAATATCATCGAAAGAAAAAGTTTCCACACGCACACCAACGATAGAAACCACCCTTAAAATTGGGTCAAAAGTATAATCCTTCCAGCGATTTTGTTGCCAATATTGATACTTGATTCGGAAGTACATAAACGGGACGACAAGTGAAGCAAATGCCACAAATGACACCAAAATCTTGGCGTAGAGGTCATTGTTTCCGATTCTAAAAAAGGCTATTATAAAAAGCAAAACGCCCAAAAATATCAATAACCCTTGAAGAGTATCAAACGGAGAAAAAAAAACAGCCCGATATGTACGTGAGGTTTGAAGAATGGAATCTTCGCCATACCAGTCAAGTGAACGTTTATATAATGAATAAATTTCTACAAAAAGGCACAGAAACAACATTCCAAATAAAACAAGAACAGCAACCATAGTATTAAAAATCCAAGGCATCGAGTTCTTTAAAATGCCCGTTCATGGCGATTCGTTCTTTGGTGCGTTCTACTTCGGCCACGATTGGGTTTATCAGTTCGAGGTGTTCGATGAGGCGTTGTTGGCGTTGTTTTTCGCTTGGCATGAGCAATAATTCGTATTCTTCGGCCACCGAAACGCCTATTTTATGAATAATTCGGTAGCTAAACGGAGCGTATTCGGGTTGGTCATAATCAACTTTTACTTTCAAAAGTGAATATAGCTTTTCGACCAAACTCAATAAATACGGGTTCACTTCTTCGGTCAGGTCTTCGTTTTCGATGAAGACTACTTCACCGCCAGCGTACAGTTTTCCCTTGACGGGATTCTGAAAATCAACGATTCTAAAAATCCGTAAGCCCTTTGTCATTACGTCCATGCGACCATCACCGTAGCGTTTTGAGAGCTGCGAAACTTCTACTTCGGTACCGTACCCGAGTAACTTACTATTCACGAAAGCAGGGATTCCGAAGGTTTTTTTTTCCTCAATACATTCATTAACTAACTGACGGTACCGAGGCTCAAATATATGTAAATTGAGATCTTCGTGTGGAAAAACAACCAAATTAAGTGGAAAAAGCGGTAAAAAGTTCATTGTGTTGGGAGTTCGGTGTGCTAAAAAAATCGGGCAAATTCACCGCAAAGATGATTCATTACCACGATTTCAACAACGTCAAAAAACTAATTATTGTTTTGGAGAAATCGGTTTTTCTACACTTACGCCCACCGACATCACGTAGGGAAGCGGATCTTGCCGCATATACTGCTTCAATTTGATGGTGTATTTTCCTTTTTTCGGAAACATAAAATTACGGGTAGAAATCACCTTATGGTCGTAAATATCACCCAAACCCTCGCCCAGCGGTCGGCCAGTTTTTGGGTCAAAGAGCGTTACTTCTTCCAAACGATTACCAATTTGCTTGCCGTCGGGGCCATAGATATAGCGAGTCACGTAGAGGTTATTATAGGGATATTGCGAAGCGTTTCTAATCAGTAGATAAATATTATAAGGCGTGGTTTCGTCTTTCACTTCAAAGGTAAACGAAGGGATATTTTTTACATACCAATTTGTATCTTTCAAATCTTCATAAGATTTAAAAATGGCGTTACTATAACACGATAGCACCCACACCGAAAGCATCAAAAATGCAAAAAGTGTTTTTTTTCTGAGTAGATTATTCATGTTACACACTTTTTTAGTTTCCTCCCCTTTTTTCAAGGGGAAGTAGCAAAATTCTGACGTAGTGGAATTTTGACGGAGGCGACCGACGCTTCGGGGTTTTTCAGTAAAGAATTTGTTCTTTAGAGTTTCGACTGCCCTTGTTTCACCACCCCGCCGACGGCTACGCCAGTCAGGCACCCCTCCTTGAAAAAAGGAGGGGAAACTACTCCCCATGCAAAACATAAATAAATTAGTATTAATTTTTTGCTTGAAAATATTTTTCATTTCAATATCTTAAAACAAACCCTCCACACGCAATGCGTACGGAAGGTTTATGATTTGCATTTATTTTTCTCCTTCCGATTTGCTTTGGTCGGGTTGCGGAGGTCTGTTTTGCCCCCGATTTTGGTTATTTTGGTTCGGATTTCGTCCTTGGTTATTGGGGTTATTCGGCTTATTTTGGTTCGGATTTCCCTGCGGGGAGCCGCCCTGCGGAGAGCCGCCCTGCGGTTTATTAGGGTTTGGTCTTGGCTGATTATTCGGTGGTTGCGGTGGTCTGTTTTGATTTCCTCCGCCCTGCTGTCCGCCGCCTTGTGGTTTATTATTGGGGTTACTCCCTTGGTTTGGATTTCGGTTTTGGTTCGCTTGCTGAGGTGCTTTTGGCGGATTTCCTCCTTGTGGGGCATTTCCATTCGGGGCATTTCCTTGCGGAACATTGCTACCTTGTTTGCCTTGGTTTCCTTGCAGATTAGCATTTTTGGGGGCATTATTCTCTGCTTTTACAGGATTATTGCCTTTTTGCGGAGCATTTGGTCTGCTACTGTTTGTGTTATTCGGTTTCGATTTTCGGTTTTTATCAGTATATTTTTTATCCAAACGATCTAAATCCGAATTTCTTGGGGCATTTTTATCCACCACAATCGAATCAATCAAATTGAGGTCTTCCAATGAATTTGGCAAGATGCCTTTTTCATTCATTTTCATGATTTCGACCACTTGATGAATCGGCAACGAATGCCAATTTATATCATTATTATAACTAAACCACATGATACGACGGAAAATATCAGTCTTTTGCAAAACGGCATTTCCTTTCTCGGTTTTCAGTGGTTTCTCCACGGTCGGAATATCACTTAGGGCATCAAGGTAGGTTTCGAGTTCGTAGTTTAGGCAACATTTCAAGCGGCCACACTGCCCCGAAAGTTTGGCAGGATTGAGCGAAAGGTTTTGATACCGTGCTGCCGAAGTCGGAATCGCCCGAAAATCGGTGAGCCAAGTTGAGCAGCAAAGTTCCCGCCCGCACGAACCGATTCCGCCCACCCGAGCAGCCTCTTGCCGCAAGCTGATTTGCTTCATTTCGACCCTGATTTTAAACTCAGAAGCCAAAAGTTTAATCATTTCACGAAAATCTACTCGATCGTCGGCCGAATAGTAGAACGTTGCCTTTGAATTATCCGACTGAAATTCCACGTCCGACATCTTCATTTGGAGTTTCATTTCCTTCGCAATTCCCCGCACCCGATACATCGTAGGCATATCACGGGCAATGGCTTGTTGGTGTTTTTCGAGGTCACGCTCGGTGCTTACCCGCAAAATCTTCTTGATTTCGTCGTTGTCTTTCAGCCCTTTTTTAATCATTTGTAGCCGCACCAACTCACCCTGCAACGAAACACTACCGATATGGTAGCCCGAAGCCATTTCGCAGGCCACGAAGTCGCCCGTGTAAAGGTCAAGATTATTAGCGTTCCGAAAATATTCTTTTCGTCCGCCTTTAAATTTTACCTCAACTACATCGTATCGCATCGACCGAGGCACGTCCATATTAGACAGCCAGTCGAAGGCATTCATTTTATTACACCCGCCCGATGAGCAGCCCCCAGAGGAGCAGCCCGCTACGGTTTTATGATTCGATTTTTCGGTTTGGCCTATCGCTTTTACTGCTCCACAACCTCCCGATGAACATTGTCCACAGCCCATTTTATATATGTATAATTTCGACGAGTAATTTACTCAATCGACAGTTGAATACTTATTTCAGACCAGCCTCTTTTAATAAAGCATCAAGTTCTTTGTCTGAAATATCTTTTTTGTTTGATTTTAAAATTCCAAAACTACAATCCTAAATTCCTCGAATTTCGTCTTCGGACAGTCCTGTGTACAATCTTATTTTATCAAAAGATTCTCCACTTAATTTCATTTTTGTTGCAATTTCAATAGCTGTTTTTTTTGTCGCATTTGAAATCTGTTCTTCTGCATCAGCCATTTTAGTGTGTTGTTCGCTTGCAATTTCTCGTAGGTTTTTCAAATACCTTTGGTATGTTTTCCTATCAGCTTCGGACAGTTGCATTTCGTCTAATTTCTCTTTGGCTTCTGATAATCCCTGAGCAGTGAAGCTCTCTTTCACTTCGCCATTTTTGAGAAAATAAATCCACTCATCTAACTTATCCTTAACTCTGTTACCAAATTTACTCACTTTAATTAAGTAATATTCAGGAAATATTTGCGAAGGGTTATCTTTTTGGTACAACTGTTTTTGCCTTTCAGCTAAATTCAGAATATCTCCCTTATGAATACCTTTGAAGTTCGTTGTACCATGATAAACATAATCCTCCCCTTGCCCTAAATCAAAGTAAGCTATCGTTACAGAAATTACTTTTTTAATCGTCGCATACGCCTCTCCTTCTTTGATATGTTCTGTAATGGCTTTTGAGGTACCAAACAATATTCGATGAAAATAGTCGTATTCTTTACTATTTTGAATCTCAATAATGACTAATTCATTTTTACTATTTTCGACAAGAATATCTACTCGGTTGTGTTTGTCGTTTTCTGTTTCTTTGTTACTCTCACTATCTAAAACGTGCTTTATTTTTATAGATTCAGCTAAAAGTTCGGATAAAAAACCCTCTAAAATGTCGAAATTAGCCTTATGACGAAGCATTTTTTTCATTGCCCAGTCAAATCGTATGAGTTGTTTTGCTACTTTTTGCATTATTTCATGTGATAGAATTACTTATCATTTTCACTATTCAAGATACTCCAATAAATCCTTTCCGATGTCGTTTCGGAAATATTTGCCGTCAAATATAATCTTTTTTGCCATCATTTGCGATTTTTTGCGGGCAGAATTTAGCGTCCGTGCCAAGCCCGTGGTCACGATTACCCGTCCGCCATTGGTCACGGTTGTACCATCAGTAGCTATTTTTGTGCCAGCATGAAAAATAATTGTATCTTTTTCGGGGGCAGGAATCATCATTTTATCGCCCTTACGATAGGTTTCTGGATAACCCTTGGCCACCGAAACCGTCGCAATGGCTACCATCGGACTGACCACAAGTTTAATTTTATCCAGCTTACCATCGGCCGTTGCCCGCATCAGTTTTACCATATCGGTTTTGATTCGGGGCAGCACAACCTCGGTTTCGGGGTCGCCCATGCGGGCATTGTATTCTATCACGTACGGCTCGCCCGCTACGTTCATAATTCCAACGAAAATAAAACCGACATATTTTATGCCCTCGGCTTGCAAACCCGCCAAGGTTGGTTTTACGATTCGCTCTTCGACTTTGCCCAAAAACTCAGCATCGGCAAATGGCACGGGTGACACGGCTCCCATTCCACCCGTATTTAGGCCCGTATCATGCACGCCGATACGCTTGTAATCTTTGGCTTCGGGCAAAATTTTATAGTTTTTTCCATCGGTCAGGACAAAGACCGAAAGCTCGATTCCTGGCAAATACTGCTCAATTAGCACCTTACTGCTGGCATCACCAAATTTGGCTTCGGTGAGCATTTCGTGGAGAGCTTGACGGGCATCAGCTTTCGACTCGGCAATGATTACGCCCTTGCCCGCAGCCAAGCCGTCGGCTTTCAAAACTATCGGAAGTGATTGATTATCAAGGTATTGCAAGCCTTCTTGTAGTGTTTCTTTGGTGAATGTCCGTGAAGTTCCTGCGGGAATATTATACTTTTGCATGAAACCTTTCGAGAAATCTTTACTGCCCTCGAGCCTTGCTCCCGAAGCATCTGGGCCAACGATTTTTACTTTTTTGAGGGTTTTATCTTTCCTAAAAAAATCGACAATGCCACGCACGAGCGGCTCCTCGGGGCCAACGATTACCATGTCGATTTGATGTGCTTTCACGGCACTGCTGATTGCTTCAAAATCGTTTACGTCCAATGCTAAATTGGTGGCAATTTGAGCCGTACCCGCATTGCCTGGGGCTACAAAAAGATTAGTACAGTTTTTTGATTGTGCGATTTTCCACGCAAAAGTATGCTCACGCCCCCCCGAACCAAGTATCAGAATATTCATTGAAAGTCAAATCTATTTTTGGGTGTACAAAACTTTGCAGAAATGACCTCACGGCTGCGGCCGACCGTCCCCGACCCCTCTCCAAAAGAGAGGGGGGCTTTTCAAGGGGTAGAA
>JANNEN010000218.1:0-2700 GCA_031378715.1 Emticicia sp.
ATTCTGAATCGAGTATTGAATTTAGCTCGAAAACACGATAATTATCTGCACGGAACATACAAAGGAAAATTACCCGAAACGAAAACTGGAAACTTCACCACCATCAGTTTAGCCAAGGCTGCCAACGCAGATTTTTCGGGAAAAGGCAGTCAAGGAATTCCAGGTTGGAATGGTGATGGCGAAGGAAATGATGCTTCCGAAATTCCTTTGGGACAACATCTATTTTTGAATATTCCTTTCCAAATAACTGACCCCCTCGACAATGGTGGAAAAGGAGCAATTGTGCTTTCTGATGATATGGAGAAGGATTATCAAATCTCATCTGCCGTAATTCTTAATCGAAAAACTACCACAATTTACCTTCTTCACGCACGGTCAAAAGGTGAAATAATTGGTATAGTTGCCTTGCGTTATGACGATGGTTCGACTTTCACGGAGTATATTCATGGCGATAAAATTGATAATTGGTGGTTTCCGCAAGACAAAGCAAATTTCAAAGTGGCATGGTCGGGCAAGAATAAAAAATCACCTTTTGTGGGTTTGGGAATTACACAAATTGTGAATCCAAATCCTGATAAAAAAATTGAATCTATTGAGCTTTTTGGGATGAAAAACTCCAAATCTCGCTGGATGATTGCGGGCTTGACTTTGGGAGATTCGGTAATTGACGTAAAATCAAAAGATACTTCCAAAGACGATTTATCCTTCGGAATCCCTGACCGTTGGGGTGCGGCGGCGGTAACTTGCTCATTATTAGAAGGTTTGGCAGGCGTGAAAGATACTGCCACGATGTTTGAGAAAGTAAAAGTTTCGCCAAGATGGGAAGCAACGGGCGAAAAAGAAGTTGCCGTGACGGTGAAATACGAAGCATCGGGAGGATATATCACTTATCAATACAAGTTTTCTGCTAATAAACTCACCATCAATTTCACAGGCATTGGTACGATTTCGGAATGGGAGATTTTATTACCACAAAATAAAAAACCGAAGGCTTTGCAAGTTAGTGGCAATGCTAAACCTTTGATTATCAATAAAATAGAGAGTTCTGAGTATTTAGTGTTTTCAGTTGATAATTTGGGGGTTAGTCGGATTGAGGTGGAGTTTTAATTAGTCTTCCCGCCAAAATGATAACCTATTCCTAACCAAGCTCTAAATTTACCACCTTTACCATCGGTTTCTACAAAAGGTCCCGTTTCAAAGTTGATGCTAACTTTTGGTGCTTTCTCAAATGGATATGCTCTAACGCCGAAAGCACCAAAATAGCCATTAATCAGAGTTCGATTATAAAACGCTCCAATGATTCCCATATTCGCCCCTCCACCAACATAGAAATTAGCGTTTCGAGTGTAGGCTAAATTCACCATCAAAGCGGGTTCAGTATTCAAGGAAGAAGTAAAGGAATTCATCTGAAAACGAAAGTCCATCCATATCACTTTTGATGGATTGGTAGCAATGGAAAGTTGTTGTGCATTGTCGAAAGGATAGTAGCTAATTGACTGTGCATTAATGGTTTGGGTAAATAATAAAGTAAATATAAAGATAAAAAAACAGGGGTAATATTTCATAGCATTTAACCGTTTTGTTTACTAAAAATTAATGGTAAAGTATTGTTCCTGTATCAATTCTGATCATGTAAAAGTAATTACAGATACTACGAAATTAATAACTTCTGGTGATACTATGAACGTTAGCAGGCACAATAAATTAAATTAGTGCCTCAAACAAAATCTCCACAGCGTGCTTGGCAGTCCGTCCAGTTCCATCGTGAATTTGATGACGACAACTTGTACCCGAGGCGGCAATAATTACGTCCTCACTTTGCTGGCGAATCGTTGGAAAAAGCACCAACTCGCCAATCTGATTTGACAATTCAAAATGCTCTTTTTCGTACCCAAAAGAACCTGCCATGCCACAACACCCTGACGGTATTAGTTGTACTTCATAATTCTCTGGAAACGAGAGTGTTCGCTTCGCAGGAACCATGCTTGATAAGGATTTTTGCTGGCAATGACATGCAATTTTATTACTTTTTTCTCAGTCGTAAAAACACTTTTTGAAATACGTTTTGCTTCTATTTCTTTCGATAAAAACTCCTCAATCATAAATACATTTTTGGCTAATTTTTTGGCATCTTCTTCCAAATTTTTATCCACTAAATCAGGGTATTCATCTCTGAAAGTCAAGATGGCAGAAGGCTCAATTCCGATAAGTGGAATATCTTCCGTAACTATATCTTTCAGTAAGCTAACATTCTGATTTGCAAGACGTTTGGCAGCATCTAAAAGCCCTTTTGATAACTGCGGACGACCAGATTCTACATGATTCGGAACGATAACTTCATACCCCAAACGGTTCAATAATTTAACCGCCTTAATACCAATCTCAACGTCATTATAATTAGTAAATTCATCTACAAAAAGATAAACGGCTTTTGGCTTTTGGCTTTCGGCAGTCGGCAAACCGCTTGCAGCTTGTGACTTTTGATTGTTAATTGCTAATTGCTGTTTGCTAACTGCCGAAAGCTGACTGCCGATAGCCGACTGCCGATAGCTTTTCATAAATGTCTTTTTCGCCAATAAAGGCATTGTTCTGTTAGGATGGAAACCGACGACAGTATTCGCAATTCTACGTAAAAATGGTGTATCAAAAATGAAATTATAAGCCCACGGAACGTAAGACGCAACCTTCGAAAGTGTAGAG